>CACWPR010000039.1 GCA_902762855.1 Ruminococcus flavefaciens
CAACAACCACTACTACAACACTCGTAGTAAACCTCAACATCAGCAAGCAGGACGTATTCGGAACTGAAATAAACGGTGCAGAGCTTACTCTGACCGGACAGGACGAAAACGGAAACATCATCAGATTCACTGACGACCAGTTCACCGGCGGCGAGGGCTCACAGTTCATCAGCAGCGGCGACTCACTCAGATGGATCTCAGGTACAGGCGAAACTAAGGTAAGCTCACTGGTAAACGGCTCCTACACTCTCCATGAGGTAGCTGCTCCTTCCGGCTACGCTGTTGCTACTGACATTACTTTCGATGTCAAGGACGGCGTTGTTAGCGGAGGACCTGCTGTATCAGGTTCAACTGTTACCATGATCGACGATATCCTTACTTCTGTTGAGGTTTGCAAGAAGAACGTTTACGCTGACGAGGTCCCTGGTGCACAGCTTACTCTCACAGGTACAGCTCCCGATGGCACTCCTATCGACTTCTACGTAAACAATGTTGACCTCGGAAGAGATGCAGTTCTCGTGTCACAGACCGACGGTCAGAGCCTTACATGGATCTCCGGTTCTACTTCGACTTACGTTAAGGACCTCCCCAATGGTACTTACTTCATCGAAGAGATCGCAGCACCTTCCGGATACGAAGTTACAACTATCATTGAATTTACTATCCAGGACGGAGTTGTTACAGGTTCTACAGGCATAAGCGACAGAACAGTTACTGTAACAGATGACTTTACACTCACTGATATTGCAATAAGCAAGGCAAGCGTACTCGGCGGAGAAGTTCCCGGCGCACAGCTCACACTCACAGGAACAGACCTGACCGGAAGACCCGTTGTATTCGACATAGACAAGGTCGTAATGGGTACAGACGGACAGCTCATTTCCACAGAAAACAGCAGCAGCCTGACATGGATCTCCGGTTCAGACTCTACATTCGTAAGAGACCTGCCGGACGGTACATACACTCTCCATGAGGATGCAGCACCTGCCGGATACGACGTTACAACAGACATCGTATTCCAGATAATCAGAGGTGTTATAACCGGCGATGTAGGAGTTGATTCTTCCGCATCAAAGGTAACTATCACAGATGATGTGCTCACAACAACTACTACAACAAGCACAACAACAACAACTGTTACAACGACCACAACAGGAACAAGTTCTGAAACTTCTTCTGCTGGTTCAACAACCACAACAAAGGGCGCTGCCGGTACAACAACTACAGCAGCATCCACAACTACAAAGCCTTCCGCAGCCGCCGATTCACCTCGGACAGGTGTTGCTACAGTTGCAGTTCCTTTCGCAGCTTTAGCTCTCGCAGCAGCTACCGCATTCGTTTCAAGAAAGCGCAGAGAAGATGAATGAGCTTAGTTCCCTAAGCTGAAACTTCAGCCCCCATGGTTCTCCATGGGGGCTGTTTGTATGTAGTTCCCTAAGCTGAAACTTCAGCCCCCATGGTTCTCCATGGGGGCTGTTTGTATGTATTATATATTATGAAAATGGGACGCTGCAAAGCGTCCCTTACTCTATCTATATAAAAAAACAGATATACTCAAAGTGTATGATAATACGGACATATATTTGCATATGTGCCGTCATCCATACGGAATCCGCCGGGAATAGTGCCAAGCTGTACGAATCCCAGGCGCTCATAGAGATGCCTTGCGTGTACATTTGACTCAACCACAGCATTGAACTGCAACACACGGAAACCAAGCCGCTTAGCCTGTTCAAGGCAGTCAAGTACCAGTTTCTCACCGATATGAAGCCCACGGCTCATAGAACTTACCGCATAACTTGCATTGCAGATATGTCCGCAGCGCCCCACGTTGTTCGGATGAAGAATGTAAAGTCCTGATAGCTTTCCAGATATTTCTGCTACTCCGCAGAAACTCTGAGCGTTGAAAAAATCTCTTCCAGTGTCAATGTCAAGACACTCCTCCTGAGGAAATGCGTCGCCGGAAATCACAACCTCATTCCAGATACGGACCATTTCTGAAATATCCTCTTCTCTGTATCCTCTTATCACAATATCCATACCGCCAACTCCTTATAATCTGCTGCGGAAGTCATCATAACTGAACTCACGGAGCACTTCGTAGCTGCCGTCACGGTGCAGCAGCAGTATAGACGGCAGAGGCATTCCGTTGAAGGTATTGTTCTTGACCATTGAATATATTGCCATATCTCCAAAAACGAGCCTGTCTCCTATTTTAAGAGGAGCATCAAAGGAATACTCTCCGATAGAGTCACCGGCAAGGCAGGTCTGTGAGCCAAGTCTGTATGAAAAAGCCTTCTCCCCCTTTTCTCCGGAGCCTATAAGAGGCGGACGGTAGGGCATCTCAAGGACGTCAGGCATATGACAAGCCGCAGAGGTGTCCAGTATTGCTATGGGCATATCATTTTCTGTAAGGTCAAGGACCTCTGTTACAAGATAGCCTGCGTTGAGTGCAATGGCCTCTCCGGGTTCAAGGTAGACCTCCAGACCGTACTTCTCCTGCATACGGCGGATACAGCGCTCCAGTTTGGGAATGTCGTAATCATTTCTGGTTATGTGATGTCCGCCGCCGAAATTGACCCACTCCATATCCATTAGGACATCTCCGAAACGCTCCTCAACTGCATCAAGTGTACGTTCAAGATCGTCGGAATTCTGCTCGCATAGCGTGTGGAAATGCAGTCCTGTCACTCCCCTGAGGTCATCTCTTCGGAAATTCCGGGCAGTAATTCCGAGTCTTGACAAAGGAGAACATGGGTCATATATCTCATGTCCCTCCTGTGTTGAGAACTCCGGATTCACTCTCAGGCCTATCTTCTTGCCTGCTGCAAGCACACGGTCACGGTATCTGTCAAGCTGAGTGAAGGAGTTGAATATGATATGTCCACAGCAGTCTATTATCTCGTCTATCTCAGACTCCCTGTAAGCTGCGGAAAATACGTGATTTTCCAGACCCATTTCTTCATGTCCCAGCCTTGCCTCAAATAGTCCGCTGCAAGCTGTGCCGGCAAGGTATTCTCCTATCAAAGGGTACAGATGATAGCAGGAAAACGCCTTCTGTGCAAGGAGTATCTTAGCTCCGGTCCGCTCCTGAACTCCTTTCAGTATCTCCAGATTACGGACGAGCCTCCCCTCGTCAATGACATAGCACGGCGTGGGGAGGCTTTTGATATCCGGTAAAAATTCAGTCATCATACAAACTTTACTGCTGTTCCGTATACAATGACCTCGGCTGCTCCCTGCATTATTGCAGATGAAGCAAATCTGACGTTGATTATCGCATCAGCGCCCATTGCCTGAGCCTCCTGTATCATACGGCTGGTAGCTATCTCACGAGCCTCATTCATCATTTCTGTGTACCCTTTGAGCTCGCCGCCTACCATTGTCTTGAATCCCTGCATGAGATCCTTGCCGAAGTGCTTGGACTGGATCGTCGAGCCCTTCACCAGGCTGAGAGTCATGAGATTCTTTCCTGTTACGAAATCTGTGTTGACAACTATCATTTTTCTTCCTCCTATATCATATCATCAGTCTACCAGTACCGGGTCAAAGTCCTCTTCCCAGGGAAGTCCCCATTTGTTGAGAGCCTCCATGAACGGGTCAGGGTCGAACTCCTCGATGTTATATACACCTGCTTTTTTCCAGGTACCGGTCATTATCATCATAGCTCCTATCATAGCCGGAACTCCGGTAGTGTAGGAGATCGCCTGTGAGCCTACCTCACGGTAGCACTCCTGGTGGTCGCATATATTGTAAAGATAGTAATTCTTATCCTTGCCGTCCTTCTTGCCACGGAAGATGCATCCGATATTGGTCTTTCCGACTGTTCTTGGACCCAGTGATGCAGGGTCCGGAAGCACTGCCTTCAGGAACTGGAGAGGTACTATCTCCCTGCCCTCGTACATTATAGGCTCGATAGAAGTCATTCCAACATTCTCAAGGCACTTCAGATGAGTCAGATAGCTCTGTCCGAAGGTCATGAAGAAACGGATGCGCTTGATGCCCTTGATGTTAAGAGCCAGGGACTCCAGCTCTTCGTGGTGGAGGAGGTACATATCCTTCTTGCCCACACCCTTGAAGTCATAGACACGCTTTATCTCCATGGGCTCTGTCTCTACCCACTTGCCGTCCTCGATGTAGCTGCCCTTTGCAGACACCTCACGGATGTTTATCTCAGGGTTGAAGTTTGTTGCGAAAGGATAGCCATGGTCGCCGCCGTTGCAGTCAAGGATGTCGATGTAATTTATCTCATCGAACTCATGCTTCATTGCATATGCAGAAAAAACTCCGGTAACTCCGGGGTCGAAACCGCTTCCCAGAAGTGCAGTTATGCCAGCCTTCTCGAACTTCTCACGGTATGCCCACTGCCACTTGTACTCGAACTTCGCTGTATCAAGCGGCTCATAGTTGGCTGTATCAACGTAATGAGTCTTTGTTGCAAGGCAAGCGTCCATAATAGTAAGGTCCTGATAGGGAAGCGCCAGGTTGAGCACAACATCAGGCTTGTAGCTCTCAATGAGGGCGATGAGCTCGTCTGTATTGTCAGCATTTACCTGAGCAGTCTCAATGACTGTCTTGGTGGCAGGCTGGAGCTTCTCCTTGAGAGCGTCGCACTTGGACTTGGTCCTGCTGGCTATCATTATACCATCAAATACCTCGCTGTTCTGACAGCACTTGTGGATAGCTACTGAGGCAACTCCTCCGCAGCCGATTATCATACATTTTCCCATTTTTGATTCCTCCGTTTAGATTTTATATTTCAAAGTGTTACATCAGCATATGCATCCCGAATGCAGCGGCACCTAACATAATTATAAGTGCAGTCCCGGCAATTATACATACCATATACAGTGTCCTCTCGGAGCCTGTCTCAGCGGGACAGATGAAATTCTCCGGTTCCTCCGGGTCGATGAGGAGCTCCGCATAGTCTCCGGGACTGCAAGGCAGAGATGACGAGGAGAGGCCGCTGCGTTTCTCGTAGTCCACTCCGCCATAGCTGTAGCTGAAAACGGGGTAAAATGAGACCACTCCCCGGCTGTCGACTCGCTCCTCCAGCCGGACTATCCTGGCATCAACCCGCTGTGTACACTTTTTTCTCAGCCTGGACATGGAGACGAGTCCTGCTATCCCTATGACCGGGAATATAGCTATCAGAACCATTGCGATGACAGCTCCTGCTTCTAACATTTCTTGCTCCTTTCATCTGAGTACAGGCTCAGAACCTATCATCATCCTCCGGCGCTCTCAGCCTTCTGAAAATGAACATTGACATTGCTATGCAGAGGACCGCCTCTGCGATAAGTATACCAGTTGAATACTTCGTATTCGTCACATGACCTACCCTCGGAGCGGTCTTATACGGGTCGCCTTCGGAGGTCTTAGCGGCTTTCAGCATTGTCTCGTAGTCATCGTCGTAACGCTTATCGTAGGCTATCTTTATCTTGTCACCGACCTTGTCTCCGTTTGCGGCAGGGACACGGTAGGTGTCGGTCTGGCCGCCTGCGTAGGTAACCTCAACTATCGCTGTGAAATAAAGGTCAGTGATAGTCAGGGACTTGTCGTTAGAGCCGCTGTAGGTCCTGAACTCTTTTATCGGGACATCCGTGACTGTATAGCGTTCCGGCTCCTTCTGGTAGTCCCTGTACTCAATGTTGTACCAGTCCCGCTCAAAGCTGCGGGCATTCATGAACCCCACAAGCAGCAGCAGGAAAACAACGGACATTGCTGCAAATACCCTGCGGTCCCGTTTATTCTTGAGTAGTTTCCTCATTTTCCCTCCATCATTGATATTCAGTATCAGTAGTACTTCATCTCGACGATCTCGCAGTCCGGCTTATTGCGGTCCTTTATTTCAATGATGAGCTTTATCAGCAGCAACAGCACGAGCACTGCTCCGATACCTCCCAATATACCGCAGACAATATAAATGGTCTTATCTCCGGGAACGTATATCTTCGCAGGGTCGTCAGGGTCTAAATAGAGCTCCACCTTCTCCCCTACTTCAAATGCCGGAGGGTTTGAGGATGTGTTGCTTGCCGTCAGGTACTTCCTCCCCTGATAGCTGTACTCAAACACCGGCCGGTAGGTAACTTTATCCCTGTTTACACGGCGGTTCTCCGCAACTATCGCTGTCACTCTTTCTGTACACCTCTCCGCATAACTGCGGTTTGCGAGCAGTACAAGGACCGGGATGATGACAAATAACGATGAAGCAAGCAGAAGTCCTATCCACAGGCCGTATCTGCCTTTCCGTGCCTGAACTCTCCCCATGGGGTCGTCCAGTTCCGCCGTATCATCAATGAACTCTCTTCTCATGGGCAGCAGACTCCTATGACAGCGCCAGAAGCATCTCTCTGATCATCTTGCAGGCAACTGCTGTGGAAACTCCCGACTGGTCATATACAGGGCTGAGCTCGTTGACGTCGCAGCCAACTATGTTCAGACTGCTGCACACAAGGGTCAGTGCCTTTCTAAGCTCATCAAAGCTGACTCCGCCAGCCTCAGGAGTACCTGTACCGGGGAATACCGAAGGGTCAAGGACGTCAAGGTCTACAGTCAGATAGACGTTTTTGCCCCTGAGCTTTTCAACAGTTTCTTCAAGGCCGTCGAAACAGAACTTATGCATCTCTGTGTGCTGGTCAGCAAAGCGGAATTCCTCACGGTCACCGCTTCTGATACCGAACTGGAAGATGTGTCCGTCACCAACAAGGTCCCAGCATCTGCGGAGCACACAGGCATGAGAGAGCTGCTGGCCAAGGTAGTCGTCACGGAGATCTGCATGAGCGTCAAAGTGTACGATATACAGGTCGTCATACTTCTCCTTGACTGCCATTACTGAACCCAGTGTAACAAGGTGCTCGCCGCCTATCATGAATGGCAGCTTGCCGTCGGTGAGTATCTGGTCCGAACGCATGGCAATGTCCGCAACTGCACGGCTGGTGCTTCCGAAGGGGAGCTCTATGTCTCCGCTGTCAAAATAGCTGTAGTCGGTCATATCCTTGTCCTGATAGGGACTGTAGGTCTCAATGCCAAAGCTCTCGTTCCTTATGGCTGAGGGTGCGAATCTCGTACCCGGACGAAAGCTGGTAGTTCCGTCGAAGCCTGCTCCGAAGAGGACTATCTTTGAATCCTCATACTCGCTGTCACAGGCGATGAATGTTTGTATATTCTTATTCAACATCCTTCAAAAGCTCCTCTACATAATTCGGCAGTGCAAATGATCCCACATGGAGACGGGAATTGTAGTACCTGGTCTTTATACCCAGCATACTCCATTTTGTGCCGTTATAGTCATTGGTCGGATGATACTTCTTGGACGCAAATCCAAAGAGCCAGTGTCCTGAGGGATATGTGGGTATGTGTGCCTGATAGACCTTGCTTATCGGAAAGCTCTCCACTATCCTCTTGTGGGAACGCTGCATTGCTGCGGCATCTTCATCGTAGAAGGGACTTTCATGCTGGTTTACCATTATGCCGTCCTCCCTCAGTGCCTTGAAACAGCTTCCGTAGAATTCCTTTGTGAACAGTCCTTCTCCGGGACCGAAGGGGTCAGTGGAGTCAACTATGATAACGTCGTACTTGTTCTCGCAGCGGCGTATGAACTTTACACCGTCCTCGTAGTATACGTGTACCCTTGGGTCGTCAAAACGGCAGGCTGTAGTCGGCAGGTACTTCTTGCTGACCTCGACCACAAGCTCGTCTATCTCCACAAGGTCTATGCTCTCCACGCTGTGATAGCGTGTGAGCTCTCTGACTACACCGCCGTCTCCGGCACCGATAACAAGGATATTCCGTGGGTCCGGATGTACTGCCATAGGTACGTGAGTTATCATCTCGTGATAGATGAACTCATCCTTTTCGGTGAGCATCATGTAGCCGTCCAGTGTGAGGAAACGGCCGAATTCCTTGGAGTCAAAAACGTCTATCCTCTGGAACTCGCTGTTTCCGCTGTATAACTGGTGGTCTACCTTTATCGAAAACTTTACATTCGGAGTGTGACGCTCCGTGAACCATAATTCCATTTTTTCCCTCCGTTCAGTAAGTTGTCATAGCTGCTCTCACTTGTTTTCAGGAGGGCCGCCGTTTCCGCTGTTCTTGAAGCATACCTTAACATATATAGGTGTTACGATGAAAATTATGACATATGCCACGAGCAGGCTGAGTATCAGTGATGAACCGAACATCACACCAAACGGCGGGAGCTTCTCGCTGTGGGCTGAGGCCATTTTGCGTACCAGTAATATCATCGCCAGTGTGATGACGGGGGTGTAGATAAGGTCAGATACCAGTGAGGATACGAGCCTTGCCGGAAGTGTATGCTCCTTGAGACCGCAGGCACGTACTGCACCGCCCTCTACCTTTCTCATGGGGACTATCAGTCCTATTATAAGGCTGATAACAAAGCTCGCTGCAAATGTCGTCAGAAAGGACGGCAGCACAAATTTTCCCGATGAGAGCGTTCCTGTAAGAGAAAGGAAGAAACTAAGTGTCACGCCCATTAACAGACTCATTTTTATTCCAGCGTTTTTCATATTAAATTCCCTCTTTCACGTCAGTATATTCAGACGTTCTATATTTATATCTTCAGTGCCGGTCATCTGACAGCCCTTTTCCTTTGCGTACTTTATGTACTCTATTATTTCAGGGGTTATCAGCTCTCCGGGAGCAAGTATCGGTATACCCGGCGGGTAACACATTACGAACTCGCTGCACACGGCTCCAGCAGCCTCTTCAAGTGGCACTGACCTCTTGGCTGCATAGAAAGCCTTTCTCGGAGTTTCAGCTACAATGGGGTTGATGTACTCCTGAGTGAGCATACCTGCCTCGGACTTGCCGAAACGGCGCTTTATCTCTGCCATTGCACTGATGAGCCGCTCTATGTCTCTCTTGCGGTCTCCGACGGAAATGTAGGCCAGGATATTTCCTATATCTCCGAATTCTATCTGAATGTCATACTCGTCACGGAGAAGGTCATAGACCTCTATGCCTGCAAGACCTATAGGCAGGGTGTACACACTGAGCTTTGAAACGTCGAAGTCGAAAACGCTGTCGCCGTTTATGAGTTCACGGGAATAGGCATAATATCCTCCTATGCCGTTTATCTCTTCCCTTGCGTACTCTGCCATCTCAACGGTCTCCGCAAATATTTCCGGGCCGCTGAGAGCAAGTCTCTTCCGTGAGATGTCAAGGCTTGAAAGAAGAAGGTAGGATGCACTTGTAGTCTGGGTAAGGTTGACCACCTGCCGCATATAGTCCGCATTCACAGCTTTTCCCATTAACAGGAAGGAGCTCTGGGTCAGGCTTCCTCCGGACTTGTGCATACTTACAGAGGCAAGGTCAGCTCCTGCAGCCATTGCAGTAACAGGGAAATCCTTGCCAAAATAGAAATGTGTACCGTGAGCCTCATCAACGAGCACAAGCATCCCGTGTGCATGAGCCAGCTCCGTGATGCGCCTCAGGTCAGAGCAGATGCCATAATAGGTGGGGTTGTTCACCATGATAGCCTTAGCATCAGGATTTTCCCTTATCGCCCTTTCCACCTGTTCAACAGACATTCCCAGTGCAATGCCAAGCTGATGATTGACGTCCGGGTCAACGTATACTGGCACAGCTCCTGTAAGTATCAGGGCATTTATAGCGCTGCGGTGTACGTTTCTGGGCATGATTATCTTGTCGCCCTCCTTGCAGGCGTACATTATCATGCTCTGTACTGCTGAGGTGGTTCCTCCTACCATAAAGAAAACGTTTTCGGCTCCGAAAGCCTCGGCTGCCAGGTCCTCTGCATCCTTTATCACTGATACAGGGTGACAGAGGTTGTCCAGAGGTTTCATGGAGTTGACGTCAACATTCATGCAGTCCTCGCCAAGGAACTCAGTGAGTTCCATATTTCCTCGTCCCCTCTTATGTCCGGGGACGTCAAAAGGTACTACTCTCATCCTCCGCAGACGTCTCAGAGCCTCATATATCGGGGCATTGACCTGTGAAAGCTCAGCCATTTCCGAACACGTTCCTTCCGCTGAAAATTTCTATCATCTCTCTCTGGAGAGCATTAGTTATATCCAGCCTGCTCCTTGGTGAGAGCTCTCTTACGTCAGTGTTGAACAGGTAGTTCTGTAGCTCTATCTCCTTGATGAGCATTTTTGTATGGAACATATTTGCCTGATAGACATTTATGTCCACTGCATCATACTTGTCAAGAATAGCGGAGTCGATGTAATTCTGGATAGATGTTATGTCATGGTCGATGAAGAGCTTTTCGCCGTCAAGATTTCTGGTGAATCCTCTTACACGGTAATCCATTGTGATTATGTCTGAGTCAAAGCTGCCTATGAGATAGTCAAGGGCAGTAAGGGGAGTTATCTTTCCGCAGGTGGCAACGTCGATGTCCACACGGAATGTTGCTATGCTGGTATCCGGGTGGTACTCCGGATAGGTGTGGACGGTGACATGGCTCTTATCAAGGTGGGCAACTGTCTCACTTCCGCCGGCAGGTATCATCGTATCGTCGGCAATAAGGAATGTTGCCGATGCTCCCTGAGGGTCATAGTCCTGCCGTGAGACACTGAGCACCTGTGCTCCTATCATCTCGGTAAGATGAGTCATTATATCCGTTATACGCTCGGAATTATAGACCTCGTCAACATAGGCGATATAGTCAAGCTGAGCCTTTGGGGTCTTAGCGTAACAGACGTCGTATATATTGAAGCTGAGCGATTTTGTCAGGTTATTAAAGCCGTAGAGCTTGAGTTTATTTTCCATAATACACACCTCAGAAAAAAATGCACACACAGACTTCCACAGCCTGTATGTGCATGAAATACCGGAAAACATCGCATAACACTTCGCATGGGTTTCAGAGTCTATATAAGCAAGAACACCTTTTACTACTCTTATTGACCTTTCACAAGCTGATGAAAACTTATAAAAAATTATCGGCACGCACCGAATCAATAAGGCAACAGAAGTTGCCGGCCGCAAGCCAGTGCTCCCGGCTCCTGCTCTGAAACCGAAGTTTCTTTTGCAATTTGTATTATTGTATCACAATTTGTATGATTTGTCAATAGATTAGACGTAAAAAATCCTTATAAGGCATTAAAAAATATCCCGGATATTTATAATAGCTATATTGTCCTGTATTGACCTTGATTTTTTTCAGGATGTATTGTATAATAATAATGTATATTTTTCTGAAAGGACATTGCCTGACACTGAGTCATGCCAAGCTATATATGATAAAAAAAATAAAGAAATTCTACGTTTCCCACCCTGACCTTTCCGCTCTTATAGTGCTCTCCGGTGTTTTCTGCCTGATAGTCTCTGTAGTGCTTGTATTCAAGAGCCAGGGCGGAGTGTGGGGCTCGGACAAGGACTGGAAAAGCCAGCACTTTGCTATACCTGAGTACTTCCGGGAGCGTTTCTACAAGACCCACGACCTCTTCCCTGACCTTGCGCTCCAGCTTGGCGGAGGTCAGAACATCTACAACTATGCCTACTACGGTGTCGCAAATCCCCTGTACCTTCCGGCCTACGCTATGCCGTTCATGAGGATGAGCACCTACATACAGCTCCTGAGCCTTGCTACCGTACTCGGCTCAGGCTGGCTGAGCTACCTATTTTTCAAACGGCATTTCAACAAAAAGACAGCTCTTCTGCTTGCTGTGATGTTCCTCTGCTCAGGAGGGCTCATGTTCCACAGCCACAGACATATCATGTTCATGAACTATATCCCCTTCCTGCTATGGATGCTGATACTCTCAGGAAAAAAGGATTCACCCCTCAGACTTGTATCCATGGCTGTCTGCACATACTGCGTAATGTGCTGCAGCTTTTATTTCAGCGTGGGCAGCTTTGCAGCAGTGGGAGCCTATATGCTCTATCTTGAGCTCGAAAAGGACGGCAGGTTCACCATTGTTTCTGCATTCCGGGCACTGTGGAAAAAAATAGCCGCCGCTGCACTCGGATGCTTCTGTTCAGCCTATCTGTGGGTACCTGTTCTCTCAGCCCTTCTCTCCGGAAGAGCCGAGACCGACCTGGAAATGTCTATGACCAACATCCTGGTGCCTAACGTTGACCTGAACATGATGCTCTACACCGGCTACTCCGTAGGCATGACCTCAGTGGTCATGTTCGCATCACTGTACCTGCTGCCCTACGGCCGCCGTCAGGACAGGTTCCTTTCAGTCATACTGCTGGGATGCACGGTGTTCCCACTTATCAACTACATCGTCAATGCCGGTATGTACATCGACGGAAAGGCATATATCCCACTTGCTCCCATTGCTCTGCTGGTCTGCGGACGTTTCCTCGAAGCTCCTAAAAAGTCAGGACGCATCCTGTTTATCCTTGCCGGGATACACATTCTCATGGCTGTGCTGTCGCTCATTTTCACCATAACAAAGGTCTGGGTAGGTACGCTCATAGTCATTGAATACACCGTCAGCACCCCGGCTGTCCTTTTCATGGTCTGCAAGGGCAAAAACGCTGCACTTAAATACTACACTGCACTGACTTCACTTGTGATATGTATTCCCGTCAATATGAGCGAAAGGTTCGTTTCCAGTTCCTCAGTGGAGGAATTTTACGACAAGGACATCCGCTCCGCTGTTACAGAAATTCTCAGCGAGGACACTGACCTGTACCGTTTCGCTGACTGTATCCCTGATGACATCAATGTTAACAGAATCATCAGCATGGAGTACCTTTCCACTAACTCCTACTCCTCTGTCAGCAACTCCGCACTTCGTGACTTCCGGTTCGAGACCTCCCTCAGTGAGAACCGTGTCCGGAACACTGCCGTTCAGAACCAGTCCTACAGCATACTCTTCAACGCACTCATGAGCTGCCGCTACAGGATAGCTCCGGATAATATGCGTATGTGCGGCGAGGAGCCTGTCCGTAATGCCGGGGACTTCACTATTTACCGCAATGAATTTGCCCTCCCCCTCGGATATGCCTCCGGAGATGTAATGAGCGAGGAGCAGTTCTTCGCACTCCCACAGGAGCTCCGTGCAGAAGCTCTTATCCGCAGTATCATCATCCCAGAAAAGGGACAGGAGCTCATTCCTGAATACACTGCTGAGATAGAGCCGGATATGTCAACTGTTATAAGCGACAGGCGTATCACATCAGACGGCAAGGAGTACACCATATCCTCCGACACGGACTTTACCGTTACCGCCGGTCTCCCCTGTGACACATCCGATAAATTCCTTATAGTCACCGCCTCCGCAGACAACCGTATAGGAGACATAGCCGCACAGACCGACATTGCTCTGACTATAAACGGAGTAAAAAACAAGCTAAGTGACCCCAACTGGAAATACAACAACCACAACTACAATTTCACTTATGTCATCTCCTCCTACGAGCCTGTCAGCGAGCTTAAAATGACCTTTACCAAGGGTTTTTACCGCATCTCTGAACTCCACGTATTCACTGTTGACAAGGCTCTTCTCGCTAATGCAATGGACAACAAGGACGAGTTCATCATTGACCGCAGCAGCTCACTCGGAGACTCCATAAACGGACATATCTCTGTCTCTGAGGACGGCTGGTTCACACTTTCCCTGCCATATGACAAGGGATTCCACATAGACGTTGACGGCGAAGAGACCGACTATTTCAAGACCAACACCGCATTCATCGGTTTCCCGGTATCTGCCGGCGAGCATGACATCACTGTGACATTCCAGGCTCCGCTGAAAAAAGAGGGACTGATAGTGTCAGCGGCAGGTGCGGTACTGCTTGCACTCCTCGCAGCAGGTGAGTACATCTCCGGACGAAAGAATAAAAAGCGTCCCTGACGCTTATCAGGGACGCTGTATACAGCAATATTTAAGGGACGATATTTATCGCCCCTTTTCTTATCGTCATTGCTTGTCACCAAGTATGACCTTTCTCAGCTCATTTACAAATTCCATATCATTTCTGCTGAGCTTAATATTTGCCTTGCTTCTGGTACCGTCCGGGAGCTCTATATTCATTTCGACTACAGTCCCTTCTGTGACCTTTCCTGACATTATCCTCACAAACTGAACTGCCTTAGGGTGGTCTGCACGGAACTGTCCGAGGTAATTTTTAAGTCTTAAAAGTGCTGCCGGGTTTATCATAATAAACATCCTCTTTCATGATTTCTTGTCAGGCATAAGCCTTTTCAGTATGAGCTGGGCACATATCCCGGTGAAAGCTCCTGCGATACATCCTGAAACAATAAGTATCGGATAGTACACAGCAACTGCCATTGACCTCATCACAAGTACTGCTACAGCCATTTGCCCTGTATTATGCAGTACAGCACCGATTATGCTGCACAGCCAGAGATAGCCGATAGGGATGAGCCGCCGCAGAAGGAGCATACCTGCAAGGCATAAAAGAGCTCCTGCAAGACTGTATATCAGCGCCGAAAAATTGCTGCTGAAAACTGCTCCAAGAGTGACTCTTGTCAGCACCATGAGCAGTACCTCTCTGCCGCTGAAGCGATATACTGCAAATACTGTGATTATGTTCGCCAGCCCAAGTTTTACACCTGGGATAGGCAATATATCCGGGAATCTCAGCTCAACTATGAAAATTATCAGTGCCGCAGCAGTGAGCATCGAAAGCTCTGCAAGCCGTTTTGTTTTCATAGCTCCACCTCACTCAGCAAATCGTATGAGCAGCTTGTGAGGCAGACATACTATAGGCACATACTCCGACCGGAGCTCACCGGTCTTTACACAGGTGTGGTCAGGACAGTCTGCGTCTGTGATGCTGATAATGCCGTCCTTTATCGTGACCTCGTTCCAGCCGCCTCCGGACTCAATACGGAAAACACGGTCCTCAGCAGTCAGAAGGTCTATCCTTTCAATGACCTCGCCGTCCTGCACTATCTCTATGTACTCGTGTTCACCGGAGTCCTTGTCCGGCTTATCCTTAGGACGGAAAAGAATGAACGACGCTGCTGCCGCTCCCACAAAAACTATGATGACCACTGCCAGTATAGCTTTTACTCTGTCAGGCATCGGGTATCACCTCCGCAGGCATGGAGCTGATATTCGTGAAGCTGCCGCTGAGTCCTTCTGTGTAGTATATCTTCCCGTCATCTGTAACAAGTATCATCTCAAAATCCCTGGACTTCCTCCACTGCTCGCAGGCATCAGGATAGCCTTCAACAAAAAGTGCTGTGGAAAGAGCATCACAATCAAGGCCGCAGTCTCCTATCACTGTAACGGAAACAAGGCCGTTGTCTGCGGGATAGCCGTCAGCACCGTCAATGATATGCCAGTAAACATTACCGTCCTCACCGGTGAAATACCGCTCATAGTTGCCGGAGGTTATAACTGCTTTTTCGCCGATCTCCACAACACACATATCAGTATCCGGAGAAAACGGGTCCCGGACAGAGACCTTCCACATGGAGCCGTCAGGCTTTGTGCCAAGTGACTGGACATTGCCTCCAAGACTGATAATTGCCGAATCCACGCCATTTTCACGGAGAGTCTCCATTATCTCGTCCCCGGTATATCCCTTTGCAAGTGCGCCAAGGTCCACCTGGTAGTCTGACGGGAGCTCCGCAGTCATGCCGTCCAGGACCACCTTACGGCAGTCCGTATTTTCAAGCAGCTCCCGGAGCTCTTCATCACCGGGTATGCGGTACTCCGAGGTAGTGAATCCCCAGGCTCTGAGCACCGGATAAAGGCAGATATTCAGCGCTCCTCCGGTTTTATCATAGACCTCTGCGGCTTTCTGAAGTATAGTCATAGTATCGCTGCTGACCTCCACCGGCTGTCCTGCCGAGGAATTCAGCCTCCATATATCACTTGACTTGTCCGTAACAGAAAGTGTTTTTTCAAGCTCAGCTATCCTGTCAGCAGCCGCATCAAGGGCAGGCTCAGCATCAGGTCCATAGGCCTTGAGCGTCATGAAGGTATCCATTGCAAAAACATCCTTTGCAGCGGAAACGTCACTTCCGGCTGAGTCTGAGGATGAGTCTCCGGAACCGCAGCCTGTAAGAAGAATGAGTCCGGCACAGCATACTGCAGCGGACCTCACTGCTTTGTTTATGAGCATCATATTCTCCGTTCTTTCAGATAATTGGATATTCTTATTGTATCACAGAATCATAAATATATCAAGTAAAAAATGAAATGAAGGCGGCAGGATGCTCACACCGGTCTGCGCCGGCGAAAGCAAAGGTATATCTGCCGCCTTAGAGTCAATCAATTAAGAGCTTTGCTGAGGGCATCACGGCTGGCTGCTATTATACCCATAGAGCTGTATGTAGCTCCTGAACAAGTATCAATGCCGTCTGCACTTGCGCTGCTCTGTATCTGAGGAATTACAAACATCATGGCATCGCTGAAATAATCAGGGTCGTCGTCGTCAGCGTAGGCTGAGAAGCCGGTGATGTAGTCATTCTCAATGGTTATCTTTACGTGTACAGTTCCTGCATAGCCCTCTCCGCTGCCTTCAAATGTACCGTTCTTGAAGCGGTATACAGGCTGTTCAGGCTCCGGAGTTACCACAGGCTCAGGCTCCTCGGGTGCCGGCTCATTTGCAGGTTCTTCGGGAGTATCAGGAGTCTCCTCAGGAGCATTTTCCTCAGGTGCTTCTGTCTCTTCTTCGGTATCGGCAGTTGTAACTGCTGTTGTTGTCGTACCTGTTCCGGTAGTAGTTGAAGTTGTTGTTGTAGTGCCGGACTTATCTGTTGTAGTCGTGGTCTTGCCGTCACTTCCGGCAGAGGTAGTTGTTGTGACCGCTGTAATTCCGGAGTCACCAGGAGCAGTTGTGGGAGCCTCAAAGGTGAAGGTCGCAGGCTTGTCCTTGGTTGCTGTTATAACCTCATTGTTCTCGTTGGTATTCCTGGAAACAAATCCGCAGAGCACTACAGGAACGATGATAGCACAGGCACATACAATGTTCGTCACAAGTCTTGACTCTGGCTTTTTCTTGGCGACATAGACCTTTCTTAGTCTGAATACCGCATAACCGACGAACACTATGCTGTAGTAGATTATGCTGAGATAGAATCCCTCACGGCCCTTCTGAGCCTTGGGGATATAGAGCACAAGTATATGGAGGTAGAGGAAGGCATAGAATACATAAGCTGTACGCTGTATCTTCTTCCACATCTTGGGGTTCATTTTCTTGCGTATCTTCTTGAATGACATTACAGTCAGAGGTACCATTATGAGCACCATTACTGTTCCGAGTACGCTGACAAGTACAAAGTCACGGAGAGCGTCACCGGAGCCTGTTTTCTCGTTGATAATATCGGAAATATACTGTATGCCGAAAGTAATCACATGAGACAAGCTGAGGATAGCTGCAAATATCGAAAGTTCACCACGGATAGGCATGAGCTTTTTTATGGGTGCAGAGCCGTTAGGAAGAGCTCCTGCCCACATTACTACTATCCAGAATGCGCCTCCAAGAGCGCCTCTGTAGAAAAGGCCAAGGATGTAGTTTTTCACTACTTCGTTATCAATGTCAATAAATCCTTTGTCATCAAGCTGCATTATTATCGTGACCGCAGCAGTCACCAAAGCAGCGGCAGTATAGAAAATCTCAGGCCGCTTTTTAAGAGGTTTATCAAGGAAAAATGCTGTCAGCAGAGCAATTGAAATCGCGATCAGGGAAAGCATATCCATCATCCTTTCATCAGTATTTGACCCCTGCAGTTATGTCGGCTGCAGGGGTCAATGTCAGTTCAGAATATCTGTCAGGAGTTTTTATTCAGCGTCAAAAACAGTTTTTTGTTTTATCAGTCGTTCTTCTTTCTGAATGCGATAGCTGCTGTTCCTGCAAGTGCAAGGATAGCTGCGGGAGCTGCAACTCCGGCTACACCTGTCTTGGGGCTGTCAGATGCTGCGGCTGCCTTTGTTGTGGAACCGCCTGCCTTTGTAGTTGTTGTGCCGCCTGCCTTTGTAGTTGTTGTTGTACCTGCTGCTGCGGCTGCTGTTGTTGTAGTTGTTACAGCAGCTTCTTCCTCAGGAGCGATAGTGAACTCATAGGGAGATGTGTAGCCTGTAGCAGTAACCTTTACAGTGTAGTTTCCGCTGCCGTCGAAAACATTTCCGTTTCTTCCGGCTGCTGCGAAGTCGATAGTACCGTCCTCACCGAATACCTTTACGCTGCCTTTGCCTGTAGCGCTGAATGTGGTGCCGTTAACCTCAACAGAAGCGATGTTCTTGATGAAGTTTGCAGCGTCATCGGCTGTAAAGCCCTCAGCAGCAGCGAGCTTTTCGCTGGAATACTGAACAGGGATGTCAGCAGTTGTGAGTATATATGTACCGCTGAGTGATGCATACTTTCCGGATGTATCAGATACAGTAACTGTATAGCTGCCGGGCTTTGCATTGGTGTAGCTTATCTCAGTCTCTGTTGCCTGAGCATCGCCTGCGTCGATAGACTTCTGATAATCATCAGGGAAACCTACAAGTTCAAGAGCAGTCTTGCCTGTACCTGCTGCTGCGTCCTGAGCTGATACAGAGCCTTCAAACTTAACTAGAACGTATGTGTTTGTAGGAACTGTAACATATCCTGTTGAATTGATGTATGTGAGAGAAGTGATAGTCTTGCCCATAAGGCTCTCGTATGCAGCGTAGTCAAGGGCATTGCCGTGAGGCTCAGATACCTTGATACCGCTGGACCATGCGAACTCGCCTCTCCAGATGTTCTGCTCGTGGCGGAATGCATACTTATTGCCGTCTGCTGTAGTAACATAAGCACCAAGAACAGCGCCCTCAGGAGCATTGGTCACGTCGATGACATAGTCGCCCCAGGGAGTCTCTGTGCTGAGTTTTAAGGATGCATCGGACTTTGTCTCAGGAGTGCTGTCCTGAACTGCTGAGAATGAAGCAGTGCCGTTGGAAACTGAAACATTCTTATATGCCTCAGGAACGCTGTCAAGAGGAGTGAAGCCGTAGTTGTTGTCACCGAGTGCATCAAGGTCAGCCTGGGTGATAGCAACAGGATATGTAACTCCGAGAATCCTTGCAACTATTTCCTTGCCCACTGCATTTACCTCACCGGTGGTCACGAGCTCATTGTATGAACCCTCAAAGAGCTCTCCCTCGCCGTTTTTGAGTGCCTTTGTGCTTGTTGCAGAAGAAACAGCATCAACTGCATAAGCATTGGGAGCACCTTCCAGCTCGGCCGCATAGAAGTCTGCATAAGGGATGTTCATTATTCCATATATTACGTCATTTCCCTCTGCTGATGCAGAAAAAGGGATTACTGAGAGTGCAGCTGCGGCGCAGGCTGTCACGCTGATGATAGACTTGAATTTTTTCATATAGATTACTCCTTCTATAAAATTTTGATAGTCTGTCTGCGGTTGTGCCCGCAGTACAGTGAGCAGAGTATGTTAATGTTATATTAATAAAACTGAGTTAGATGATTCTAACATATACTCTGAGAAAAAGGCCCGTTCGGGCCGCTTTATCTCACTTAAATAATTTTATCACACAAAAATAAGCCTGTCAATTCAAGAAAATAATTTCAGCATTTCTCGCTGATACTCTCAATTGGCAGGCCAATATTTTGTTATTATTTGCTAACATTATTTATCCAGCATATCTTTGCATATGTTTTTCATATGAATAAAGTTAGCTTAGGTTAACGTCAAGCAGGACTTCACTGTTCGTTCCGAAGAAAATGTCACTTCGTCCGGCAAGCCTTTTACAGAGAGCCTCGATGACATCCCAGTTTCCATCGACGTCGAACTCATAGCTGTGTCCCCATAGACAAAATACCGCCGGTTCTTCACCCTCATAGGCAAGAAAACGCTCCAGCAGCTCTTTTAGCCCGACATAGGCATGACGGCAGGAAGCCCCGAATGCAAGAGGAGTCCCAGGCAGCGAGAAACTGTACGTGTCCGCACAGGTGCGTGCAAATCTGATGCCGCACTCCCCTGCTATCCTCATGACACGCTCATCATAGGCACCGTAGGGGTAAGCCATGCCTCTTATCTCCGTACCGAATAACTTTTCCAGTGCAGATCTGTCATCAGCTATCTCCCGGCGGACTGCATCGTCATCAAGACCGGTCAGCGCCGGATGTGTACGACAGTGGACCGCTATCTCATGGCCTTTGTACAGCTCTGGGAGCTTGTCCGGGGTCATTCTTTTTATGTGGACTCCCTTGTTTTCCCAGCAGCTTTCCGGAGTCATGAGCCCACTGTTCAGATTGAAGGTACACTTCATCCCGTAGGTGTTGAAAATGTCCACGAGCCGTATGTCCTGTTCTATTCCGTCGTCATAGCTGAAAGTCACAGCCTTATTCTTACCATTCCACATAGAGTACTCCCGTCCATATAGGAAATGAAGTTCTCCCGCCGCAATGAACGGCGAAAGAACTCCAGTGATGTTTTTATTTCTTGAGCAGGGACTTTCCCGTCATTTCCTCAGGCTGAGGAACTCCCATTATATCCAGCATTGTCGGTGCAAGGTCTGCAAGAACGCCGCCTTCGATGAGCTCTCCCTCAACTCCTACAGCGATAAGCGGTACAGGATTTGTGGTGTGAGCAGTGAAAGGACTGCCGTCAGGCTCCATCATCTTATCAGCGTTTCCGTGGTCAGCAGTAATAAGAGCTGCGCCGCCCTTAGCAAGTATAGCGTTGACCATACGGCCTACACACTCGTCTGTAGCTTCAACAGCCTTGACAGCAGCATCGAAGATACCGGTATGGCCTACCATGTCGCAGTTAGCGTAGTTGAGGATGATAACGTCGTACTTGTCAGCCTCGATAGCCTCGCAAACAGCGTCGCAAACCTCATAAGCGCTCATTTCAGGCTTGAGGTCAAATGTAGGAACATCAGGTGACTTGATAAGGATGCGGTCCTCGCCCTCAAACTGTTTCTCTTCGCCGCCGTTGAAGAAGAATGTAACGTGAGCATACTTCTGAGTCTCAGCGATACGGAGCTGAGTCTTGCCCAGCTTAGCAAGGTACTCGCCCATTGTCATGGTGAGCTGCTCCGGAGGATATGCAACTGATACGTTAGGCATTGTAGCATCGTACTGAGCCATGCAAACGAAGTTTACAGGGAAGAATCCGTTCTTTCTCTCAAAGCCTGTGAAGTCAGGGTCAACGAAGGAACGTGTTATCTGTCTTGCACGGTCAGGACGGAAGTTGAAGAAGATAACGCTGTCATCAGCCTTTATCTGAGCGCCGCCCTCGATAACAGTAGGAAGCATGAACTCGTCTGTGACCTCGTTGGCATAGGAGTTCTTAATAGCCTGTACAGGGTCAGACTCCTTGACACCTTCGCCGTAAACGAGAGCTGCATAAGCCTTTTCGACACGGTCCCAGGCATTATCTCTGTCCATAGCGTAGAAACGTCCGGAGATAGTAGCTATCTTGCCGAGACCAATCTTATCCAGCTCTGCAACAGCCTCTGCCATGTAATCAGCAGCAGATGACGGAGGAACGTCTCTTCCGTCAAGGAAAGCGTGGATGTACACCTTGTCAAGGCCGTTCTTCTTAGCCATTTCAACAATACCATAGAGGTGCTCCATGTGGCTGTGAACGCCGCCGGGTGAAAGAAGTCCCATAAGGTGGAGTGCGCTGTTCTTCTCCTTGCAGTTGTTCATTGCGCCGAGGATAGCCTGGTTGTTGAAGAATGTGCCGTCCTTGATATCCTTTGATATTTTTACCAGCATCTGGTATACGATACGGCCTGCGCCGATATTTGTATGTCCAACCTCAGAGTTGCCCATCTGACCGTCCGGCAGTCCTACATCAAGTCCGCTTGCGCCGATGATAGTGTGAGGGCAGGTCTCCATGTATTTGTCCAGATTCGGCTTTTTAGCAGCAGCGATAGCGTTGCCGTAAGTATCGGGATTGTAGCCGTATCCGTCCATGATTATAAGTGCTACGGGTTTCTTTGACATATTGATTATCCTTTCAAAAGTCGGGGCGGACTAACATCCGCCCGCATCATCTTATATTGTTTGAACTCAGCCTTCAACAGCAGCCTGAACGATAACGTTGAAGTCCTCTGCCTTCAGTGAAGCTCCGCCGATGAGTCCGCCGTCGATGTTGGGCTTAGCAAGGAGCTCAGCAGCGTTCTTAGCGTTCATTGAGCCGCCGTACTGGATAGTTACAGCGTCAGCAGTAGCCTGGTCGAAGAGCTTAGCAAGCTGTGCACGGATGAATCCGCAAACTTCCTCAGCCTGGTCAGGAGTAGCTGTAAGACCTGTACCGATAGCCCATACAGGCTCGTAAGCGATAACAACGTTCTTTACCTGCTCAGCAGTGAGTGACCAGAGGTCCAGCTTTATCTGACGAGCGATAACTTCCTCAGTGATGTTGCACTCACGCTCCCACTTGAGCTCGCCAACGCAAACGATAGGCTTGAGACCTGCCTCGAGAGCAGCGATAGTTCTCTTGTTTACAGTCTCATCAGTCTCACCGAAGTACTGTCTTCTCTCGCTGTGACCGATAACAACGTACTCAACGCCGAGCTCTGTGAGCATATCAGCGGAGATCTCGCCTGTGAAGGCGCCGCTCTTCTCGAAGTGAACATTCTCAGCACCGATCTTTACGTTGCTGCCGGCAGTTGTGTTGATAGCTGTCTCAAGGTTTGTGAAAGGTACACAAGCGATAACCTCGATCTTGCCCTCAGCATTTGCAACGAGGGGCTTGATAGCCTCGAGGAGAGCCTTAGCCTCAGGACGAGTCTTATTCATTTTCCAGTTTCCGGCAATGATTGCCTTTCTTAAATTCTTGTTCATGGGTGATTACTCCTTTAAAATTATTTCATGTAGTCATCGAGCATATCAAGGAACTGCTCTTTCTGCCACGGGTAGCTGTATGAGGTGAAGTTCATTATTTCCTCTCTTGCTTTGGCCGCAGCTTCCTCAGCCATATCGTCATTTCCGGCGGCTTTCAGCATATGTACATTTGTCAGCACCGGATAGAGATATGCCTTATTGTTAGCTTCTGCGGACTGTTTTTCAAGCTGATAATACCGTCCGGCAGCTTCAAGCTGACCGTTCATAGCAAGAGTGACGGCCGCTGCATCATAGTATGCAACGCCCATTCTTTTATAAGCCGGAGCAGAGAAGAAAATATCAAGGAACTTCTGCTCCCTGGCAAATACCTCAAACGCCTCCTGGCCTTTCCCCTCTCCGATAAAGAGGTTTATCCGCTGGAGAAGGTACATCCCCTTTATGGTATCATCTGTACCGAAGCCGATATTCACATGACTGAGCATTTCCTCGGCTTCGCTGTACCTTTTCATGCTTATATAGATATCAGCAAGAGTGAGGTAGTCCATAGGGTCCATTTTCTTGCTGTGAAGAGCCTTGAATTTATCAATATATTCGTCACAGTAGCCTTTGGACTCATAGATCTGCACAAGCTCCTCGTTTATACCTGCGAGCTTGTAAAGTATTTTTTTCATTAATCCCATAATAATTACCTCTAT
>CACWPR010000040.1:0-978 GCA_902762855.1 Ruminococcus flavefaciens
CGACGGAACAAGACTGAGCATTTCACTCATCGCCCTGTCCTCAGCATACCGATACATCACATCATTAATGTCACGTTCTCCAATGAAGTGGCTATGCACTCTGTAAGTGCGACCGTCCACCTCATAGGTGTTGACCTGAACGGGACAGTTCTTGTACTGCTCGTTCATCTCTTGCATTGTTCTGTTTTTCATAGCTTGTTACTCCTTTAGCTTCTCTATCTCTATGCTTTAGAGCGAGGGGATCGCTTTCTCTATCTGCCCCTCTTTATTGTGTGTGATTGTAGCCGTGCGGAACGGCAAACGCCGTCCCGATTACAGCTATCGTTTTGTTGTCGGATATATGTTAATCCGAGTAAGGATTTTTCTTCTCAAAGAAAGAAGTCTGACTGAGCATTTCTTCCTCATCAGCAACAGGCATAGTCGCCTGCTCGTGTTCTCTTGCGATCATATTGGCAAGAGCCTGCCCCTCACAGCTATACTGCTTACACAGCGACTGATAGATCAGCAGAGCCTTCTGCTCACTCAGCTTTTCACATTCTGCCGTATCGGACTTGATACGCTCTTTCAGCTTGCCGATCTTCTCGTCGAGCTTGGTGATCTTCTTTGCGATGTCAGCCATATCATCACCACCGTTCGTTTCAAATTTCGGGAAGATACCCGATGATAATATTATAGCGCGCAACGCTTCACTTTGTCTACTGGCAGTGCGCATGAACTTTGGTGTGTCAGATGAGTTTTGCGTTCGACAAATTGTTATGGGGAAAATAAAAAAGCTGCGGAGCGGAGAACGCTCACACAGCTTGTGGGATATTCTGTTTTGAATGGTGATAGGGTTGTTGCTAAGATAAATGAGAATTCAATGCTCTATGATTTTAAGGCCAATGCTATTATTTACCGATAAACGAACTCTTCCACCGATAGGAAAAGAGAACATCGGAAATACATGACCGAAATCTACACCAAATACAATTGGAATGT
>CACWPR010000040.1:1032-22933 GCA_902762855.1 Ruminococcus flavefaciens
CCGAACACGATTCCTCTTATCGTGTCTGCTCCGCTGATTTGAAGAAGCGATTGCAGATTACGGTCAAATTCGCACACGAAGTAATCGCCCATGATATTATCATCTTCAAGGAACAATACTCTATTTTCAATCTCAGGCATATAAGGCGTACCCTGTAATAGATTCAACGTACAAAGATTTCCGCCTATTATTTCGCCCTCACATCTTCCTTCCTGAATGACAGTATAGCCTTGTGCAGCTTCTGACGGTGTAACAGCGAAAGAACTGTCACTCATCATACATTCCGAAAAGTATTTTTCCGTATATTCACGCTCGTTAAGAAATCCGAGTGCCGCAAGGTGAGGTGCATGGTATGTCACCAAGCCCGTTTTTGCATAAACAGCGTTCAGTAAAGCTGTTATATCTGAATATCCGCAAAGTATCTTCGGATTTGATTTGATAAGCTCATAATCAAGATACGGCAATATTTCATTTGCATTAAATCCACCGATACAAGCCATTACTGCCTTGACATTTTTATCCGCAAATGCTTCATGTATATCATCGACACGAGAACGAACAGACGAAGACTGAAAGATATTCGTTTCTCTGCAATTCTTGGAAAATGTCACATTAAAGCCCTGCTCCTGCAAAAATGCAAGCGCACTTTCAAAAATATCGGAACGAACCCTCGTCAGACTGCTTGACGGAGCGATGATGCGTATTTCATCACCATAATTCAGCTTTTGAGGTATCATTCTGTCACCCCCTTATTATTTTAACACATTATAGCATGATACTGCTGAAAAGTCAATAAAAGCGCCATAGTACTTCCGACTAAAATTCAGAAATACTATGGCGTAAAACTTCCATATCAGTGCCGAACACAAACAAGAAGGCATTTTATTATGCCGTCATCAGGGCCTTTTCACTTTCCTCCTCGGAGGAGAATACCTTGATGAAAAGTGTCTGGAATACGGCGAACATTATAAATGCGCCTGTAACATCCATGACCGAGTGCTGCTTGAGCAGCATGGTCGCAAGGATTATGGAAACAGAAAGCACGGTACAGCCGGCTTTTACTGCGGTCTTTCCTGCGATCCTGCCCTGTGAACGGAACACGCTGAAGAGTATGGCAAGTGTGTTGTATACGTGGATGCTGGGCATTACGTTCGTGGGAGTGTCCGTCGCATAAAGTCTCTCCACCATGCGGCAGAAAACATTGTCACGGGGGAGCTCCTCCGGTCTGAGGAAGAGGATATTCGGAAACATTGATGAGAGTACCAGGAACACGAACATTCCCGACATCAGCACCGCACACAGCTCACGGAACTCCTTTTCATCAGCAAAAAGCTGGTACACCGCCCCTGCCGCCACAAAAAGGAACCACAGCAGATACGGCACTATGAAGTACTCGCAGAAGGGTATCTTGTCGTCCAGAGCGCAGTGTATCTCGGTACACTGGGAAAAGTCGGTCCTTTCGACTGCTCCGAACCAGACCATGTAAACTGCCATAAATATCAGGATAGGCAGTGCAATGAACAGCTTGTGCAAAAGCAGCTTTCTTTTCATATCTACTCCTCTTTATCAGTTGAATTTCCAGATATTCCTGAATATCCCGTAGACGCCGGAGGCTATCTTCCTCCCCCATTCACCGGGGAGGTTGAGACCTATACCGAGTATAGTGTACCTCAGTCTGCGGTATATCCTTATATCTCTTTCTTTCATGTAGTCCCAGAGTTCATTTTTCTTGGCGATGTGGTCCCTGGTGCCGGAACGTATGAGCATTATTGAAGAAACTGCGGTGATTATTTCGAGGTAGTTGAGCATATACTGTCCCATTCGCCTGTGTGAGCGGATGAGGCTGTAGTTTTCGGAATAGTAGCGGTACATCTCCTTGTTGACTCTTATCTGCTGGTCTATCCGTGATATCATCACGTCCTCACGGACGGACTGGTCGTCACGGCCTATGATGTAGTCGTAGAAATTCTCGTCAAGATAGTACATCCTGCGGACATAGGGCATAGGCTTGAAAACGAAGAGGTTGTCAACGTAAAAAGTGTTCTCAGGGAGCCTGAGCCCTGTCTTTTTCAGCAGAGCTGTGCGGTATATGACAGAATGCATCAGTATATAGCTTCCCTTTACCGGGTAGCGCATGTCCTTCCATGTGAACACACGGTCCCTTGGCAGGAATGCCCTGTAGCGCATGGGAGTCTTTTTGTTCTCGTCCCTGTTATCATAAAAGAAATTGCTGATATACATATCCACCTTCACCGAGCTTTCAAGGTGACTGCGGATAATACCCATTATTTTAAGATATGCAGGCTCTTCAAGACGGTCATCGCTGTCAACTACCTTGAAGTAAAGTCCCCTGGCAGCGGCAAGTCCGGCATTTACAGCGGAGCCGTGTCCGCCGTTTGACTTGTGTATGACCCGCACCACCGAGGGGTACTCTCTCTGGTACTCTCTGGCTATCTCCAGAGTATCATCTGTTGAACCGTCGTCAACAATGATTATCTCCACATCTTCCCCGCCCACAAGAAGGGAATCTATACATCTTCTCATGTAGTCCCTTGAATTATAGCACGGAACTGCAAAGCTGATCAATTTCATTGGTATCTTTCCTTTGATACAGGGAAAGCAAGTTCCCCGAATGTTAAACCAGATTATTCTCAATACAATTTTATATTATAGCACATAAATATGAATAAAGCAAGATAATTTGAAGAATTTTCAGATAAATACAAGTTTTATCCTCTTCATTGACATTAGCTTTCAATAATGCTATAATTATAGGGATATAAACTTTTACCTTATAAAGGAGAGATATCATGCATAAGGAATTTTTAATGGGAAATGCCGCTATAGCAAGAGGCGCTATCGCCGCTGGCCTTGACCTGGTCTCCGGTTATCCCGGCACTCCCTCTACAGAGGTCCTTGAGACAACTGCCAAGGTCAATGACGGCTCCATATACGTGGAATGGTCCGTCAACGAGAAGGCCGCTCTTGAACTTGGCGCAGGCGCCGCATACAGCGGTGCAAGGGCAATGGTTACTATGAAGCAGGTGGGACTCAACGTCGCCTCCGACCCCCTGATGAGCCTTGCCTACATAGGTGTAAAGGGCGGCATGGTCATAATGGTCGCTGATGACCCCGGCCCCATCTCATCTCAGACAGAACAGGATACAAGACATTTCGCATCCTTCTCAAAGCTCCCCTGCTTTGACCCCTCCTCAGTTCAGGAGGCCTACGACATGATACAGGATGCCTTTGAATACTCCGAAAAGTACCACACTCCTGTACTCTTCCGCCCGACTACAAGAGTCTGTCACGGCTACGCATCTATCGAAGTCAAGGACGAGGACGAGTACAAGGTGAACAAGCCTGAGGGCTTTGTGAAGGACTCCTCAAAGTGGGTCATCTTCCCCAGGCTGTCATACAATGCACATATGCACATCGAAGAGCGCAATGCCGAGCTCTCGGAGGTACTGTCCGGCTATGAGCGCAACTTCATCGTGCCTGCAAAGGACAGCTCCTGCCGCAGGGGTATCGCTACCCACGGCATCAGCTATACATACGTTATGGAGGCACTCAGGGACAAGCCGGCTCCGGCTGTGTTCAAGGTGTCAACTCCCTTCCCCTTCCCGGAACAGGCAGCAGTAAAGTTCCTCGAAGGCCTCGACGAGGTCCTCTGCGTTGAAGAGCTTGACCCCGTTATCGAGCGTGAGCTCACCTATATCTGCGGAAAGTACCACCTCGGTACCAGGATACTCGGCAAGCTCACTCACAATATCAAAACTGCCGGTGAGAATACCTGCGGCACCGTTGCTGTAAGCATTGCCGGTTTCATGGGCTGGGAAGTCCCTGAGACCGCTGAGACCGAGGCTCCGCCTGCACTTCCCGTAAGGCCTCCCGTACTCTGCGCCGGATGTCCTCACAGAGCCTCATTCTTTGCAGTAAAAGAGGCTATGAAGGGCAAGAAGTCCGTATTCTGCGGAGACATCGGATGCTATACCCTCGGAAACGCTATGCCCCTCGATATGGTGGATACCTGCCTCTGTATGGGCGCCGGTGTTAACATCACTCAGGGTATCGGCAAGATAGAGCCTGATACCAACTGCTTTGCCTTTGTTGGCGACTCAACATTCTTTGCATCTGCTATCACAGGTGCTGTCAATGCAGTCTACAATCAGGCTAATATGACTCTCGTTGTACTTGACAACTCCACTACCGCTATGACCGGCCACCAGCCTCACCCCGGTACAGGCCGCACTATGATGGGTCAGGTAGTTGATAAGGTGAGCATACAGGACGTGCTCCGTGGAGTAGGTGTAAAGACCGTCGAGACCGTTGACCCCCTCGACCTCAAAACTGCTGTGGAGACCGTAAAGCGTGTTGCTGCTGAGGACGGCGTAAAGGCTATAATATTCAAGTCACCCTGTGCTGTGCTCATCAAAAGCGGAAAGCCTGCTGTTATAGACCCTGATAAATGTACAAACTGCAAGCGCTGCATAAAGGCTCTCGGATGCCCCGGAATAGTTATGCGTGACGGCAGACCGGCTATTGAAAATTCCCTTTGTACAGGCTGCGGACTCTGTTCGCAGGTATGTCCCTTCAACGCTATAGGAGGTGCTGGAAATGCAGAGTAATATACTTATTTGCGGAGTCGGCGGACAGGGCATCGTGCTCACATCTAAGCTCATCGCCGCTGCCGCTATGGAAAAGGATATCCCCGTAATGAGCGCCGAAACTATCGGCATGGCTCAGAAGGGCGGAAGCGTATTCAGCTTTCTCAGACTGGGCGACGGCATCTACTGCCCTATGTTCCCGGAAAAGACTGCTGATATAATCATAGGCTTTGAGCCTGCCGAGGCCGTAAGGATGCTGCCCTATCTGAAGGACGGCGGCAAGATAGTCCTGAATACACACCCCATCATGCCCGTTACTGCAACTCTCAGCGGCTCGGACTATACAGGCAGAGAGATGATAGAGTACCTCCGGAGAAACGTTGCCGACGTAACACTCGTTGACGGCGATAAGGCCTGTGAGGAGATAGGCTCCCCCAAGGTGCTCAACATGGTGATGCTGGGAGCAGCAGTCCGCAATGATGTGCTCCCGTTCACAATAGACGACATTGAAGAGACTATGAAAAAGACAGTAAAGCCGCAGTTCGTTGAACTCAACAGCAAGGCACTGCGCTATTGAAACATATGATAAGTGACGGAATGCTCCAGCATTATTTTACTAAGATAAATGAAAGGAACTGACCATTATGCAGATCTCACAGCAGCAGCTCGACCTCGTGAATGACCGAATCCGTGCTCTTATCGAGGCAGACAGCTTCTACGGAAAAAAGCTGGCAGAAGCCGGCATCACCCACGTTGACTCCCCTGAGGACTTCACCAAGCTCCCCTTCTCCGAAAAGAAGGACCTCCGTGACGCTTATCCCCTGGGACTTATGACCGCTCCCGAAGAGGAGATAGTACGTATACACTCTTCATCCGGAACCACCGGTACTCCGGTAGTCATCCCCTACACAGCCAAGGACGTTGATGACTGGGCTATAATGTTCGCCCGCTGCTACGAAACAGCAGGCATCACCAACAAGGACCGCATCCAGATAACTCCCGGATACGGCCTCTGGACAGCAGGTATCGGCTTCCAGAACGGATGTGAGAGGCTGGGAGCAATGGCTATCCCTATGGGCCCCGGAAATACCGAAAAACAGCTTGAAATGATGCAGGCCATGAAGAGCACTGTCCTCTGCTCAACTTCTTCTTACGCTCTCCTTCTCGCTGAGGAGATACAGAAGAGAGGCATCAAGGATAAGATACACCTTAAAAAGGGAGTTATCGGCTCCGAGCGCTGGAGCGACAAGATGAGGAACCGCATCGCCAACGAACTGGGTATCGAGCTCTATGACATCTACGGACTCACCGAGATATACGGTCCCGGAATCGGCATCAACTGTCCCGGCGAGACTGCTATGCACTACTGGGATGACTTCATCTACCTTGAGATCATCGACCCCAAGACCGGCGAGAACGTTCCCGACGGTGAGTACGGTGAAATAGTTATCACCACTCTCGTCAAGGAGGGCGCTCCCCTTATCCGCTACCGCACTCACGACCTTTCAAGGATAGTCCCCGGCAAGTGCAAGTGCGGACGCTGCTACCCAAGGATAGACGTCATCATGGGACGTACCGATGACATGATGAAAATAAAGGGCGTTAACGTATTCCCCAGCCAGATAGAGGAAGTCCTGGGGAGCTTCGAGGAAATTTCCAGCGAGTACCAGATACGCATTTCCCACCTTGAAGGCAAGGACACTATGCGTATCTATGTTGAGTCCACCGGAGATGTTGACTTTGAGTCCCTCAGCAAGCGCATCGCCGAAAAGGTAAAGAGCCGCATCGGCTTCACGCCTATCGTAAAGGTAGTTGAAGTCGGAGTGCTTCCCAGAAGCATGAAAAAGACCGCAAGAGTCATCGACGAGAGATTCGACTGACATCATCCCCTGCCGCCAGACGGCAGGGGATGCCTTTTTGTTTACCTGTGCTATTTTGCTATTGAAAAAGGCTCGAAAACATGATATAATAAAAGTCAGCGTATATCGAAAGGAACGATACTATGGAACTTTTAAAGACTATTACAGCACTGTCAGAGGTCCCCGGCCCCTCCGGAAACGAGGAGCCTGCCGCTGAGCTTGCGCTGGAAATGCTCAGGCAGTACTGCCCGGAAGCTGAGATAAGAAACGGAAACGTAATCGGACGTTTCGGCACATTCTCCGATAATAAGCCTTCTCTGGTACTTGATGCCCATGTTGACCAGATAGGTATGATAGTTACATATATAACCGACGAGGGCTTCGTAAAGGTCGGAAATCTCGGCGGTATAGACCGCAGGCTCCTGCCTGCACAGCCTGTGGTGATACACGGCAAAGAGGACATAAAGGGAGTTATCTGCTCTGTCCCTCCCCATCTGACCTCCGGCGGCACTGAGGTTCTCTCCTTTGACGATACCGCCATTGATACGGGTATGACAAAGGAAGAGCTGGAAAAGGTCATCTCACAGGGCGACTATATCACATTCGATGTGAAATGCCGTGAACTCGCCGGCAGCCGCATCACCGGCGGAGCTCTCGACGACAGGTCCGGTATAGCCGCTATACTCTGCACTCTCGGCCTGCTGAAGGATCGCCAGACTGCCTACAATGTGACCGTTATCTTCTCCACTCAGGAGGAGCTGGGCGAGAGAGGTGCGAAGATAGGAGCCTACGACATTGCCCCTGACCTTGCTATCGCTGTTGATGTCAGCTTTGCCTATGCAAACGGCGAGGATGAGCAGAAGTGCGGATACCTTGGAAAAGGCCCTATGATAGGTCTTTCCCCCTCACTCGATAAGGCACTCTCCTATGAGCTCATAAATACTGCCAGGTCTGAGGACATCCCCTATCAGACTGAGGTCATGAGCGGAATGACATCCACTAATGCAGACCGCTACTCAGTGAGCCGCTCCGGCGCAAGGACCTGCACTGTGTCCATACCTCTGAGGAATATGCACACCCCCGTCGAGGTCATCGACCTTAAAGACGTGGAGCTCACCGCAAGGCTGCTGGCCGGATTCATCAAGGAGGCGTGAATATGAAGGAATTACTGAAAGAGCTCTGCCTGATAAACGGTGTCTCCGGCGACGAGACTGCCGTCAGGGAGCGTATCATAGAGAAGATAAAGGACGTCTGCGAGTACCGTGTGGACAGCCTCGGCAGTATCATCTGCTTTAAAAAGGGAAGAAAGACACCTGAGAAAAAGCTGATGATATGTGCTCACATGGACGAGGTGGGATTCATCATAACTGCCTTCCGTCCCGACGGCACTCTCTCCTTCGGCAGCGTAGGAGGCATTGACCCCGCTGTTGTGATAGGACGTCAGGTACAGGTGAGAAACTACCTCACCGGCGAGACCTTCTTCGGAGTCGTAGGCTCAACTGCGGTGCACAATCTCTCAAAGGAGCAGCGTGAAAAGGCTCCCAGGACAGACAGCCTCTACATAGACATCGGCGCTGAGGATAAGGCTCAGGCTGAAAAAATGGTAAACCCCGGCGACTGCGCCTACTTCGTTTCTGAGTTCACAGAGCTCGGCAGCCGCAGAGTAAAGTCAAAGGCTATCGACGACCGTGCAGGCTGTGCGATGATGATAAAAATGCTCCAGGAGGAGCTTGAATATGACACCTGGTTCGTGTTCAACGTTCAGGAGGAAATAGGTCTCCGCGGCTCAACCGCTTCTGCTTTTGCAGTCGCTCCGGACTTCGCTGTTGTCCTTGAAGCTACCACTGCCGCCGACATCGACGGCGCATCCGGCGCAAAGCGTGTATGCCAGCTCGGAAACGGCCCTGTCGTGTCCTTCATGGACAGGAGCACTATGTACGACAAGGAGCTCTACAGGCTGGCCTTTGACATCGCAGCTGAGGAGGGCATCCCCTGCCAGACCAAGACCATGATAGCCGGCGGAAATGATGCCGGTGCGATCCACATAAGCGGAAAGGGTGTACGCACTATCGCTGTATCAGTGCCCTGCCGGTACCTCCACTCCCCTTCATGTGTCATCGAGACCGCTGACCTCGAAAATTCATACAAACTTGTGAAAAAACTGTCCGAGAGGATATTTGAGCTATGATAAAACTTATCGAACACGAGCATGAGCTTGACAGCGAGCTCCTGAACAAGAGCCTGCTGGGCAAGAAAATGCTGGCATATATGCGTGCATACGGCCCGAACTATGAGTTCTGCCGGTTCTATAAAGTCACCGACGGCTGCGGCACCGGATATATGTTCATCATAAACTCCACCCTGATAATATGCGGTGACGGCGACCTCCGCCCAACTGAGGAGCTTGACCTATTCATCAGCATGAACCAGCCCTTCCGCATCGAGGGTGACCTGGATATTATTGAGGGCATAAAAAAACCGGAGCAGTACCAGGTCCTCAACCGGACTATCTTTGAGCTCATCCCTGATGACTCTCCGTTAGAGTCCATAGAAGAACACGTTGACCTGAACCCCAAGCTCACTGATGTGTACAAGATACTCAGCGAAGGATTTCCCAATATTTCAGACTTTTCCCTGTGGTACACCGACACCTCTCACCGCTGCCGCCACGGAATAAGCCGTGTTTTCACATACAGGAACAGCACTACTGCATCGGCTGTATTTGACATTGGCAGTACCGTCCTCATCGCACAGGTGGCTACCAACAAGGCCGCAAGAGGAAGAGGCTATGCAAGGGAATTTCTGAAATGGCTGGCAAAGTTCTTCAACGGACTCGGAAAACGTGCCTACCTCCTCGCCCTGGACGTCCGGGTGAGCTTCTATGAGGAGATAGGTTTCAGAGTTGCCGGCAAAGAGATAGTGCTGGAGAGAATCGACGTCGAAAAGGACAGCGTAACGAAAGGAAAACTGGAAGATGAACAGTAGGATAAATGAATTATACGGCTTCTCGCCCCGACTCGCAGAGCTTGCACAGCAGGCCGAAGAAAACTGCATGGAGGCCTTCGCAAGGATAGATGCCGTTGCTGAATACAACGGAGCAAAGGTCCTGAAGGCATTCTCTGACAATAAGGTCAGCGAGCCCTGCTTCTACGGCTCCACCGGCTACGGCTACGGTGATATGGGACGTGAGGTCATTGACAAGGTATTCGCACAGGCCCTCGGCACCGAGGATGCTCTGGTACGCTTCAACTTCGTATCAGGCACTCATGCCCTTTCTGTAGCCCTTTTCGGAGTGCTCAGGACCGGCGACAAAATGGTGTCCATAACCGGAAAGCCCTACGATACCCTTGAAGAGGTCATCGGCATAAGCGGCGAAAAAGGAAACGGCTCCCTCATGGACTACGGTGTTGAGTACGCTCAGGTGGACCTCAACGAGGACGGCTCCCCTAAGCTGGACGAGATAACCGCCGCAGTCAAGGGCGCTAAAATAGCCTATATCCAGCGCTCCAGAGGCTACTCCCTCCGTGGAGCCTTCACTGTGAGCGACATCGAAAAGATGATAAATGCCGCTAAAAAAGGCAACCCTGACATTATAATCATGGTGGACAACTGCTACGGCGAATTCGTGGAGGTGCGTGAGCCTTCCGCAGTGGGTGCAGATATTATGATAGGCTCCCTCATCAAGAACGCCGGCGGCGGTATCGCCCGTACAGGCGGATATATAGCCGGAAGAGCTGACCTTGTGGAGCTCTGCTCCTACCGTCTTACCTGCGTTGGCATGGGCAAGGAGGTAGGCTGTACTCTCGGTATGAATCGTGAGATGCTCCTCGGACTTTTCTTCGCCCCGGACGTAGTGGCAAGTGCCATAAAGACCTCCGCCTTTGCAAGCGAGCTCTTCACCATGCTTGGTTATGAGTGCTCTCCACGCAAGGACGACCCCAGAGGTGATATAATCACTGCTGTAAAGCTGGGCGACGAAGAGCATCTGACTGCTTTCTGCCGTGGTATCCAGAAGGGCGCTCCCGTGGACTCCTTCGTTACCCCTGAGGCCTGGGATATGCCAGGTTATTCAAGCAAGGTCATAATGGCCGCAGGTGCCTTTACCAACGGAGCTTCCATTGAGCTCTCCGCTGACGCTCCTATCCGTGAGCCCTTTGCAGTCTGGATGCAGGGCGGTATAACCTATACCAGCGGCAAGCTGGGTGTTATGCTTGCGGCTCAGGAAATGCTGAAGGACAGTGAACAGCGATAAGTAAGCAAAAAAATCCGGGAGGCCAGTCGGCCTCCCTTTTTCTGCCTTATGTGTTTGATACAGGCTTGTCCTTGACCTCGGTAGTTGCCTCCTGGTCCTTGTTCTTATGCTTTTTGCTCATTTATCTCACCTCTCTCCTCCGGCGACGAAAAAACATCCGTCAATACCGGTCTTGTGACTATTATTGACGGATGTTTTGATTTTATTCAGTTTCTTTATGACCGGCTCTTGCTTACTGGCCGCTGATGAGCGTAAAGCGTCTTACATCGCCGGCTTTTCCGGTAAACATTGTCTTGGGCCTTGCCCATACCTGACCATCTGCCAGTGACTTGTACACAACGAGCTCCTCATTGTTCTCACTGTGACGGGCAACTGCAATGAGCTCATACTCTCCGCCCTTGAAATGACGGTACTTGGCTCCGATAACAAGTTCAGTCTCCTTATCCTCAGGCTCTTCCACAGCAGGAGCATTCTCCGGCTCGGTGTTCACGATGTCGTCAGAGACTATTATCATTGCTGAATACGGAGGCATCTTAACGTAAGCATTGCCGTTCTCCACCTGTATCTGCTTTGAACCGATGACGTCAACAAGTGCAGGAAGATGTGTGCCGAAGTTAAGGTCAAACTCGTAGTCTGCAAGGTTAAGTGCAACATATACCGTCTGGTCACCCAGTATCTTCTTGAAGAGGAGCTGCTGGTTGGTTATCATTATCCTCTCATAGGCACCTGTGCGGAGTGCCGGATATGCACGGTAGATGCGTCCCAGCTTTACGATGTGCCTGTAGAGAGCTGTATTCTCACGCTCCATGTCAGGCAGGAAGAGACAGGGACGGAGGTTATCATCGGAATTGTTCTCCTTGCGGCCCTGTATGCCGTACTCACTTCCGTAGTAAATGGAAGGGATGCCGGGCATTGAGTACATGAGAGTGTATATCAGCGGCAGGTATGCCTGATTGTTGACTGTGCTTGCAAGACGGTTCACATCGTGGTTGTCAACAAAGTTGTAAAGGTTGATATTCCTGTATATACCGCCGTTTGCACCAGACTGGCGATTTATTGAATAGTCTATCTCGAAGTAGTTCTTGTCGTTGTGGGAGGAGTAAAGTCCCTTGTAGCACTCGTAGTTTGTAACGCTGTCCAGCATTTCTGGGTTTGCCCAGCGGTTGTAGTCGCCGTGGATTATCTCGCCCATGAGCCAGAAGTCCGGACGCTTGCCCTTGCAGAAGCTCCTGATGCGCTTGAAGAAGTCAAAGTCTATGCAGTCAGCAGCGTCAAAGCGGATGCCGTCTATCTTGAATTCCTCTATCCAGTAGTTGACAGCGTCGATAAGGTGGTCGCATACACCTACATTGCGGAGGTTCAGCTTTACAAGGTTGTAGTGGCCGTTCCAGCCCTCATACCAGAAGGGGTCTCCGCAGGGAGAAGGTCCGCCGAAGTTAAGGTTCTGGAACCAGTCGCAGTAGCCGCTGGACTGTCCCTTCTCCTGAATGTCAACGAACTGCGGGAACTTTCTTCCAACGTGGTTGAAAACACCGTCAAGGATGACTCTTATGCCGTTTGCATGGAGCTCCTCACAGATATGACGGAAGGAATTATTGTCGCCAAGACGGCGGTCTATCATTTTGTAATCGGTGGTGTCGTAGCCGTGCTCGACGGACTCGAAAACAGGTCCGAAGTAAACTGCATCAACGTTCATTTCCTTGAAATGAGGTATCCATTCAAGGACCTTGTCAAGGCGGTAAACTACTTCGCCTCCGTCGTTGAACTTAGGGGCTCCGCAGAATCCCAGCGGATAGATGTGATAGATTATTGCGTTGTCGTACCAATTCATATAAAAACTCCTTTATATATCCCTTTTTTTGCTGTGGGATCTCTTCTTATTTATTGCTTCCCTCCAGGAAGTATGATGCCTCCATATCAGCCACATTCAGAGCCAGTGCAAGTGGATACATCTCCAGTGCCTTGCCAATGGAATTCTTGTCCTCATTTCCGGAAAATCCCATGTGATAACGGATAGCGAAGGCCTCCTCACGGGTGAGCCTGTCCTCGCCGTAGAGGAACCCGGAGATTATGTATACGGACTTCTCACCGTGGCCGTAAGGAAGGGTATCATTAATGGTATAGTAGGGCACCTTCTCCCAGACTCCCGTCTCATCGTTTTTCTTGTTGCGGTAGTCAACGGTATAGAAGTTTACCTTGCAGACGTCATGGAGAAGAGCCACGATAGCTATGGTCTCTTCGGAGTAATCCATGCCGTAGAGCTCCTTCGTCCGTGGACGTGACAGATAGTCCTTCAGGCAGTGGTATACGTTAAGGCTGTGCTGTACAAGTCCGCCCTCATAGCAGCCGTGGAAACGTGTACTGCTGGGCGCTGTGAAGAAATCCGATTTCAGCAGGTACTCCAGGAGCTTATCAGCTCCCTTGCGCTTGATATTCTCGTTATATATTGAAATAAACTCTTCCTTTGGTGTCATGATATACCTCCCTCTGAGTGTTATCTGTATAATAATAATTATACCATATACAACGCACCTATTCATTAGTATATGATGAATAAGTATAATTATTAGAGGAATAGTGCTTGGAAAACCGGAATATATTGCCGAATCGCATATAAAATGTTGACAAAGTTTTAAAAAGTATGTATAATTATTGTCAGATAAAATATATCACCAAAGGAGGAATAAAAAAATGGATCTATTCAGAAAGCTCACCGCAGTATCTGCCGCTCTTATGCTGTCACTCTCAGCAGTGAACGTCCCGGAAGAGCTCACCTCAGCAAGCGCAGACTCAGTGCAGCAGGAGGTCTGGTTCAATGACCTGGACCCCTCGTTCAACGGCGGCGAGCCTATCCGTGGAGCTGACATCTCCTCAGTGCTTTCCCTGGAAAAAGCTGGGGTGAAGTTCTACAACGACCTCGGACAGGAACAGGACCTGTTCAAAACTCTTGCGGAGCACGGTGTCAACTACATCCGTGTGAGAGTATGGAACGAGCCCTTCGACTCCAACGGCAACACCTACGGCGGAGGCTACTGTGACCTGGAAAATGCCAAGGAGATAGGCCGGAGAGCCGCTCAGTACGGAATGAAACTGCTGGTGGACATCCACTACTCTGACTTCTGGGCCGACCCGGAACGTCAGACAAGGCCGAAATACTGGGCTGAACACGACCACGACACCCTCAAAGGCGAGATATACAAGTGGACCTCGTGGGTGGTACAGTCTATTGACGAAGCCGGCGCCGATATAGGCATGGTGCAGGTGGGTAACGAAACGAGCTGCTTCTTCTGCGGCGAGACCGATATGTACCAGATATGTGACCTCTTCTCCAGCGGAGAAAAGGCTATCCGTGAATATGACAAGGACATACTCATCGTACACCACTTCCCGGACCCCTCTTCCGGACACTATGACTGGTATGCTCAGGTCATGGAGGAATGCGGCCTTGACTACGACATCTTCGCTACTTCCTATTACCCCTACTGGCACGGCACTGCCTCGAATCTCACCTCAGTTCTGAAGTCTATCGGAGACAAGTACGATAAATACGTCATGGTAGCTGAAACTGCCTACCCATATACCAGTGCTAACGGCGATGCATACAACAACGGAGTTTCAGCATATAACACGGACCTCCCCTTCTACTATGACATCTCAGTTGAGGGTCAGGCACAGTGCTTTACTGACGTTTTCCAGGCAGTTGCCAACACCGGCAGTCACGGCATCGGAGTTTTCTACTGGGAACCTGCCTGGCTGGGACTCCCCGACCTCTCCTACAATGAGCAGAAGGAGCTCTGGAATACACTCGGTATCGGCTGGGCATCGGACTATGCAGTCGAGTACGATGAGGCGGTCACAGCCGCCGGCGGCTCAGGCTTTGACAACCAGGCCCTCTTCGACTTCTACGGTCATCCCCTGGACTCGCTGAACGTATTTGAGAACATCTACCCCAGGAACGAGAACATCATCCCCAAGGAGGGAGCTTACCTTGATGACGGCGAGTACCGCATCCGTAACCTCAACAGCGGAATGTACCTCACTGTAGCCAACGGTGAAGGCAAAAGCGGCAGCAACGTCATCCAGTACACCGCCGACGGTGCCGCTGACTACAATATCTGGCGGCTGGAGTCCGCCGGGGACGGCTACTACCGCATATACTCCATGATAGACGGCGGAAAGACCTACCTCCTGGACCTGGACTACGGCAGGACCGAGGACCGTACAAATATCGGCATCTACACCGATACCGGCGCAGACGCTCAGCTCTTCAAGCTGGTGGAGTCAGCAGACGGCAGCTATATCATCGTCACAAAGTCCAGCAAGGACCGGAGCGGTGTTGAGATAGCAGATGCTGACTCAAAAGACGGTGCAAATGCTCAGCAGTTCACTCTGAATGGTCACAACTGTCAGTCATGGATATTCGAGCCCGTGGAGGAGAGATACCTCAGCGGCGACCTTGACGGTGACGGTACAGTCAGCGGATTCGACCTTGCACTTCTACGCCGTGAGGTCATAAAAGGAAGCAGTCTCAATACTGCGGACGTCAACGAGGACGGCAAATGCGGCATTGCAGACGTTGTCAGCCTGAGCAATTACCTTTTAAAGCATGAAAACGAAGGCATACGCTGGCACGGAACTCCCGAAAACACCATTTTCCCAGGAATATAAGAAAAAGCCATAAGGGGTATCCCCTTATGGCTTTTTGTGTCAGTTTATATAGTCCTCAACAGGTATCATCTGCTCTATGACTGCTTTTCTCAGAAGTACTGTGTCAAAGCCGTCAATGCGGCCGTCCATATCAGCATCGGCACAGATACGCTGTGAACGTGTCAGCAGGGAATCGCCTACCATGAATCTCTGCATACATACAAGGTCTGCAATGGAAATATTGCAGTCAAGGTTCACGTCACCGGCAGTGTAGGCGTCACCGATATGGTCTATATATGGCAGGAACTGCCCGTCCTTTATGGTAAGGAAGTCAGAAACAGGCGTGTCACTGGTATCGTAACATACCTCTGCATTGCCGTCCCCTGTAGGAGATATTACGTAGAAGTTGTATATGTCAGTTGTCTCCATCTCACCAATAACTGTGCTCGGTCCTGTGAACTTGTCGGTTATCTCAGCATATCCGCTTACCTTTGGTGTCTGTGCAAAATCCGGATAGAATTTAGTTCTTGTGATATACTTTGATGAATCCTGATAATAATCCGAATCGTACATATAGTCATAGTAGCTGAAATATCCCTCAACACCAAGATTATAGCGTACCATTGCATAATAGGTGCTGTCTGTCATATTGACATCGTAAACATCTGAAACTCGTGAGCAGGGCTGAGGCTCGCCTGTGTATTCATTCTCCATTTCGGATACGAGCTGGTCCACCTTTGCATGGTCATATCCGTTCTTCTCATCTATCAGCTCCACGGTTATGCCGCCCTTGACCGACCTTGTCACCAGATAGCTCCGCCTCTCAGGGTAGAAGTAGTGGAAATGTCCGGCTTCTCCTGCTTCTACTATATCCTCAGAGCTCCATATCTCAGAGACCACATACTTGCAGTCGGTTACGGAAGCGTATCGGGGCATGAACATAGTTCCGTAGAGTTCTACGTTCTCCTGGCGCTTTACCTCGAACCTGTTCGTTGTATTGACAACAAGGTCTGAAGCTGCCATTTCAGGAGAGATGAAATAGACTATGCCACGGTGTTCATCTATCCTGTACCCCTCAGGGAAAGCTGCTTTCATGGCATCATACTGTCTGTAGTTCTGAGGGTGGAAAATGAGCTCTCCGGCCTTTATCTCTCGTCCTCCGGACATATTAAGTGAACTGTCAACTGTCAGCTTGAAGCTCTCGCTTGAATATCCGGTATCCTCCTCAACTACACTAACCGTTACCGAGCCCGGCTGTACACCTTCGAGCAGGCAGTAGTAAATGTCGTCAACAGAGTAACTGTCTGAATAATACTGGAGCCTTCCGGAGGTCACGGTCTTAGCAGAATCTCCGGTAACATCGTATCTGACAGACACAGTGTCCTCAAGGCTTCCCGGTGCAGGATAGTACCTGCAAAGCAGAAGGGTCTCATTGCCGCAGTTAAGGCATAATGCCTGATTTCCCACCCTGTCAGGGTCAAGGACTGTGAGGATGTCGTCAAGCTGAGTGTAGTTCTCAAAGTCCACCATCTCGCTGATAGTATAAACGGTCTCAGCTTCTTCCTGAGCAGTCACAGCGGCGGAAGTCTGCCGGACAGGAGCAGCCAGTACAGGCTGACTTCCCAGTGCAGCAGCAAAAGCAGTAAGTACAGTAAATAATCCCTTGAGTTTTAACATAATAATCACCTCATATCAATCTGAAAGCGCTTCGATAAAAGCATTGTAGGTATACGTATCGTAGCTGTCATGGCAGTTTACATAAGACTTCGTGTCCACATCAAAGGTGAATTTGCTCATATCGTCCCCGGTGACGAGCCAATAGGCTCCTGAGCTGTCCTCCCGTATGAAACACAGGTATATGTCTCCCATTTTTGGCTGTCTCTTGTTTCCTCCGCTGTCATAGATAAATACATCTCCCAGGTCCCCGGCACCCTCTCCGGAGTACTCCGATGCCGGGATGTAGCCTCCATTGCTGCGAATGGATATCCTGCTGCCATGCCTCATTCCGCCGTAAAAAATGCCCTGTACTGTAACGTTTTCCTGAGTGACCGGCTGGCCGTTCTCGGATGTGTACAGCACCTCATCCACTCTGACCTCCACAAGAGCGTCCGACTCTGAACGAAGCTCTGAAACAGACGGTACAAGCTCCTTGGGTATGCCGGGGGCATCAGTGCTGTTGCCAAGTGATGATGCAGGAACTATCTCTCCCGTAACAGTGTAGGTGACCTCAGGTATTACCGTCAGGTCACTTTCAACCCGTGGGGATGTAGTCTGAGGCTGCCATCCGCTGACTCCGGTAGTCGCTGTGGCTACGGTAGTCTGAGTTGCTGTGACTACAGTTGTACTTGCGGCAGTTGCAGACGTCTGCCGTCCGCTTCCGGTGGTCGTGACCGGAGTCGTTGTACGTGCTGAAGCAGGTCCGGCAGTTGTAGTTACCTGACGGGCTGCTGTCCCGGAGGCCGTCACCTCCTGGGCTGTTCCGGTCGTCACAGCAGATGCAGTCCCTCCTGCTGCTGTTGTCGTGACTGTGACGTGAGCATTCTCCGAAGAACTTACAGCGGTCACGATAGACAAGCTGTCCTCAGGGTCCTTTGCAGCGGCCGTGGTCTCTTCCTCAGGTGAAGTTACCACAACAGTATCAGTAGTTCCGGTCCTCTCATCATTCCGGAACTTTTCGCTGCTGCTCCAGTTTCTGAAACCGCCCCATACCCCTATCACCGCCGCTGCAGCAAGTACCACAGTGCCGTATCTAAGAGCCGAAGGAAGGCTGCTGAACAGGAATATCCTGCGCCGTGACTCTTTTTCCTCTGTGAACTCCTTCCGCTGTACAAAGCTGTCAGCCTGTAATGGGTCAGGTATCTCAAAGGCCTTTTTAAGGGCATCTCTTTCCTTTTTAGTCATGTTACCGCCTCCTTTTCAAGCTCTTTACGCAGCATACCGAGCACCTTTTTCAGCCGCCGGCTCACTGCAAACCTGGACATACCTGTTATCTCCGAGATAACGCCTATGGGTTCGCCGTTGACGTATCTCAGCAGCACCATATCCCTGTCCTGCTGGGAAAGGCTGTTCAGAGCATCGTGAAGGGAGATGTCGTCGATGAGCCTTTCTCCGTCAGCGGAGAGGTCCGGCACTTCTTCCGGGAGCTCCTCAGGAGCCTGCTGCCGGAAATGGTCTCTGCAAAGGTTGCCTGCAATGGTATACAGGAGCCTGATGTCCTGTTCACCGCAGTACTGAGGATGTTCAAGCAGCCGAAGGAAGGTCTCCTGAGTAAGGTCCTCAGCAAGGGAACGGTCTTTGATACGCAGATAGCAGTACCGGTATACCCGGATGTATTTTTCTTTCATATCAACTGACACGTTTTTACCTCCCTTCACTAACTATAACGGAAACGTGTGATGAAATGTGCGGGCAAAATTGTAAACATTCTGTGAACGAACTCTGCTGATAGTTACGGAAAAAAACAGGGGAAAACCTGTCACAGAAAAGGTTTTCCCCGTCGGAACGTTATTTTGTTTCAGCCTTCTTCTCACTGGCCTGAACAGCTCCGGAAAGGTGCAGCTTTTCCCGTGCAAAGTAAAGGTCTATAAAGCTGATGATGAATACGGCTGTCATCAGTATCAGTATGGCAATGAGTCCTGCCTGCGGTGAAAGTCTGAATTCAAAGCCTATATCGCTGTCCTCACTGACCATTCTGGCAGTGAAGAAGAGTATGCCGTAAACTACTACCGTACCCAGCGAGAAGGCACCATAGGCCCGTCTGATGATGAGTGCCATGAACATGAAGAAAAGTCCCACAGCAGTTATCAGGAGTATTCCCCAGGCACCTAAGGCAGTCTCACGGGAGAAGTCGGAGCCGCTGCTCTGGATATATTCCTTTGCCTCGGCAAGAAGCTCAAATCCGGTGTAGCTGTCCTGCTCATACAGTCCGAACATATCCACTGTACCTTTCAGGAATGGAGTAAAGAAGCAGGCTATGCTGGCCAATACCATCAGCTTGGCTATCCAGAAGTACAAGGTCCTGGGCAGCTTGCGTGACATCTGCCTGTACTGCTTTTTCAGTGCATTGAAGTCCGGAGCTTTTTCGGCATCGGCAGTCCCGATGTTTTCAGGGGCCGGCACAACTGCCGGTTCAGGTACAGGCACATCCGCCGGAGCAGCCTCCTGTACAGCCGCAGACTTTTTCTCACATTCCGGACAGAGCTCTCCGTTATCCGTTTCTTTTCCGCATTCCTTGCAAAACATATTGACCTCCATTCTGCATATAGCAAGCCGGTCAGCGCCGGCAAAAATACTCATTTACACCATTATACACTTTACCAGAACGTATGTCAACGAAAGAAGAGATTTTTGGCATATGTCACAAAAATCCAGCCTATATTTTTTCATTATGCCGGAATTGCTTGGGAGTAACACCGTAATATTTCCTGAAAACCTTGCCAAAATAGCTTATGTGGTTAAATCCGCTTGCAAAGCAGACCTCAGTTATCTGCATATCAGTATTCAGAAGCAGCTCGGCGGCCTTCTTCAAACGGTACTCATTAAGATAAGTAAGCGGCTTGCTGCTGATAAGGGTACGGAAGCACCGGAAGCACTCGCTTTTGCTGATATTCGCAGACCTGGCTATGTCCTCCACGGTTATCTCGCTGCGGAAGTTCTCATGTATGAAGGACAGCATATCCTTCAGACGCTTTTCGGAAAGTCCCGTACCGGGCTCCCCCTGATTTGATGTGCTCTCTATGCGGAGGTTCACTGCCATAGCGTACCACATCCCGGCGATAAGGTTGCGGCAGAGGAGCTCATATCCCCACTCACGGTTATTGGAAAGTCTGTATATCTCCCGGACAGTCCCAAGTATGCCGGCCTGCCATGGCACCTGGGACGAGAGTTTCATGCCTCTCAGGGCAGTCTCGGAGATAAACGGACTTACATACCTGCGGTATATCAGGTCCGAGCCGCAGTCACCTATGAATTCCGGCATAAAGCAGACCGTTACCATTCTTGGGTCAGAACCTCCTGCCGGACGCTCCATGTGCATGGTGTTGGAGTTTATAAAGAACCCCTCACCTTCGCCTGCCTCTACCATAGTGTCATTGATAAAGCAGCAGACCTTTCCGGAGATGACGGCAGCGAACTCGAACTCCGGATGCCAGTGCCAGTCGATGATATTGTCAGAGTACCAGGAGAAATTATTTTCGTATACTCTCATCGGGAACCCCGGTGTACCATGGAGGGCAGCCTCCCTGTAGCGGCCGCCGGTATGTTCAGAAACAGGAAGAAATTTATCCATATTTATCACCTTGTTGGCATTATCGTTATACTTTTTGCCTGTATTTTGATAGAATAATTCTTTATTTGATGATATTATTATATCAGAAGAATAGTATATCGTCAAGGGTGTTCCCTCTCACCCCGGCGAAAAAACATGAAAAGGAGTTAATCATTATGAAAATATCTGACGGTTTCTGGCTGACCAAGCCCGGCTACAGCATCAACTATGCTACCCAGATGTATGACATCGAAGCAGATGATACATCCGTAACTGTCTATGCCACCAATCAGTGGATAGCCAACAGAGGCATGACTCTGGGCGGTCCCATGCTCACTATACGCTTCACCTCCACCCTCGAAAACAGCATCAAGGTGACTATCGAGCACTACTCCGCAGCACTGAAAAAGGCTCCCTCCTTCCAGCTCTATGAGGACACCTCCTTCCGTCCCGTTGTAAAGCAGACCGAGAACGGCGGCTATGAGCTCATCTCCGGCAAGACCTCTGTTAAGATAGGCTCTCAGGGCGGCGGCTGGGACGTTGCCTACTACTACGACGGCAGGCTCCTCACAAAGGAAGGCTGGCGCACTACTGCCTATATCGAGGAGGAGGACTGGTCCGCTGAAAAGAGACGTGCTTCCGAGTCCGGCGCACGTTTCTTCGCACAGTCCGACAACGGCGAAAATGCCTATATCCGTGAGATGCTCAACATTTCCGTCGGTGAGTACATTTATGGCTTCGGAGAAAAGTTCTCCACATTCGTAAAGAACGGCCAGACCGTTGAGGTCTGGAACAATGACGGCGGCACCTGCTCCGAGCAGAGCTACAAGTCCATTCCATTCTTTGTTTCTTCACGCAGCTACGGTGTGTTCGTGAACCACCCGGAAAAAGTCACATTCGACGTTGCCAGCGAGACTGTCTCCAAAACTGCCTTCACAGTACAGGGACAGCGCATGGAGTACTTCCTCTTCGGCGGAAATACCGTTGCTGACGTCCTTGAAAGATACACAACTCTTACCGGAAAGCCTGCTCTCCCCCCTGCATATTCCTTCGGACTCTGGCTCTCCACATCCTTCACTACCAGCTATGACGAGGAGACTGTAAACTCCTTCATCGACGAAATGGAGCGCAGGGACATCCCTCTGGATGTTTTCCACTTCGACTGCTTCTGGATGCGTGAATTCGAGTGGTGCAGCTTTGAGTGGGACAAGCGTATGTTCCCAGACCCCAAGGGCATGATATCACGTATCAAGGCAAAGGGCCTGAAGGT
>CACWPR010000041.1 GCA_902762855.1 Ruminococcus flavefaciens
ATTGACATCCGATAGAGAATATGTTATATTAATAACAAGCGGAAAGCAGGATTTATTCTGCTTTTGGCTCGTAAAAAGCAATGTTTTCGGACATCAGGGTGAAAACTCTGTTATCGGATGGCAGCAAAGAGTAAGCAGATGTGCATACATAGTATAGCTGTACATATAGCTCCGTCCGTTAAAAGCGGACGGATTTTTTTGCGCCTTTCCAAAGGAGGTAATATGGACGAAAAGCGAATTGCCGTAGCAGCTATTGTTATAGACGAGCCGGATGCGGCGGTGGAGGTCAACAAGGTCCTTCACGAATACAGTGATATAATCATCGGACGTATGGGCATACCGTACAAGGAGAGGGGAATATCACTTATTTCCGTAGCTCTTGATGCAGAGCCGGACGTTATCAGCAGTCTTACAGGCAGACTTGGACAGATATCCGGAGTTTCGGTAAAGGCAGCAATATCAAAGAAGTAATGGAGGATAATAAAATGTATGATGTAAAGTCAATGAAGGCGGAGGAATTCATAGATGACCAGGAGATACTGGACACTCTTGAATATGCTGAAAAGAACAAGAACAACCGTGAGCTGATAGGGCAGATACTTGACAAGGCAGCTCCGAAAAAGACCGGCAGGGTAGTTGAATGTGCAGGACTTTCTCACCGTGAGGCAAGTGTGCTTCTTGCCTGTGAGGATCCTGAGGTCATTGAGAAGATATACGCTCTTGCAAGGCAGATAAAGGAGGCCTTCTACGGCGACAGAATAGTAATGTTCGCACCTCTGTATCTGTCTAACTACTGTGTCAACCAGTGCGTATACTGTCCATATCACCTGAAGAACAAGGAGATACCACGTAAAAAGCTGACACAGGAGGAGATACGTCAGGAGGTCATAGCACTTCAAGACATGGGACATAAGCGTCTTGCCATAGAGTCCGGCGAGGACCCGGTAAATAATCCTATCGAGTACATCCTTGAATGTATCAATACTATCTACTCTATCAAGCACAAGAATGGAGCTATCAGACGAGTAAACGTAAATATCGCAGCAACGACTGTTGAGAACTATAAAAAGCTCCATGATGCAGGAATCGGAACATACATCCTTTTCCAGGAGACATATCACAAGGAGAGCTACGAAAAACTCCACCCCGCAGGACCTAAGCACAACTATGCCTACCATACAGAGGCAATGGACCGTGCAATGGAAGGCGGCATAGATGATGTAGGACTTGGAGTTCTCTTCGGACTTGACAAGTACAAGTATGAGTTCGCAGGAATACTCATGCACGCAGAGCATCTTGAGGCGGTACACGGAGTAGGACCTCACACAATAAGTGTGCCCAGAGTTAAGAAGGCATCTGATATTGACCCCAACGTATTTGATAACAGTATAGATGATGATACCTTTGCAAAGATAATCGCCTGCATAAGAATAGCAGTACCCTATACAGGAATGATAATCTCCACCAGAGAGAACGAGACTTGCCGTGAGAAGGTAATGGGACTTGGAATATCTCAGATATCCGGCGGTTCAAGAACATCAGTAGGCGGCTATGCAGGATATACACCGGAGGAAAGGCCTCACGATACCGAGCAGTTTGACGTATCAGACCAGCGTTCCCTTGATGAAGTAGTAAAGTGGCTCATGGACATGGGATATATTCCTTCATTCTGTACAGCCTGCTACAGGGAAGGCCGTACCGGAGACAGATTCATGGCCCTCTGCAAGGTCGGACAGATACAGAACTGCTGTCACCCCAACGCTCTTATGACTCTTCAGGAGTACCTGACAGACTATGCATCACCTGAGACAAGAGCTGTAGGAGAGGCACTTATAGCCCGTGAGATACAGAACGTACCAGACCTGAAGCGTCGTCAGAGAGCCATTGAATATCTTGATGAGATAAAGAACGGCGGCAAGCGTGATTTCAGATTCTGAGCCGATAATATAAAAAGCGCAGCAGATAATGCTGCGCTTTTTTTCACTTGCGGAAAGTCGGGCTATATGTTATAATTAATCATCTTAGTAAAAAGGGGAACGCTTATGGAAAAAAGGCGAATACTGATAGTAGATGACGAAGAGGAGCTTGCTGGGATAATAGCTGAGATGCTCACCGGATGCGGATATATCACAGAAACAGCATCCGGAGCGGAGGAGGCCTATGAACTGTTGGGCCAAAAGGCCTATCATCTTATCCTTCTGGACATAAATCTGCCTGACGGAACAGGATTTGAGATATGCAGTGACCTGAGAAAAGCCTCGAAGGTACCGGTGATATTTGCCAGTGCCAGAAAGACAGAAGATGACCGCATAAACAGCTTTGACATAGGAGGGGATGACTTCCTGGAAAAACCCTATTCCATGAAGGAGCTGCTTTCAAGAGTTAACGCACTTATGCGCCGTGCATACGGCTCTGATGAAGAGAAGGAGCGTATGAGCTTTGGTGACGTAACGATAGATCTTTCAAACAGGAACGTAGTGAAAGGCGGACGTCAGATAGCCCTTGCCCAAAGGGAATTCGACCTGCTTGCGTATCTCTGCCGGAATAAGAACGCAGCGGTTTCAAAGGATAAGCTGATAGCGGAAGTATGGGGAGCGTTTTCAGAAGTAGAGCCGTCCACGCTGACGGTACACATTCGCTGGCTGCGTGAAAAGCTGGAGGACGATCCTGCACAGCCGAGGTACATAAAGACTGTATGGCGGCTGGGATATATGCTGGAGGATGAACAATGAGGAAACTTCTGACAGCAGCAGTGATTTTTTCTGCTGTTATTATTTGCATAAGCTGGTCAGCGTCATCACGCATCAAGAATAAAGCTGACCCTAACGGCGGCTATGCCGTAGAGCTCAACGAGATAGAGAATCTGATAGAACAGGGAGAAAGCGAAGAGGCAGCAGAACGTGCCGCAGAGCTCCGCCGGGAGATACGCAGACAGGAGGATGCTCCGGCGGAACATACTATACCTTTGATGTGCGGCTTATGTTTGCTTTTTATAGCCGGGACCAGTGCGTACCTCTGGGTATCGGTAGTTCGTCCCTTTCATAAGCTCTCAGACTTTGCAGAAAGAGTAGCGGCCGGAGACCTTGACCTGCCGCTGAAATATGAGCGAACTAACTATTTCGGCAAATTCACATGGGCCTTTGACAGTATGAGAAAAGAGATACAAAGGGCACGTTCCTGTGAAAGGGAGGCTATAGAAAATAATAAAACGGTCATAGCGTCGCTTTCTCATGATATAAAGACGCCTGTAGCTACAGTCAGGGCCTATGCGGAGGCACTTGAACTTGGAATGGACGGTGACCCGTCAAAGAGAAACAGCTATATAGAGGTAATTATCCGTAAATGTGACGAGGTATCACGACTTACAGACGACCTTCTTACACATTCTCTTTCGGACCTTGACAAGCTGAAAATGCGTCCGGAGAGATTTGATATAAGGGGGTATCTCAGTGAGGTGCTCACAGACATAGGCGCAGGCCGGAACGATGTAAAATATGAGCGGCCGCCCTATGAGCTGGAGGTATATGCGGACAAGGGGAGGACGGCACAGATAATAGAAAACCTCATCAATAATGCCCGGAAGTATGCAAAGACCGGGCTTACTGTATCACTGACACGCTCAGAGGACATGGCCATAATGCATTTCCGTGACTATGGCGGCGGCATCCCTGACGAAGATATGCCGTTCATAACGGAGAAATTCTACCGTGGAAAGAATACCGGGAACGAAAAAGGAGCAGGCCTTGGCTTGTACATAGTACGCTATATCGCAGAGCAGTCAGGCGGAGATGTATCGCTGAGGAACTGCCGCCCCGGATTGGAGGTAAATGTCAGTCTGCCTATTACGAAAGAAGATAATGTCTTAAGGATTTCTTAATAGTACCTGTGTTAGAATGTGTACAGCTTGAAGGAAAGGAGCAAAAAATATGAAGAAAGCGATACTATCCGCTAAGGGACTCAGCAAGAGCTTTGCACACAACGGCGGACAGGTACACATCCTCACCGGAGTTGACCTTGAAATATACGAGGGCGATCTCACGATAATAATGGGAGCTTCCGGAGCAGGAAAGTCAACGATGCTGTATGCGCTCAGCGGAATGGACAGAGCCACAGGAGGGGAGATCATCTACAACGGTGACGATATCGTAAAGATGAGCGAAAAAAAGCTGGCAATGCTCCGACGGGGAAATTTCGGCTTTATATTTCAGCAGATGCACCTTGTCAGCAACCTTTCGTTAATGGAGAATATAACGGTTCCCGGTTATCTTGGAAAAAAGCTGACAGCAGCAGAAGTTGACCGCCGTGCAGAGGAGCTCATGGAGAGAATGGGGATAGCGCATATAAAAACTCAGCTCCCTTCACAGTGTTCCGGAGGAGAGCAGCAGAGGTGTGCCATAGCGAGGGCAGTGATAAACGCTCCTGACCTTCTCTTTGCCGATGAGCCTACAGGAGCTCTCAACAGGAAGAACACAACTGAGGTCCTTGACCTTCTTACAGACCTCAACCGCAGCGGACAGAGCATACTTATGGTCACACATGATGCACGTGCAGCCTGCCGTGGAACGAGACTTATATATGTAGAGGACGGAAAGATAATAGGAGACCTCGACCTTCCGCCCTACAGCAGCAGTGAAGAAAAGAGCCGTGAGACCCAGGTAAACGCATGGCTTGCGTCAATGGAATGGTGAGTGCGGCATGAGGAGCATACTTAAACTTGTAAAGGCTAATATACATCGTGGAAAGGGCAGCTTCAAAGGCATAGCCTTTCTGATGATGCTGATAACATTTTCCTTTGCCTGCACAGTAAGCAACAATGACCGTCTGAGTGAGGAGATAGAGGAAAAATTCACCAAGTCTGAAGTGGGTGACCTGAACGTTTTCATATTTGATGACAATCTGACCGAGGAAATGCTCAGCGACATCAGCAGAACTGAGCACGTAAGCAGCTACAGTAAGACAGAGACGATATATTCAATGAAAAGTGTAGTTTTAGGCAATTCATCGGAGTCGTTAACCATAGGCCTGATGGAGCAGACTGATGACATCAGGATACTGAATGAAGACTGTGACGGATATTCAGAGTTTTTTGACTTTGAAAAAGGTGAGATACTGCTGCCGTACAAGATGAAAAAAATGGGATGTGCGGATAAAGGTTCAACTCTGACGATAAAAACGAGGGACGGCGACGTCAGCTTTAAGGTCAGAGGCTATTGGGAGGACGTGCTCTTCGGCTCAGTAGTACAGGGAGACTACAGGTGTATAATATGCAAAGAGGACTACGATTTTCTGAAAGAAGAGCGTCTGGACCATGTTACTGATGATAACTGCTATCTGCTTATGCAGGATCATATCAGGATATATTCAGACGGAGAGATAACAGAGCTCCAGCTCAAAAAGGCGGTAAATCATTCCGGAGAGCTTTTCAGCGCAGCAAACGCAGCCTATACAAGGGAAAACATCGGAGAAATGATACGGCTGTATTCTGATATAGGTACCAGGACGATGTTCATATTTGTAGTGCTGCTGCTCATAGTTGTGCTGATAACCATGCATAACAGCATAAGTTCCACCATAGAAATGGACTATACAGAGCTGGGAGTGCTCAAATCTCAGGGATTCACCTCGTGGCAGATATCACTTTCATACATAATACAGTATACACTGTCACTGATGATAGGTGCGGCAGTCGGGATAATAGCATCCATTCCGGCATCGCACTATCTTATCGGGATATGGAAGGACATTTCCGGACTTCTTACAGACACAGGGGTATCGTTTCTTAAATGCGGAGCGATGTGTCTGATAATAATACTCATCTGCATGATATTCATAACTATAGCGGCATCAAGGACAGGACGCATCTCACCGGTAAGAGCAATTTCCGGAGGCGGGAGCGACGTTCATTTTGACAGCAGGCTGAATACAAAAATAAGGCCGAGACCTCTGGGATTCTTCCTGGCACTTCGCCACCTTAATACACACCGGAAGAGCTATGCAGGGACTGTAGCGATCGTTGCTCTGCTGATGTTCTTTGTGGGAAGCGTCATGCTCCTTGCAGGAGGACTTGATGCTGACAATCTTTTTGAACAGACCGGCGGAGAAATATCGGTAACTGACCTTGGGGGACTTAAACTTGGGACACTTGACGAGATAGAGCAGGAGATAAAGAAGGTAGATCCCGGTGCAGAACTGATGACAGAGAGCTATCAGAGGATGCTCGTTGAGGATGAACTCAAAGCCGTACATTGCTATCATTCGAAAGAACCTGTATTCAAGCCTCTGGAAGGAAGAGTACCGAAATACGGCAACGAGATAATGATAACAAAGGTCGTATCCCAGGAAATGGGCAAGGAGATAGGTGACACTATTAAGATAAGCTATCTCGGAAAAACTGAGGAATTTGTAGTCACCGGATACTTTCAGTCGGTCTGGGAGCTTGGACAGGTGACGATGCTGACTCCTGACGGCATGGCCAAAATGGGGTTTAATGACATAAACCGCTGTACGATAAAGCTGTCAGACAAGTCAGAAAAGCAGGCGGTCATAAAAATGCTGAACGAAAAATATGCTGGAAAGCTGTCTGCTGCCGAATACGAGGAGGAGACCGGCATAGAAAATCTCAGAGATGCTATACGTATACTGATGTATGCTATCACAGCAGCGATGTACGCAGTACTGCTGATATTTGCATCGGTCATAGTATGTATGGTCTGCAAACGTAGCTTCATCCGTGAACGAAAGGATATCGGCATATTCAAGGCTCAGGGATTTACATCAGGTTCCCTCAGAACGCAGTTTTCAGTAAGGTTCACTATCATAGCCCTTCTCGGTTCAGCGCTTGGATGCCTGATGTGCATAATGTTCTCAAGAACACTGATACAGTACGTTCTAAGGGCAGTAGGACTGACGGACTTCACACCTGACTATTCACCGATATATTTCATTATCCCGTCAGCGGTGCTGAGCGTGTGCTTTTATGTGTCAGCGTATATATCATCGGCAAGGGTCAAGCAGGTAGATGTCCGTGAGCTGATAACAGAGTGATTGACGTAAGCCTTTTATCGCCGGGACAGGAGCGCTGCTCCTGCCCGGCATTCTTCTTGCTGCCTTGATATTACATAGCCTTACGGCTGGTAAAAAAGCACCGGAATGACAGACAATGAAAAGAACTGTATTGACATTTGAAAGCCTCTGTGGTAAACTATAGAAAAAAGAGCAGAAGCTCTCAGAATGGCAGGAGGATAAGAAATGTTATACGAATTAATGGCACTTGCAGCAAACGCTCCGCAGACAGGTGATGATTTCCCTGCATCTACCCTTATCATAGTAGGAGCAGCGGCTGTTATCATAGCGGCTGGTACAGCGGTTTTCGCAAAGAAGAAAAGTGACAAAGACGACGATAAAGAATGATTTTAAGTATGTCCCTCCGCATATACATATGATAGTATATGCGGAGGTGATGTTTTATGAAATGCAGCCTTGATGACCTTAGGCGGAAAGAGGTCATAGAAATATCCACAGGGGAGAGACTTGGATACATAGATGACGCAAGACTCGACCTGGAAGTATCAGCGGTGGAGTCCCTGACGATATATGGCCGGCAAAGGCTGTTCGGACTTCTCGGCAAGGAAGAGGATGTTCTGATACCCTGTTCGGATATAAGAGTAGTTGGCAGTGATGTTATACTTGTAAAGCTGTCATCCCGGCAGGAATTGGCACATTCCACAAATAGAGAGGAAAAGAGTTCAAAAAGTTTGTTTTCGTGAGTGAGGATAAGTACTTGCAATCCTGCGGCAGAAATGTTATAATATTAAGGCAATTCGCACGCTCGTACTTTCACTGATTGGTGCGTCTCAGGACGTTGTCTGTGAGCTAAGTAGGGCGGAGGATTAATAAAACCAATTTAAGGAGGACTACACCATGGGAGTAGTATCAATGAAACAGCTTCTTGAGGCTGGCGTTCATTTCGGACATCAGACAAGAAGATGGAACCCTAAGATGGCTCCGTACATCTTCACAGAGAGAAACGGAATCTACATCATCGACCTTCAGAAGACAGTTAAGAAGCTCGAAGAGGCATATCTCTTCGTTCGTGACCTTTCCGCACAGGGCGGAGAAGTTCTCTTCGTAGGTACAAAGAAGCAGGCTGGCGACTCAGTTCGTGAGGAAGCTACAAGAGCCGGCGCACACTATGTAAACGCAAGATGGCTTGGCGGTATGCTCACAAACTTCAAGACCATCCAGACAAGAATAAAGAGACTTGAGCAGCTCCACACAATGGAAGAGGACGGCACATTCGCACTTCTCCCGAAGAAGGAAGTTGTAAAGCTCAACCTTGAGATAGAGAAGCTCGAAAAGTTCCTCGGCGGTATCAAGAGCATGAAGAAGCTCCCTGCAGCACTCTTCATCGTTGACCCCCGCAAGGAAAAGATCGCTGTAGCTGAGGCTAAGAAGCTCGGTATCCCGATAGTTGCTATCGTTGATACAAACTGCGATCCCGACGAAGTTGATTACGTTATCCCCGGCAACGACGATGCAATAAGAGCAGTAAAGCTCATCGCCGGCACAGTTGCTAATGCTATCATCGAAGGCAGACAGGGTGACGACGCTACAGAGGCTCAGGAGGCTCCCGCTGAGGAAGCTGCTGAAGCAGAGGCTGACGCTGAATAATCAATAGAACTTACAGGCTGCTGTCGGTGGAAAACGGGCAGCAGCCAATTATTTAATAAAAACAGGAGGTAATAACAATGGGAAAGGTTTCCGTTGCAGAAATAAAGGAACTGATGAAGTCCACAGGCGTTGGTATGATGGACTGTAAGAAGGCTCTCGAGGCTAACGACGGCGATATGGACAAGGCTATCGAGTTCCTCAGAGAAAAAGGACTTGCTACACAGGCTAAGAAGAGCGGCAGAGCTGCTGCTGAGGGTGTAGTTGCTGCTGTTGTTGAAGGCAACACAGGAGTTCTTCTCGAAGTAAACACTGAGACAGACTTCGCTGCAAATACAGACGATATCAGAAACTTCGTTGCAAACGTTGCAAAGACCATCATCGAAAAGGATCCTGCTGACGTTGATGCTCTCAAGGAGCTCCCCATCAGCGGCGGTACAGGTACAGTTGGCGAGGCTCTTACAGAGCTTGCTGGCATGAAGATCAGAGAGAACATTGTTATCCGTCGTTTTGTAAGACTTGAGGGTGTACTCGCATCTTACATCCACAACGGCGGCAGCATCGGTGTTCTTGTTAAGCTGGACACAGAGCTTCCTGCTGACCAGGTTGCATATATCGGAAAGGACGTAGCAATGCAGTCCGCAGCTCTTAACGCTCCTTATCTCTGCCGTGAGCAGGTACCTGCTGAGGTTATCGAGAAGGAGAAGGAGATCATGATGGCTCAGATGGCTGAGGATCCTAAGATGGCATCCAAGCCTGAGCAGGTCCGTGCAAAGATCGTTGAGGGCAAGGTAGGCAAGTACTACTCTGAGAACTGTCTCCTTGAGCAGTCCTTCGTTAAGGACGACAAGCTCTCTGTACAGGGCTATGTTGATGCAGAGGCTAAGAAGCTCGGCGGCAGCATCAAGGTAGTTGATGTTATCCGTTACGAGAGAGGCGAGGGCGTCGAGAAGAAGGAAGAGAACTTCGCTGACGAGATCGCTAACATGATCAAGAAGTAATCAAAAATTTAAAAAGCGCAGTCTCCGAAAGGTCGCTGCGCTTTTTCTTTTTAAGGGATGAGGGAGAATTATGAGATCGACAGGTTTAAAAAAGATAGTATTCATGTTATTCCTTGCCGCTCTTGGACTTGGCATTGCGGCAGCGGGATTTACAGATGTGAAATGTCTTATCAGCGGAAAGACTATAAATGTAGGCGATTCTGAGAAGAAGGACTACCGTGACCCAGCAATGGCAGAGGGAGAAGTATTCTTCATACAGGGACCTTTTGCGACGTATGAACAGACTAATACGACTTTTGGCATCCCCACCGGAAAGACAAGCACCAACTATTATCTTGCTCTTGATATGACAAGGGATGACTATATAAAGGCTGTAAAAGACGGTGAGATGGACCTTCTTTATAAGGGTTTCTACTTTGTATATGCAGTCTCCGATGAGGACAAGATGAAGGAAGCTGACAAGGCGGCGACTGAGTGTTCTGATTATTTCAAGAAAGCAATGAGGACCGGAGATTTTTCTGAGGTGCCGGACATCCACATTAAAATTGAAGGAAAGCTGATGAAACAGCCTGACGACAGTGAATACAAGAGGATCAGGGATGATTTCTTTGCTTCCGGTGGACTTAATTCAACAGAAGTAGCAGACCTTATGGTCCGTGATGGCAAGCTGGGCATTGTGAATGTGCTTGTTTTTGCCGGAGGTGTTCTTCTTTGTATTATCCCGATAGTTATACTTATAGTATCATTTATAAAGAAGAAAAAAGAAGAATCTGCCGCTGAACTGTGGTAAAAATGTAACTACTGTCAAAAAGCACGAATATGCACTCTGAATTTTGTGAGAAATCACGATGTTCAGAGTGCTTTTTTCACATATATTTCACTTGCAGTAATTTGGATTTTGTGTTATAATATTATTTGAGTAGATTTTGACAGAACTTTGTGACATTAAATTCTTAATATGAGGTATATTGGATGAATAGTAATATTTCTAAGCTGACCCAGTCTGTAGGCAAGGTCATTGTCGGAAAGGATGATACTGTTATCAGACTCATAGCAGCTATGCTTTGTGAAGGTCATGTTCTCCTGGAGGATGTTCCAGGAGTTGGAAAGACACAGCTTATCACAGCATTATCCCGTTCAGTGGGAGGAAAGTTCAACAGAATACAGCTCACACCGGATGTCATGCCTTCTGATATAGCCGGCTTTACAATGCTCGATGCTCAGAAAGGCGACTTCGTTTATCGTGACGGAGCTGTAATGTGTAACTTTCTTTTGGCAGATGAAATAAACCGTGCTTCACCTAAGGTACAGTCAGCTCTGCTCGAAGCAATGGAGGAAAGACAGATAAGCCTTGACGGTGTTACTCACAAACTGCCGAAGCCATTCCTCGTACTTGCTACACAGAATCCCGTAGAGACTTACGGAACATATCACCTTCCGGAAGCTCAGATGGACAGATTTTTTATGAAACTGTCGATGGGGTATCCGAACGAGGATGAAGAAATAAAAATACTTGAAAGGACAGAGCATCATAATCCTATCACAAATATTGAGGAACCTGCACTGTCTGTTGACGACATCCTCTTTATGCAGGATGAGGTCCGCAGGGTAAGAGTTACTGACCAGGTAAAGGAATACATAGTAAAAATGGTAAGTGCCACACGTGGGGACAGAAATACTGTCCTTGGAATAAGTCCGAGAGGAAGTATCGCTCTTTATAAAGCTGCTAAGGCTTTTGCTTACATTTACGGCAGGGAGTATGCAACTCCTGATGATGTAAAGAACATTGCAGTCAGCGTGCTTGCACACAGAATAATCCTCTCTCCTCAGGGAAAGACGGCTTTTGGCACTAACGAAAGATACGTGGAACATATTCTTGCGTCGAATAATGTTCCGGCAATGAGCTGACGATGATAAGAAAACTCGGAACTCTGCTCAGTGTGGCAGCGATAGCCTATCTGCTCTATATTTTCACTTTTTACATACAGGGCGAAATGGGGATAGTACTCATATTTTTCCTGATAATCGCCCCTTTGTTTTCACTTGCTGCGGCATTTGCTGCACGGAACAGAGCGATAGTCACTATTGACAGCGATGCGTATGTAAAAAAAGGCAGTGAGCTTGAAGTGACTGTCACAGTTGAAAAAAAAGGAAAATTTCCTTTTGCCATTATAGAGATACAGCCTGATGCGTCGGAAGTATTTGAGCCGTGCAAAAAAAGGTATAGGTTATCAATGCTGTTTGCGGACAGAAAGGAATTCCGATATAATGTCCGTGCGGCAGTAGGCGGAAACGGCGAAATATCAGCCGGTAATATATATTCCTGCGGATTTCTCGGATTCCTCCGATTCAGGATAAAAACCGGAATCCCGGAGCCTGTATCAGTGGGCGTTATTCCGGAGATACCGGACATAGAGGCTTCGTCACAGCTTTTCCGCAAGCTGGCTGATATAGTTATGACTACCGACAATGACGAGGATAACGACACATCCATGATGTTCTCCGCAAATTCCGCTCCGGGATATGAACACAGGGAATATGTTCAGGGTGCCCCGCTTAAACGAGTCAACTGGAAGCTCTCTTCAAAGAAGGACAAGCTGATGGTAAGGCTTGACGAAGCAGTAGCCTCTGTACAGCCTTTGATAGCCCTCGACTTGTTCCGTTCAAAGGATGCCGTCCCGTCAGAGACGGTACGCATCGAGGAAAAGATAATATGCTCTGTTTTCGGACTTGTAAAAGCATTGGTAAAGCAGGGCATAGCCTGCAACTTTGCATATAACGGCGGAGGCGACGGTGTCGTGATAGAAAGCGTTGAGCATCCGGATTATACAGATGCACTGCTGCTTAAAGTGCTGGCAGTGAAAGTTGTTCCCGGACTTCGCCTTGATATGACAAAACTTGGAGCCGATGTGTGCGCCTGCGTGGTAGCGACCACCTATCCAGGCGGAGACTTTGCAGAAATAACGTCCGGACTTTCCAGAAATGCTGAATTCAGCGTTATAGCACCGGATGTGACAGATACATACAAGGGCGGCGCAGACCTGTGGTATCTTGATGAAGATAATAACTACAAACTGGTATAAAGATATGCAAGAAACTGAAAAAAGACCGTCAGGCCTGAAGAAATTGGCAGTCAGATACCTGTGTGACCCTGTGCTGATGTATACAGTGGTGACGATGATGTCTATCATGTATCATTATCGGGACAAGCTGGTGGTGTTTTACGGAGCGCTGACACTTGTTATCGGAGTCCTGCTATTCAGGGTTTTTGATTACATGATGAAGCACAAGCTCATCGGTTCACTTCTCTATATAACAGTGTTCACACTATTCGTCATGACGGCGAGAGTCTGTATAGAAAAAGGTGCACAGGACTACCCGCTTCCATTTGCGGTGTGGTTCATCACACCTCAGGTGGCCATAGACTACAACAAGTGGTATACAATGGCGATATACCTTTTGTTTATGGTGTTCATGAGCTCAGTTATTTACTATTTCACCCGTGTGCGGTACAGGATTTTCATGGGATTCCTGGTTTTCATAATACCGTTTGCTATATACGGTAAAGAAAATGAAGTTCTGCCCATAATATTCATAGTACTCATGTCTCTGGGGTATATCCTTTTGATGATATACTTCCGTCAGCTCAATGACAGCGGAGATACAGTCGTGGTGGAACGTGGAGAGTCCTGGAAGTCGGTTGGTGTTTATGCACTTGCCTTTGCAGCAGCAGCGGCACTTATCCCTAAGCCGGAGATAAAAACTGACCGTTCCGTGCTTGAAAGTATGATCTCGGCGGAGCAGTTTACTGACCGGCTGGTAGGCTTGCTGAGTGCGTTCCGTGACACCAGCTCAGGCGGGCAATACAGAGATGTCAACAATGTAACACCGCTGTATTACGCAAATGCGATGGAGGGGATGCATCTTAAAACCTCTACCTACACTTTCTATGATTATGACCGTGATTCCTGGAATGCTTCTGACCTTGATAAAAACACGGACAGAAGTTCAGATGAAATGCCGCTTTACATTGCCGACCCGACAAAGCTGATAACAGCAATAATGATGGCGGCCGAAGCAGACAGCTCATTTGCAGAGGAATATGGCCTTGATAGATTTGCAGGCCAGGAGATATTCATTCCTGAAGACAGAGATGTGACCATATATTCAGTGTATGGACAGACTCAGTATGCTCCGGTCCCTGAGGGCACAAAAAATCTGAAGGACACAAGCTACAGCGGTAATATAGACATCATGAAAACAGGTCTTGTCCGCAGCGGCGGAAGGTTTGAACGGCTTGAAAACTTCACATTTACATACATGGCTGATGAATTTTTCACCGACCCTGTAAACATAGACATTATCAATGTCATATCAGACGCAAACTATAAGGACCTTCTCAGGGATGCATCGGATGTACTGGCTGACGCTTACTACTACGATGCAGACAGCAGTGATTCTATCATAGAGCTTTCGGATTATCTTTGGGATGAGTATGAAAGATACAGTGATTTTGATGACGATTATCTTGACTACGGCGGCAACAGCAAGATATATGACCTTGCAATGAAGATAACTGAGGGCCTTGACACCGATTATGAGAAGGCAAGAGCGATAGAGATATACTTTTTCAACAACGGGTACATTTATGACCTTGAGTATGTAAAGAGCCGTGGGGAGAACGTAGAGAACTTCCTTTTCAATACGAAAAGAGGCGTATGCTTTGAGTATGCAACAGCGATGGTGCTGCTTGCAAGAGCGGCGGGCATACCTGCAAGATACTGTGAGGGATTCAATATGTCCCAGCCTGTAGAAGGCGGTACAGGGCAGGTTACCGGGGTCAACTTTGTGATAACTCCGCAGCACGCTCACGGTTACCCTGAACTCTACATAAACGGTTACGGCTGGACTTATTTTGAGCCTACCATAGCCAACGAAGAGCCACAGGCAAACAAAAAGACTCTTGCGCAAAGGCTGATGTTTGCCGGATTCATACTTCTTGGCATACTTATTGCAGCTATAATACTTATACTAACCTTCCCGATGCTGGCTCACAGATTCTTCCTCAGCAGGAGCCGCAAGAGGGGGGCGAATGATACGGTAAAACGCATCATGAGGCGAATATGCCGCATCTATAGCATATCCGGCACCTGCACCTCTCATGAGGTAGCAGACAGAGTCCATGAGATGTCAGGAGCAGATATCTCAACAGCAGCAGACCTGTTCGATGCCGCAGTATACGGCGGAACAGAGCTTAGCGAAGAAGAGAAAAACAGAGCTCTGGAGGACTACATCAGCGCTTACAGAGCATACAGAGAAACAAGGAAAAAGAGACGCATGACCACCAATAATATTTGATCTGGAGGTAATTATGCACACGTTAAGTAAAAAAGGGATAATAGGCATATTGCTGTCATTTATGCTTGCAGTCACTATGACCGCAGGAGCCCTCAGGCCTGTGGCAGGAACAAGGGCTGCTGAGGACTACCACACCTGGAGCCAGCTTGACCCACGGTGGGCCAGTGTAGACATGAACGGCACCACTGTTGCACGTTCCGGCTGTCTGATAACATCACTTTCCATAATGGCTATGGCATCCGACTCCATAGACAGCAGGGCACTCAGCAATCTCGGTATAAGCAGCGTGGACGAATTCAATCCAGGAGTTCTCGCAAATGCTTACCGCAGCCGTGGAGCATTCAGTTACGGCGGCGGTATCGCAAGCTGGGGTACGATAAACCAGATAATCCCTAATATACAGTTCGTTCGTGACTCTTATCTCAGCAGCTATTCAAGAAGTGCCATAGCAGCGGAGATAAAGTCAATGATGGCAAGCGGACTGCATATCATAGTTAACGTAAACGGACATCACTGGGTGTACATAGAAGGAGTGGTAGGAGACAACATCTACATGAACGACCCTGCCAATGATGACAGGCTCCTCTATGATGTATATGCAATGTCAGGCGGAAACGAGTACTGGGCACTGAAGGGAAAGAATCCTCCTGCTGAGTTTACCGGAGTGACGACTACTACAACAACAACTACTACGACCACTACAGCCTATTGTAACACTTGAACAGCCGGTGGAGTACTGCTATACAGCTTCCGAGGACAGCATAGTCTACGATGTTCCTGCCTATACAGGATTTGACAATGCAGTAATGAAAACAGGCTATATAGCAGAGATATCAGCAATAAGCGGAGACTTCGGACTGGTATCCGGAGAGACCGGGGATGCAGGCTGGGTCGAGATGAGCAAGCTCACAGAGACCGGTGAAGAACCTGAACACAGCCGAGGTGACATCAATAACGACGGAAAGGTGGATATGTATGACCTTGGCCTGCTGAGCGAGCACCTTGGCAGCCGGGAGTATCTGCCGGACGGTATATTCCTGCTGAGAAAATGCGAGCTTGCGGCGGCTGATATAAACGGCGACGGAAAGGTCACGGACGGCGACGTGCTGGTATATCTGATGCTTATATGCAGTTAAGGAGAACACGATAAATGGAATGGACAGAAGTAAACATCTACACTGAGACCGCAGGGATAGAGCTTCTCTGTGCAAAGCTCATGGACATCGGCATCAAGGGCTTTGCTATACAGGATGCAGAGGATTTCAATGAATTCCTTGAAAACAAAAACGGTCAGTGGGACTACATCGACGAGGACCTCATGGGCCTTTCACAGTGCGAGACCCGCATAACCGTATATCTTCCCTCAAATTCTCAGGGAGCTGATATGCTCAGTTCGATAAGGTCAATGCTTGCAGAGCTTAAAGCTGCCGATACGGAAGGTCAGTATGGCCGCCTTGAGGCAGAGCTTACAAGTATAAGAGAAGAGGATTGGGCAAATAACTGGAAACAGTATTTCAAGCCGCTGAAGGTCGGTGAAAAGCTGGTCATAAAGCCTTCATGGGAGGAATACTCCGATGACGGTCAGCGCACTATACTTGAAATAGACCCGGCGTCCAGCTTTGGCACCGGACAGCACCACACAACAAGGCTGTGTCTGGAGCTCCTTGAAAAGAGCCTCCGTGAGGGAGACAAGCTCCTTGACATGGGCTGCGGCAGCGGTATCCTTTCAATAGGAGCAATGCTCCTTGGTGCTGACAGCGCAGTTGCAGTTGACATAGAGCAGAACGCAGCAGAGACAGCTCTTGAAAACGCAGTCAAGAACAACATCCCGGCGGAGAAGTACAAGACATATTTCGGAAATATCCTCACAGACAAAAATCTGGCTGATGAGATAGATTTCAAGTACGACATCATCACAGCGAATATAGTTGCAGATGTCCTTATAGCAATGAAGGACTATTTCGTGAGATACATCCGTGAGGGCGGTACACTTATCGTGTCGGGAATTATTGAAGAGCGTATGGACGAGGTCATATCTGCTCTGGAGTCCGCAGGGTTCAAGGGTCCTGAAGCGAACGTGAAAGAAGGCTGGGCAGCAGTCCGCTTTACATATTAAGCAATTATCCAACAAATACTTTTAAGGAGAATGATAACCGTGGCATTTTTTAAGAAGAAGAACAAGCAGGAAGATGAAGTTGAGAAGGTAAAGTCCGAAGAGGAACTGGCTCAGGAGGCTGAGAAAGAGGCAAGACATGACACTAAGCTCATGGTCCTTGAAAAGCTCAACGAGAAGCTCAAGGGAACTCTTTATGACGAGTGTATAATCATGCCCAAGGGATTCACGATAGACGTTCAGATAGGACGTAAGGAGATAAAGGATGAGATACATCTTCTCCAGGTCATTTATGTAATAAAGAACGATCTTTTCGATGAGCCGCTCATTGACCCTGTTGACTCACAGGGTCAGTCTGAAGAAGAGGCTGCACAGATGGCTGTAGAGATATTCTTCGGAGGCGTATGGCATCCGCTCAACCAGTCCATGACCAAGACAAATCCTCAGCACATTTCTGTTGACTTCCTCAGACAGCACTATGACTTTGATATGTACTGTCAGTCAGTAGTAAGAATAGGCGTTAAGGACAAGAAGCCTGTTATGGTAATGAATTATCTTATGGACGAGCTTCCCAAGTATCTTGGCTCCAAGAAGTACTACTGGGTAAGGGCATATCTTGCAAAGTTCAAGGATAAGAAGATGCTGGAAGTACGCATCAACGGCTCAGTGTGCCCTCAGCTCACAGATAAGCTCAAGCCCTATATTGAGCAGTGGGAGGAAAGCGACAACTTCGTATGTGAAAAGCAGTATGCTATATTCGTAAATCGTGCAGATGATGAGTGTCCTTTCAAAAAGGAGCTTGTAATGGATTCAGCAAGACAGGCTATAGACATGATGACAAAGATCACAAACCGTGAGGAGTACATTGCAATGAGCAAGAAGCTGGAAGAGCTCACTGGCAATGCATCGCTTGCATCCGAGATAAGAATATTCATCCCTGAAATATTCGCAAAGCTCACACTCGGCTACCGTGAGGGCGACAGCCTCTTCCTTATTGAGGGCGACGGTGAGGAGCAGTCTCAGATAGAGTTCAAGAAAACACAGCTCCGCTCCTACTTCTACCTCCAGCAGGCTATCCTGGAGTATCTCAGCACAAATCCTGAGCGTGAGAATGTAACACGTATCGTTACTAACAGTGTAGCATTCAGAGAGATGAAGAAGGTAACTGACCAGATGAAGGAGCAGGGCAAGGAGATAAAGCCCGCAGACCTCTTCGTACCCGGAACATCATATAAGATAGCAGATGCCGACTACAGAGTATGGTAAAAAGCAAAAGCCTGAGAGATCAGGCTTTTTTGCGTGAAAAAAAGCGAAATTTTTTCATAAAATCGGAAAAAATGCTTGACAAACTGTAATTACTGTGATAAAATATTATTGCCGCTTGTAAACGGGTCTGACAAGCTGTGTCCGCACACACCCGTACAGCGAGTTTATTGAAAAGGCAGGTGCCACAATATGTACGCAGTTATTGAAACCGGCGGAAAGCAGTATCAGGTAAACGAGGGTGATATCATCTTCATCGAGAAGCTCGCAGCAGAGGCTGACGAGACAGTTACTTTTGACAAGGTAGTTGCTCTCGGCGCAGACGATGGACTCAAGATCGGAGCTCCCTACGTTGACGGTGCAGCTGTAGAGGCTAAGGTTCTGAAGAACGGCAAGGCTAAGAAGATCACTGTTTTCACTTACAAGCCTAAGAAGGGTGAGAAGAAGAAGCAGGGTCACAGACAGCCTTACACTCAGGTCAAGATCGAAGCTATCAAGGCTTGACCATGATCCAGGCAAAGTTCTATGGATCAAAGGGTAACCTTGTAGGATTCCGTATAAGCGGTCACTCCGGCTACGCCGAGAGAGGCAGCGACGTTGCCTGTGCAGCAGTTTCATCGGCGGTCCAGTTAACGGCGAATATGCTGGAGGGACTGGGTCATTCACCTGAGATAAAGGTGGACGACAATGTCATTGAGTGCAGGGTAAGTCCTGACAAAGATGCATCACGGATGATAGAAGTGCTCAGGGAGCATTTCGGAGCGATCCTTGAGGAGTTCCCGAAAACAATCAAAATCACTATTTCGGAGGTGTAAGTATGTTAAAGATCAGTATGCAGTTCTTCGCTCATAAAAAGGGTGTTGGTTCTACAAAGAACGGACGTGACTCTGAGGCTAAGAGACTCGGTGTCAAGAGAGCAGACGGCCAGTTTGTACAGGCTGGAAACATCATCGTTCGTCAGAGAGGTACACACATCCATCCCGGTGAGGGCGTAGGTATCGGTTCAGACGATACATTATTCGCTACAGTAAGCGGTAAGGTAAAGTTCGAGCGTTACGGCCGTGACCGTAAGAAGGTCTCAGTTTACGCAGTTGAGCAGTGACCCGCATCACAGAAAATAAATCCCGAGCTTACCGCTTGGGATTTTTCTTTAGAAGTTTAAGGAGGCCGTAAGATGTTTGTAGACCGTGCGAAAATAGTCATAAAGGCCGGCGACGGCGGCGACGGAGCAGTTTCCTTCCACAGGGAAAAGTATGTAGCCGCAGGCGGACCTGACGGCGGCGACGGAGGAAGAGGCGGAGATGTTGTATTTCAGGTGGACGACAACTTCTCAACTCTCATCGATTTCAGATATAAGAGGAAATACGTAGCTGAGCGTGGTCAGAACGGTGCGGCAAGAAATTGTACCGGCAGGAGCGCTCCGCCGCTTGTGATAAAGGTCCCAAGAGGAACAGTTATAAGAGATGCTGCGTCCGGAAGAATAATGGCTGATATGTCCACTGATGAGCCGAAGGTACTTGCCAAAGGCGGCAGGGGAGGAAAGGGAAATGTACATTTTGCCACCTCCACCAGACAGATACCAAAGTTTGCGAAACCGGGATTTCCTGGTGAGTCCTTTGAAGTCACACTTGAACTCAAGCTCCTTGCAGATGTTGGACTGGTAGGCTACCCGAATGTTGGAAAGTCTACGCTTATATCTGTAGTCAGTGCAGCAAAGCCCAAGATAGCAAACTATCACTTCACCACACTTACTCCCGTACTCGGAGTTGTAAAAGTCGATGAGGAAAGATCATTTGTTATGGCCGATATTCCCGGACTAATTGAGGGCGCAGGTGACGGTGTTGGACTTGGACATGAGTTTCTGCGTCATGTTGAGAGATGCAGACTGATAGTACACGTTGTGGACGTATCAGGCATCGAGGGACGTGACCCTAAGGAGGACTTTGAGGTCATAAATGCAGAGCTTGCAAAGTTCAATGAGGACCTCGCAAAGCGTCCGCAGATCGTAGCTGCCAACAAGGCAGATATGGCTACAGAGGAACAGATAGAGGCGTTCAGGAGCTATATCGAAGAAAAGGGGATACCTTTCTTCTGCATATCGGCAGCAACTACCCAGGGTACCGGTGAACTCATCGGAAAGGTAGCAGAGGTCCTGGAGACTCTTCCGCCTATAAGAGAATTTGAGCCTGAGCCTATCCCGCAGGCAGAGCTTGACGATCTGGCAGGGGCCGGAAAGCGATTCGAGATCACTGAAGAGGACGGTATATATTACGTTGAGGCTCCATGGATAGAGCCTATAATGCGAACTGTTGACCCTGAGGACTACTCCTCACTGCAATACTTCCAGAGAGTACTCATCAACAGCGGTATCATTGCCAAGCTGGAAGAAATGGGTGTAAAGGAAGGCGATACGGTCAACCTCGAAGGCTTTGAGTTTGACTTTGTATATTAATATGGGAAGAGAGTATATATCAGTCCGGGAAGCTAATACCTACAGTCCGCTTAGTCTTGCGTTTCTCGGAGACAGTGTTTATGATACACTGGTAAGAGAACATCTTCTGCTGAAGGCGAATATGCCTGTAGCGAAGCTCCACTCTGCCAAGATAAAGCTGGTGTGTGCAGAATTTCAGTCTGCCGGCTATGATAAGATAGCGGAGCATCTCAGCGAGCAGGAGCTGTCAGTTCTTAAAAGAGGGCGCAATGCCACTGGAAATACAGTCCCTAAACACGCAGAGGCTGTGCAGTACAGACGTGCAACGGCTATAGAGAGCCTTTTCGGGTACCTCTATCTGATAGGTGAGAATGAACGTATACGGGAGCTTTTCGGTATTATAATAAGTGAAACAGAGACTATAACTGACTAAGGGAGCGCAGAGCTTCAAGTCATATTAAAGTCTGATATGAAAGTAAAAGAGCACGGAGCCTGTAAGACATTCAGGTGCTGTGTATAACATAGATCAGGGCATAAAGGAGGATGCTTTTCTCCTGAAAATGTCAGATGAGATAATAATCATATAATACTAAAATTTAATCTGATAGGAGTGTAAAACCAATGTCAGGACATTCAAAATGGAATAACATCAAGCGTAAGAAAGAGGCAACAGATGCTGCCAAGGGTAAGATCTTCACAAAGATCGGCCGTGAGATCACTGTTGTCGTAAAGGAAGGCGGTCCGGACCCGAACAATAACAGCAAGCTCCGTGACCTTATTGCAAAGGCCAAGGCAAACAACGTCCCCAACGACAATATTGACAGGATCATCAAGAAGGCTGCCGGCGGCGAGGATAAGAACAACTACGAGAACATTACATACGAGGGATACGGTCCTAACGGAGTAGCTGTTATCGTAGAGTGTCTTACAGACAACAGAAACAGAACAGCCGGCGAAGTGCGTCACTACTTTGACAAGTTCGGCGGAAACCTCGGCACTATCGGATGCGTTTCCTTCATGTTCACCACAAAGGGAATCGTTATCCTTGAAAATACCGGACTTGACGAGGATGCTGTAATGGACGACGTCTTCGAGTTCGGCGGCGATGACTTCGACATCAGCGAAGATACAGTTGAGATCGAGTGCGCTCCTGAGAACGTTCATGCACTTCGTGAGGGACTTACCGGAAAGGGCTACAATGTTATCTCAGCAGAGGTAGAGCAGATACCTTCAACATATGCAACACTTACAGATGAGGAGCATATCAAGAAGATGAATCTTCTCCTTGAGCATCTTGAGGACAATGATGATGTACAGAATGTATATCATAACTGGGAGATGCCTGACGAGGAATAATAATGACGTAAGTGGAGGGACCGGATGAGCGTCCCTCTATTTTTTACATGGAGGCGAATATGGATATAAAAATAGAGAAGGTCTGTACCGACGATGAGCTGAAGAGCATTGCTGTACTTGCAAATGAGATATGGCATGAGTGTTTTCCTGGAATAATTTCAGAGCAGCAGATAGACTATATGGTAGAAAAGTTCCAGTCCTATGATGCGATGAAGGCGCAGATAGGGGGGCAGTCATACAGTTATCTCGGAGTATACGACGGCGGGGAGCTCTGCGGGTATATTGGTATAAAACCGGAGGATGACGAAAGGTTCTTTCTCAGCAAGCTGTACCTTCGCAGTGACAAGCGAGGGCAAGGCATCGCCTCTGTTATGCTGAAAAGAGTATTTGCTGAGGCTGAAAAAGCAGGGAAAAAGACGGTATATCTGACGGTCAACAAGCATAATGACCATGCAGCAGATGTTTATAAAAAAACTGGATTCACTATCAAAGCGCTGACAGTCACTGACATTGGCAGTGGATTTGTAATGGACGACTACGTTATGGAATACAAACTGTAATAACTTGACGAGCTTGCTTATATAATATATACTATAAAGGCAATAAAAAAAGTGAGGTCACAAAATGGGAATTACAGAATTGGTCCTGCTATCAGTTGGGCTTGCCATGGACGCATTTTCAGTATCAGTCTGTAAGGGACTCAGCATGAGGAAGCTCAATGTTAAAGGCGGGCTTATAACAGCGATGTTTTTTGGTGTATTTCAGGCAGTAATGCCTCTGGCAGGGTACTTTCTTGGAAGTAGGTTTGCAGGATACATCACATCGGTTAGTCACTGGGTAGCGTTCATCCTTCTTGGAGTGATCGGAGGAAAAATGATATTTGAGGCACTGAGTGAAAATTCTGAAGTTGAGTCTGGTGATTATCGACTTGACATCAGTGAGCTTTTTCTTCTGGCTGTAGCTACAAGTATAGATGCACTTGCTGTTGGCGTAGTATTTGCCGCAGAAGAAGTCCGGCTCATGTTTTCGGTAGTTATGATAGGAGTCATAACCTTTGTATTGTCATTTGCCGGCATAGTGATCGGAAATCGTTTTGGCAGCCGTTATGAAAAGAAAGCCGAGATAGCCGGAGGAATTATACTCGTTCTGATCGGAGCCAAACTTCTTCTTGAAGGACTTGGCATATTGTAAAAGAAAAGCCGCAGCTAAGCTGCGGCTTTGTGTTTTATTCAGAAATTTCAGGAACTTCAGGAAGTTCGTTAATAAGGTCAAGAAGCAGCTTCTGAACAGACTGAGCATCCTTAACTGTGAGGCCGTCACCGGGGTTATAGCAGTCTGCATTTGCAAGCCCCTTGTCAGTAAGAGCATTCTCATCTGAACCGCCGATACCGTATACATCCTTATTAGCTAAAGCCTGCATTATGAGAACAACGTCGTTCATGAGAACCTGATCATCGCCTGTTGCGTCACCATAGCAGGTAGCAGTTATATCAGATGAAGGTTCAGTAGGCTTAGAGCCAGCTACCCAGACAGCGCTGAGGCTTATGCCCTTGCCTGCGGGAGCGCCTTCAACATAGAAATCATCGCCAGGCTGATAGATAACACCCTCATAGGACCAACCGTCGAAATAGTAGCCTGTTTTTTCAACGTTAATATCGGGGCAAGTGATAGTTGTTCCTGTAGGTCCGGGGATTTTGATGCGCTCTGAATCCTTTTTGGTGCCTGGGTCAAAGACTATGACATAGGGGATAGGATCCCATACAGCAGTCATAGTAACATCCTGGGAAGGCATCTCAAACATTGAAAGGGGAAGATAAGTCTTTCCGTCATAGTCGCAGAACCAGCCGGTTATCTTATAACCGATGCGTGAGAACTTGTCAGCAGCGCCGAGGTCTGTTTTGGTGAGTTCAAGTTTATCGTAAGACATCTGACCTCCGCCGAGGAGATTATCCACATCACCGGCAGTATATGACAGTTTATAGAATGTATGCCATGTAGGAGTAAAGAGGATGTCTTTATCATTCATGATAACATTTTCCTGACTCTGGAATTCCATACCGTCATAGGTCCAGCCGACCTGAGCGTACTTCATTTCGGGGTCAACATACTTTATAAGCGAAACGTTGACGAACTCGCCTTTTCTGTACTGAACAGGCTTGAGGTCCTTTGAAGTGTCGAATACCAGGTCTCCAAGAGTTGCTTCATAGGAAACTGTGTGATAGTTTGAATCCTCCGGATCGGACCATACAGGTACGAGAGTGATATCCTCTTCATAGGCCCAGAAAACGGAATTCGGAGTGTAGCCGTGGATACCGTCGTTGGTCCATCCGCTGAAGGTCAAGCCGTCTTTTTCGAGTTTAGGCGAAGGAAGGCGGTTTGATGAATTAGGCTTGCTGACAATATCCTCGATAGTCTGAGGATTTCCGTCGGCATCCTCTGCAACAGTCACACCTTCACCGCTAAGGTCGAAGTGGATAGTTACAGTTTCCGGAGCTGAGGTATCAGACTCGGCATAAGCGGGGAATGCCCCCAGAGAAATAGCGGCCATAACAGCAGAAACGGCTGTAGCTGCGAAACGGTTGATATAGTGTTTCATATTCCCTCCCATCCCGATGCATTGCACCGGCTCTAAATGAAACGATTTTTCGATTGGTCGTATACATAACCGATAGCAGCGAGCTTGCTTTCTATCTGTTCCTGCGGTATGCAGAGACTTTTGCACATCTCATCAAGAGAGGGGAACTCGTCCCTGAGCTTGGTGTTGACGTAGCTTAAAAGGATAGCGGGGTCATTTGGGATATTCATGCTTACCTCCTGAAAAATGTCTGAGAGAAAGGTAGGGCATCGGAATGCAGTGCAGGACATTCCGGCTGCAAACAGGTCAAGTGCTAAATGGCCTGTTACCACGTTATGTTACAAAATAAATATACAATATTAAATAAGTTTTGTCAATAATTTGAGAGAAATCCAAAAATGTAATTTTTTGTAAATAAGTATATACAGATAACAAATCCTCCCGGATATATCATCGGGAGGATTTGAATAGATATTATTCATTATTATTCTCATTGAGCTGCGGCGTGGGGAGCTCTTCCATTTTATCGCTGGAGGTACGCTTCAGGCGGTTGTATTCACACTGGAACTGGTCTATCTTGATGTTTTGTTCATCGAGTCTTTCGTTGAACTGAGGATAGCCGGGAAGCAGTTCAATTTTATGGAAAATGATATTGGTATGGAATCCGATGACAGCGGCGGTGAGGCCCAAAAAGCTGTACAGCACAAATACCCAGAAGGAAATAGGAACTCTGTCGAAGAAGGCCCAATTGCGTTTTACAATAAAGAGAATAAGATTTGCGGTCGTGAAGAAAGCGGCGAAAAATGCCGAAAGATCATGATGACGTTGTGTTATCATCAAGCCAAAAACTATCATCATCGGAGCAATGACAGCGGCATCAATCAGCAGAAGGAGATAGTTTGGCGCCAGAGGTTCGGCACCTGCTTTCATGATCAGGTTAGCATCGACTCCAATGCATATAAGGTTCAGAAAACTATAAAGAAGCAAAAGTATAGATGAGAGTATGAAGTAGAAAAAAAGCACGCCGTATATTCTGTTGCATTTCATAAGCAAAGCCCGGTTTCGGGCATAATCATATTCTAATATTTCTTTCATGGTGATCCCTCCCTTAAATTTAAGTATATCAGTAAAACTATTAAAAGTCAATACATTATTTTGAATATTACATAATTGTAATATGACTAATCATATAGAAAAACAAGGATATAAATAATACCGTATTTTTTTACAGGCGGACTGGTTGTTAACCGCAGTTAGCCAATATTTGTTAGTGTAGTAAAACTTACAATGTTAAAATTGTATAAAACCAACAAAAAACTACTGTCGATTTAGGTTAAATTAGAAATAGAATTTTTTTATAATATATGTTATAATACATTAAGATATGTGGGATGTAATATGGTGCTCACTGTATCTTGAAGATGTCTCTGCAGGCTTCTTTGTTACATTTTTCACATTTAAAATCAAGGAGGTTCATCTAATGAATTCAGCTAAATCAACTGTTCCCTTCAAGGGTACTCCTGAACAGGAGGCACAGCTTCTCAAAGTCATCGAAGAGAAGAAGAGCGATAAGGGTGCGCTTATGCCTATCCTTCAGAAAGCTCAGGAGATCTACGGTTACCTTCCTATCGAGGTCCAGGCTATCATTTCTGACAACACAGGTATCCCGCTTGAGAAGATCTACGGTGTTGTAACATTCTACGCACAGTTCTCACTCTATCCCAAGGGTGAATACACTATTTCAGTCTGTCTTGGTACAGCCTGCTATGTTAAGGGCTCCGGAGATATTTACAACAAGCTCCAGGAAAAGCTCGGAATCGGCGGCGGTGAGTGTACAGCAGACGGTAAGTTCTCACTTGACGCCTGCCGCTGCATCGGTGCCTGCGGACTTGCTCCCGTTCTTACAGTAAATGAGGACGTTTACGGCCGACTCACTGTTGACGATGTAGACAAGATCCTTGCAAAATACGCTTGATTCCATATAATAACATTTAGGAGGTTAACTTATGAAGACTCTTGAAGAACTCAAGGTTGTCAGAGACAGCATGGAGGGCGAAGTAGCTCTCAGAACCCATGGCAATGCTTCTTCAAAATATGAAAGACACGTCCTTGTCTGCGGAGGTACAGGATGTACTTCTTCCGGCTCACCCAAGCTCATAGAGGAGCTCGAAAAGGAGTTTGCAGAAAAGGGACTTACAGATAAGGTTCAGATCGTTAAGACCGGATGCTTTGGTCTCTGCGAAAGAGGACCTATCATGATCGTTTACCCTGAGGGTTCATTCTACTCACGTGTTAAGCTCGAGGAGATCCCCCGTATAGTAGATGAGCACCTTATCGGCGGCAATCCTGTAAAGGAATTCCTCTATGAGGAGACAGTTGCCGGTGATGATATAAAATCACTTGATGATACCTCATTCTATAAAAAGCAGCACCGTGTAGCTCTCAGAAACTGCGGTGTTATAAATCCTGAAAATATAAACGAGTACATAGGCCGTCATGGTTATGAGGCTCTCGGAAAGGTCCTCACAACAATGACTCCTGAGGACGTTATCCAGACTATCCTCGACTCCGGTCTCCGTGGACGCGGCGGCGGCGGATTCCCCACAGGTATGAAGTGGAAGCTCGCAAGAAATATCGTTCCCAATGCTGACCAGAAATATGTATGCTGTAACGCTGACGAGGGAGATCCGGGTGCATTCATGGATCGTTCAGTACTCGAGGGTGATCCTCATGTAGTACTTGAGGCAATGGCTATCGCTGGTTATGCGATCGGTGCAACACAGGGATATATCTACGTTCGTGCCGAGTATCCTATCGCTGTTGAGCGTCTTAACATCGCTATCAAGCAGGCTCGTGAGACAGGTATGCTGGGTCAGAACATCTTCGGCACAGACTTCAGCTTTGACATTGACCTCCGACTCGGCGCAGGCGCTTTCGTATGCGGCGAGGAGACAGCTCTTATGACATCTATCGAGGGCAATAGAGGCGAGCCTCGTCCGAGACCTCCTTTCCCTGCTGAGAAAGGACTTTTCCAGAAGCCTACGATCCTCAACAATGTTGAGACATATGCAAATATTCCTCAGATAATCCTTAATGGTGCAGAGTGGTTCGCATCAATGGGTACAGAGAAGTCAAAGGGTACAAAGGTATTCGCTCTCGGCGGAAAGATCAAGAACACCGGACTCGTTGAAGTACCTATGGGAACAACTCTCCGTGAAGTAATCGAGGAGATCGGCGGAGGCATCCCCAACGGCAAGAAGTTCAAGGCTGCTCAGACAGGCGGACCTTCCGGCGGATGTATCGACGCATCCAACTTCGATATCCCGATCGACTACGATAACCTTATCGGTATCGGCTCAATGATGGGTTCAGGCGGACTTATCGTTATGGATGAGGACAACTGTATGGTCGATATCGCCAAGTTCTTCCTGGAATTCACAGTTGATGAGTCCTGCGGTAAGTGTACACCCTGCCGTATCGGTACAAAGAGAATGCTTGAGATACTTGACAAGATCACAAAGGGCAAGGGAACCCTTGAGGATCTCGATAAGCTCGAAGAGCTTGCATATCACATCAAGGCTAACTCCCTCTGCGGACTTGGTCAGACAGCTCCTAACCCTGTTCTTTCCACACTCAGATGCTTCAAGGACGAGTACATTGCTCACGTTGTTGACAAGAAGTGTCCTGCCGGCGTATGTAAGGATCTCCTCAGCTTTGAGATCGAAAAGGATAAGTGTATCGGCTGCGGTATGTGTGCTAAGCAGTGTCCCGCATCCGCTATCACAAGAACTGATTACATTGCTCCTGGCAAGAAACTCGCCGCAATGGAGATCGACAAGAATAAGTGCGTAAAGTGCGGCGCTTGTATCGCAACATGTAAGTTCAAGGCAATCATCAAGAAGTAAGCGGAGGAATAGTAATGGAAAATATAACTGTTAAAATCAACGGTGTTGAATTAGAAGTACCTAAGGGCACCACTGTTCTTGAGGCTGCTCACATGGCTGGCTTTGAAATTCCTACACTTTGCTATATGAAAGAGATCAACGAGATCGGCGCCTGCCGTATCTGCGTTACTGAAGTAAACGAGGGAAGAGGATTCCGTCTTGTTGCAGGCTGCGTATATCCTTGCTCAAATAATATGGAAGTTCTCACAAATTCTCCCAAGGTCATCGCATCAAGAAAGAGAACTCTTGAACTCATCCTTTCCACACACGACAGAAAGTGCCTCTCCTGCGTAAGAAGCGGCAACTGTGAGCTCCAGAAGCTGGCAAAGGATTACGGCGTTGAGGACGCATCTCTCTATGACGGCGAAAAGAACGTATATGAAATAGACGATACAGCAGCACATATGTATCGTGACAACAACAAGTGTATCCTCTGCCGCCGCTGCGTAGCAGTATGTTCCAAGACTCAGGGCATCGGTGTTATCGGCGCAAACGAAAGAGGATTCAAGACATACATCGGTTCTGCATTTGACATGGGACTTGGCGAGACAAGCTGTGTATCCTGTGGACAGTGTATCGCAGTATGTCCTGTAGGTGCAATTTCTGAAAAGGATTACACAAAGGATGTTATGGCTGCTATTGCAGATCCTGAGAAGACAGTTCTTGTACAGACAGCTCCTGCTGTACGTGCAGGTCTCGGTGAAGCATTTGGTCTTCCTATCGGAACAAACGTAGAAGGCAAAATGGTCGCAGCACTCAGAAGACTCGGCTTTGATAAGGTATTTGATACTGATTTCGCTGCTGACCTTACTATCATGGAAGAGGCTAACGAGTTCCTTGAGCGTGTACAGAACGGCGGAACACTCCCGCTCATCACATCATGTTCACCCGGATGGGTCAAGTTCTGCGAGCACTACTATCCTGATCTTCTTGATCACCTTTCAAGCTGTAAGTCACCTCAGCAGATGTTCGGTGCAACAGCAAAGACATACTGGGCTGAGAAGATGGGTATTGATCCAAAGAACATTGTTATGGTATCTATCATGCCTTGTACAGCTAAGAAGTTTGAGATAGGCCGTGACGACGAGAGCGCAGCAGGTGTACCTGATGTTGATTTTGCACTCACTACCCGTGAGCTTGGCAGAATGATCGAGCGTGCAGGAATCAACTTCCTCGGACTTGAAGATGAGAAGTTTGATGATCCTCTCGGACTTTCTACAGGTGCCGGTGTTATCTTCGGTGCTACAGGCGGTGTTATGGAGGCTGCTCTCAGAACAGCAGTTCATACCCTTACTGGTGAGAATCCTATTGACTTCCCCCAGGTTCGTGGTACAGAAGGAATCAAGGAAGCAGAGTATCCTGTTGGTGATCTCAAGGTCAAGGTCAAGGTTGCAAGCGGACTTTCAAATGCAAGACAGATCCTTGATGATATCAGAGCTGGCAAGTGTGACGCACAGTTCATCGAGATCATGGCTTGTCCCGGCGGTTGTGTAAACGGCGGCGGTCAGCCTCAGGTTCCTATGGGAATCAGAAACTTCGTTGACATCAGAGCTGAGAGAGCTAAGGTCCTCTACAACCTTGATAAGTCAATGCCTTTCCGTCAGTCACATGAGAACCCTGCTATCAAGAAGGTTTACGAGGAATTCTTCGAGAAGCCAGGCAGCCACAAGGCACATGAGGTTCTCCACACAAGCTATGTAAAGAGAAAGGTAAACGAGATATAATTTCGTTTCCGAAAATAGAGCGGACCTTCGGGTCCGCTCGTTTTATAAAGTGAGGAGGTACGTATGTATTTTGAGAGCACATTGAATACAAGAGCACTGCTGCCGGACAGCCTGCGGTTCATACGCAGTGATGCACCTTATAAGCTGACAGATGAAGAGTTGAAGTGGCTTAAACGCAGCAATATCACAACAGTTATAGACCTTCGTTCCGATGAGGAGGCAAAGATGTGCCCAAGTGCATTTGCTTCAGCAGAGGGATTTGACTATCGTATCATGCCGGTCACAGGAGGAAATTCTGTTCCAAAGACAATTGATGATGTAGTGCAGTCATACATAGACATGGCCGACCAGCAGATGGATAAAATTGTTGAGACCATACTGTCTGCGGAGTCAAATGTGCTGTTTTTTTGCAGTGCCGGAAAAGACAGGACCGGTGTAGTTTCAGCAATATTACTGCATCGCCTTGGATACAGTGAGGACTATATAATCGCAGATTATATGAAGTCGGCAGAGAGCCTGAAAGAATTGCTGGAAGCGTATGCTAAAAGCGGAGTGGCGGATATTAACGTCATAACTCCAAGACCTGAGAACATACGTGGCCTGTTGGCGTCATTGGAATGAGTTTATGAATACAGGACGGTTAGTAGTGGTTTTGATAACCGGGATACTTGGGATGAGCATAATTATCGGCAATTGGAAAGGAGTCATCCGTGCCAGGAGGACGGAGAGTTCATTTTCGTGTATTCCATTTTTAGGCGGCATTTTTACAGCGCTGAGCGTTGCCTTTACTCAGTTCAGAGTTTTTTTCTGGGTAGGTTTTATTGTTGATATAGGCACATGGAGTGGACTTATCGGCTTGCCGTACCTTATAAAGGAGATATTATTCAGGAACAAAGACGAATAAAACTCATAATAAAGCACAAAATACCTCCAAAAGGAGGTATTTTTATGCAGAAGAAATTTTGTGAAAGTGAAACCAAATCGAACCTGATGAGAGCATTTGCCGGAGAGTGTCAGTCCAGGCAGAGGTACTATCAGGCGGCACTTATTGCTCAGCAGCAGAATTATGTTGGGCTGGAGCGGATGTTCCGTTTCACCGCAGATCAGGAGGAGCGCCATGCAAAGCAGTTTTTTGAGCTTCTGAAGGACTGTTCTGGTGAAACCATTGAAATAGCCGGAAGTTTTCCGGCCTCGGTCTATGCGGAACTTGGTGACTTATTAAAAGCCTCAGCAGAGGAGGAGTACCATGAGTTCAGCGTTGTATATCCTGACTTTGCCGGAGCCGCAAGGGAAGAAGGATTTACGGATATAGCGGCAAAGTTTGACATGATAGCAAAGATAGAGGACTCTCACCATAAGCGTTTCGACTACTATTCAAAGCTCTGGGAACAGGGGATGCTCCAGCGTTCTGAGAGCACAGAGGAAGTGTGGCTTTGTCTCAACTGCGGACACATCCACGCAGGAAGTGAGCCGCCGAGGGACTGTCCGGTATGCGGAGCGAAGCAGGGATATTTCGTCCGTAGAGCTGAAGCCCCATTCACAGCAGAAAATATGTACAGCTAACAGAAAAAGCCGGTCATTCAGACCGGCTTTTAATTATAAAATGGCACAAAAAACATTTTCAGAGAATATAATTATATCAGACGTCGGTTATATTGACAACGACGCCTGCATCGGAGATATCTATATGTCCGAATGAAGGCGGATTACCGTCTCTTGGACATGAGCAGCTTCCGGGATTCATTATATAGAAACCGTCATCGAAGTGATTGAATCTTGCGTGGGTGTGGCCGTAAAGTATTATATCGCAGTTATGGTCAGCGGCGAGCATTTTAAGTCTCTCGACTGAGCACTTGACACCGTAACGGTGGCCGTGTGTTGCAAGTATCTTATGGTTCATGGCGGGCAGAATAAAAACATCGTGTGAAAGTGAGCCGGTATCGCAGTTTCCGGCGACGTGTATAATTTTAGGAGCAATGACAGGATGTGAGATGACGAAACGGTCCAGTTCACGTTCACCGTCACCGAGGTGGATTATCCAGTCAGCGTCTGTATTTCTCATTATAATGCTTTCTAAAGCGGCGTAATCTCCGTGTGAATCTGATAAAACAATGATCCGCATATTATCCCCCTTTTTATCTGATATGAAAATTATATCATAAAACACTGGAAAATGCAATATATATTTTAAAGAAAAATAAATTTTTTTGGAGGTAATTATGAACAGAAATTCTATTGACCCGAAAAAAGCAAGCGGACTCATAAATGCTATAAGCAAGAAAATAGGAGTTCCTCCGGAAAAACTGAAAAGTGAACTTGAGTCAGGGAAGTTTGACAGTACATTATCTGCAATGAATCAGAAGGATGCCTCAAAGTTTCAGCAGGCGCTGAACAATCCAAAGCTGGTAGAGCGTATGATGAGCACACCCCAGGCGCAGGCCTTATACAAGAAGTTATCCGGGGAAAAATGAGAGGCGGGATAGTTCTTGGATGATGTAATGGGGAAACTCGGGGAGCTCTTGTCTGACGAAGAAAGTGTCAGGCAGCTCTCCGAACTGGCGCAGATGCTTACCTCCGGTGATGAAGGCACTGAGGGAGAACCGGAAAATGGAAACGTAAAAAGCACGGTGGACGGTCCGGACATCAGTGCTTTAATGAAACTCACAGGTCTAATGGGCGCAGCATCTCAGAGTGACAAAAACTCAGAGCTGCTGCTTGCTCTTAAACCGCATCTGAAGGAGGATAAGCAGAAAAGGGTGGACAAAGCTATAAAGCTGCTCAAACTGATAGCAGTGTGGAACATGGCGAAAGAAAGCGGACTGCTGAATGAACTGATATGACAGCAGCCGGAAAGGGGGAAATATGGCGGGATTTGACAGGCGGCAGGTCAACCGGATGCGTCAGGAAGCGATACGCAGGTCAAAGGAGATGTACAGCAGAGCGGGACTAAATACACCGAAGACTGAGGAGAACCTGTCACAGAGCCCGCAGCTCCCCGGACCGGCAAAGGATAAGCTCAGCGGACTGCTTGATGAGCTCTTTGGCGGCAGCTTAGACGGGGACAAACTTCTTATTGCAGCGCTGCTTTTGCTGCTTATAAGAGAGGGTGCAGACATCAAGCTGATACTTGCTCTCGGATACATACTTTTATGAGGGACATACTATGGTAAATACATTATTTATTGGCATCTGTGGGGCGGCAGCTCTGGCAATGGCGGTATATTACATAACACGCTGCCGCAGGCTTAGAAGCCTGCTGTATGGTTCTGTTACAGGACTTGCAGCACTCATAGTTCTCGCACATTACGGCAACAGATTCGGACTTTTTCTTCCGCTGAACGCTTTTAATCTTAGCGGGAGCGCAGTTTTAGGAGTTCCGTTTGTGATATGTCAGGTCATATTGAAAATTTTGTGAAAAATCAGATAAAATTTCATAAAAACTCTTGAAATTTTGTTACAATTATGGTAAAATAAAAATATCATATATAGGAGGTGGAGTATGAACGCCATTGATATAATCAACAAAACAAAAAAGGCTATTACACTTACAGACGACGAGATACGCTGGCTGGTAGAAAATTATACAAACGGTGAGATACCGGACTACCAGATGTCAGCCTGGCTGATGGCAGTGAGACTGAACGGACTTACAGAAGAAGAGACCAAATCGCTGACATACGCTATGCGTGACAGCGGAGAAATAATTCGTCTGAAAGCAGAAGGCATCACAGCAGACAAACACAGTACCGGCGGAGTAGGTGACAAAACTACTCTGATAATCGGTCCCATAGCTGCAGCCTGCGGAATTTGTGTAGCCAAAATGTCGGGAAGAGGCCTTGGTCATACAGGCGGTACCATAGACAAGCTCGAAAGTATCAGCGGATTCCGTACCGAACTTCCTGTGGATGAATTTGAGAGAATACTTCGTAAGACCGGATTTGCAGTTATCTCACAGAGCGGTGAGCTTTGCCCTGCGGATAAGAAAATGTATGACCTGAGAAATGCAACCGGCACGGTTGACAGTATACCGCTTATCGCTGCAAGTATAATGAGCAAAAAGCTGGCAGTCAACGCTGACTGTCTTGTACTTGATGTAAAATACGGCTCCGGAGCTTTTATGAAGACCCGTGAATCTGCTCAGCAGCTTGCTGACCTTATGGAGAAGATAGGCAAGGGCGCTGAAAAGCGCTGTAAAGCTGAGGTCACTGATATGGACAGTCCTCTTGGACTTAATATAGGCAATGCGCTTGAGGTTGCTGAGGCAATAGAAGTGCTTCAGGGCAAGGTAAAGGGAAAACTATACGATACAAGCATACAGCTTGCTGCTGATATGCTTCAGCTTGCAGGCAAAGGGAGCTATGAAGAGTGCGTAAAAATGGCAGTTGAAGCAGTGGATTCCGGCAGGGCACTTGATGTTCTCCGTGAGACCATAAAGCTTCAGGGCGGAGACCCGTCAGTGTGTGACGATGTATCACTTCTTCCGGTTGCAAGATGCAGCTATGAGGTCAGAGCGGTGCAGGACATGAAGATAATCCGGATAAACTGTGAAGAGATAGGTATGACATCGCTTCTGCTCGGTGCCGGACGGCTATGCAAGGGTGACCCTATCGACATGACAGCAGGAATAATAATGCACGTCGGACCAGGCGACAGTGTTTCGACTGGAGATACCCTTATGACTCTCTATTCTACACTTTGCAGCGACTTCTCTGATGCTGCTGTAAGGGCTTTGAATGCCATAGATTTTGAGTCGGTCAATTGTCATAAGCCCTTGACTTAAAGAAATTTTTGTGATACAATAATAAAAATCATACAACTTGGAGGTTGATATTATGGGATTTATGGATTCAGTTAAAGGCTTTGCCGGCAAGGTAGGAGATACCTTTGAGAGCGGAGTCAAGTCTGTTACTGACAGCACAAAGAAAATGAGCGAAAAGACTAAGGTCAGAAATGAAATAAACAGGCTTGAAAACGAAATAAATAATGCGTACTATATAATCGGTAAAAAATATTTTGAGAAGAATTCTGAGGAGCCGGGAGCTGACTATGAGGCACCGGTGAAGGACATCATCTCAAAAACTGACAGGATAGAGAAGTTCAAGCTCCTGCTCGCATCCTATGAGGACAAGCAGCCCTGCACTAATTGCGGAGCTGAGGTTATAAAGGGACAGAAGTTCTGTGACAAGTGCGGTGCCAAGGTCGTATTTGTTGAGCCGCCTATAATCGAAGGATTCAATGATGTGCCCCAGAATAATTTCCAGAACCCCCAGCCACAGGATGTTCAGGCAGAGCAGGCACCTGTAAAATGCCCAAACTGTGGAAGTTCACTGGAGCCGTTCCAGAAATTCTGTGATAAGTGCGGTACAAAATTATAAGGCTAACAGGTCACACCGGAGCAGTCCGGTGTGATTTTTTGTAAGATATGCTGTAAAAATCCCGGTTATTTTGTAGGAAATAACATCGGAAAAGACTTTACTTTTTGGCTTTTTTGTGTTAAAATTATATATAGTTTATCACTGTGAAGTTGTGGAGCTTTAATGCAACAGTCTCCGCAGTTCATTGTATATATACAGAAAGGAAAATCATAATGCCTATTACAGAGTTACTTGAAAGAAATGCGGAGTTATATGGAAATGACGTGGCACTGGTCGAAGTAAACCCGGAGCTTACTGAGATAAGACGTAAGACCTGGAGAGACTATGACCTCATCGAGCCTGACCCTATCAGCTTTTACAGACGAGAGATAACATGGAAGGTCTTTGATGAAAAGGCAAACCGATTCGCAAACCTGCTCCTTGAAAGAGGAGTTAAGAAGGGAGATAAGGTAGGTATACTCCTGATGAACTGTCTTGAATGGCTTCCGATTTATTTCGGAGCACTCAAGGTCGGTGCTCTTGCAGTACCGCTGAATTTCAGATACACCCCAGACGAGATAAAGTACTGTCTTGACCTTGCAGAGGTCGATGTACTTATGTTCGGACCTGAGTTTATAGGACGAATAGAAGAGATAGCAGATGAGATCAGTAAGAACAGACTGCTTTTCTATGTAGGAGAGGGATGTCCTTCATTTGCTGAGCATTACGACAGCCTTGTGGCAAACTGTGCAAGTGCAGCTCCCGGAATAAAGCTCACAGACGCAGACGATGCCGCTATCTACTTCTCATCAGGAACAACAGGATTCCCCAAGGCTATCCTTCATAATCATGAGAGCCTTATGCATTCAGCAAAGGTCGAGCAGAATCACCATGGCCAGACACGTGATGATATATTCCTCTGCATACCTCCACTCTATCATACAGGAGCAAAGATGCATTGGTTCGGAAGTCTTTATTCCGGCAGCAAGGCGGTCCTGTTAAAGGGCATAAAGCCTAAGGCTATTCTTGATACTGTCAACAATGAGGGCTGTACAATAGTATGGCTCCTTGTACCGTGGGCACAGGATATACTTGACGCAATAGACAGAGGAGACATAGACCTTTCAGCCTATGACCTTCACCGCTGGAGACTTATGCATATAGGCGCACAGCCTGTATGCGTACATCTTGGCGTAGAAAACATCCATAAGGTAGGTGCTATCGGAAAGGCAGGTTTTGGCTGGGAAGTCAAGATAGCTGACGAAAACGGTAACACTGTAGAGCGTGGCCAGGTTGGCGAGCTCTATGTAAAGGGGCCCGGAGTCATGACCTGCTATTACAGAGACGAAAAGGCTACAGCCGAGACTCTGAAGGACGGCTGGCTTCTTACAGGTGATATGGCTCAGGAGGATGAGGACGGATTCATTTACCTGGTAGACCGAAAGAAGGATGTTATTATCAGCGGCGGAGAGAACCTGTATCCTGTTCAGATAGAGGACTTCCTCAGATCTCATCCGGCTATCAAGGACGTTGCAGTCATCGGACTTCCTGACAAGAGACTGGGCGAGATAGCCGCTGCCATCATCTCCATTAAGGAAGGGTGCACATGTACCGAGGAGGACATAGACAAATTCTGTCAGAAGCTCCCAAGATATAAGAGACCGCATAAGATCATATTCGCAGATGTACCAAGAAATCCCACCGGAAAGATTGAGAAACCCAAGCTCCGTGAGAAGTACTGTGGAGAGAGCCTTGTTGCAAAGCAGATAAGGAACTGAATATAAAACATAAGGCAGGTCCTATAAAAGGGACCTGCCTTCTTTTACATATTATAAAATTGTTATCCTCCTATCACCAGTTCATTCACAAGACTGAGCAGGAATTTCTGTATCTGCAAAGCGTCCATGCTGGTCATACCATTGCCATTTCCTTCAACATCAGAGTTCTTTATGCCGTCATCTGTGATGTGGCTGGGATCAGTTCCTTCTGCACCGTATTTGTCGTTATTTGAGAGTGCCTGCATAATGAGAACAACATCATTCATTCCGACTTCACCATTGCAGTCAGCATCACCGGCTGTTGGAATCGTAGTTATCGGTGCCGATGTAGTTGATGTTGTAGTGGTGGTTGTTGTAGTGGTAGTGGTGGTTGTTGTTGTGGTAGTAGTTGTTGTGGTGGTTGTAGTTGTAGTTGTTGTTGTCATAGTAACAGCATTCCAGTTCTGGCAGGAATGGCCGGTAGGCAGCCACTGCTGGACATTTGCACCGCTTGAAGTGCTTGCATTGCCGATCTCTACAAGGCAGGCATCCTTGGATGCTCTTGACATGATAGAGTAACTGCCGTCGAGATTCTTGGAGAATTTAAAGAGCATTGCGCTGTCATTATTTGCATATGGCACAATGTCGATATTTCCGCCGTTTGAACCGCTTTCAGCCTTGAGAACGTAGTTAGAGTTGGACACAGAGCGGATATAGTAATAGTTTCCGCCGCCGCTGAACGCCTGGAGAGTCCACTGCTGGCTCTTAAAATGACCTGTGGACCACTGCTGTACATTGGTTCCGCTGTCCATATTTCCGGCTTCAATATCCATTACCATGCCGCTGTTTACGTTCTCAAACTCGTAGATGACATTAGTGTTCATTTTGCATCCTGGGTCTGCGATCGGTTCAAGTATCCAGTTCTGACAGTTGTGGCCGTTTATCTCCCACTGCTGAACATTATCACCGCTGCCGACGCCAGCATCAGCTATCTCAACAGCAGATTTGTTGCCTGTAACTCTTGTGCGTATTTTGTATGAACCGTCCGGGTTCTGAGTGAACATGAACTGCTGATTGGTACCGTTGTTGCAGGTATAGATATCAGCGTTGGCTCCGTTGGCGGTCTTTTTTCCTGCAATGTCGAGGACATATGAGCCGCCGTCGCCTACTGCTGAAACAATGTAGTAGTAACCCTCTCCAGCATCAATGAGCTTCCATATATCATGGGTAACTCCATCAGCAGTGCCCCACTGCTGAACGTTAGTACCGTTTGCAGCAACAGCACCTTCTACCTGCATATAGAGTCCGGAGTTGACATTCTTTATCCTGTATGAAGTGCCGCTTGTGAATACGGCTGCGGAAACTGTGCCGAGGTCAACGTGTCTGAGGAAGGGAGAGGCGTACTTAGTAGTTATCCAGCTTGAAAAATCACTGTCGGTGATATACTTTATACCTGATGCAGAACTGAAGCAGCCTGCGTACTTTGTACAGAAAGCCTTGGTATCAGTATTCTTGGTATTATAAGCGTCCAGCATCTCATAGCCATAGTTGGAGTTGTTTGGATACCACTGAGAAGTGTTCTTCGACTGGAAGTTGATAGCGGAGGGAGTGCCGTTTACCTCAGTTGAGAGGTATGAGTTGTCGTCACGAGCAGGATTTTTGTTAGTATCGCCGCCCATAGTGAGTGCCTGAGCTGCAGAATATCCCTGGAAACGGTTATTCTGGGACAGCATCTCAGAACCGTCGCCGCCGATGATACCGGTAGTAGCAGAGCCGTTGCTGCTAACACCATAGGCCTGATAGTAGTTGTTATAGATGTGTGCCGATCCGTTTCCGAGCTGTGGACATCTTCTAACGTTCTCGTTCCACCAGTTGTACATAAGAGATGTGCGGTCTCTTGTTATCTCATCGTTCTGAGTACCATAAGCAACTGTCCAATAGCGGTGAGTAAACTTGCAGTAGGAAATAGTAACGTAGTCCGGGCTGCGGAGTCTGTCCTTGGCATCCATATAGTTGTCGTATGGTGTATTTATCCAGATGAATTTTCCGACTTCATCCTGACCGTTGCCTGTGCGGTCGTATGTGAGCTGACTGTTGAAGTTGATATGGTCTATCCAAATCTGACGGGAGGACCATATATTTATAAGTATGCGGTTGGGGACATTTTTGGCTTCCATATCGAGGTTACGGAAAACGATATTGTCACTGGGACTGTCGTCTGCTGCACCATATGCGTCATTAGTTCGGAACTGAGAATCATAGATAGTATGCTTACTGTATGAGCCAACTATAGTCTTATTATCACGGATGCGGGTATTGCCTTTTTTCTGCATATCAATATCAGCGGTGATAACGATAGTCTGTGCACCGACAGTGTTAAGCTGCTTTTCAAGGTCGTCAGCGGTAGAAACAAAAACTGTCTCGCCCAGCAGACCGCCGATAGTTCCGGCCTTTTCACCGGAAGAGGTCATTGAATTTGCAGCAAATCCCTCAAGTCCGTCGAGGTTGAGCTTATATTTCTGGTACTCACCGCCGGAGTATGAGGCAAGTCCAAATCCGGAGCCCTCTGTAAAAGTAAGGGACTTTGTAGAGTCAGCGTTGCTTGTTATCTTGTAGTAAAGATAGTAGCCGTCGAAGTCCTTCTGGACTCCCTCTATCTTCCAGCGCTGGTTAGCTGCATTTGTGTCACTTGCGAGGGTGACACTGCTTCCGCTTGCAGTAAGTATCTGGCCATTGGAAGAATTGACGATCTCATAAACGCCAGAGCTTACGTAGTTGAGTGACCATTTTTCATTTGAAGTACCTTTAAGTTCAGAGGGTACCAGGGATGAACCGGATGCAGAGACATTATTGTCGGTGTCGGCCATACCAAGTCTGAACTCCTGAACAGGATATGACACATCTGCTGCATCAGCGGTGAACTGTTCAGATACCGGTCTGATAGGGAGAGCTCCTGTCACAGCAGTTATGCCCAATCCGAATGCAGTGACTGATGAAAGTAATTTCTTTCTGACTTCCATAATTATTCCTCGTTTCTTAATATAATGATATACCGGCTGGCGCCTAAACCAGGCCGAATGAACGGAGCGTTCTGATATTATTATACATTGATACTATCGGGATAGCAATTAATAATAATATCTTTTATATGAATTTATTTTGAATATGGCAAAAATAAATGTGCAATAAAATGTTGTATGTGAATAATAATATCCTATTATTTTGTAAAATATGGAGTTAGACTTATCTTATAGATATTGACATTT
>CACWPR010000042.1 GCA_902762855.1 Ruminococcus flavefaciens
TCGAACTGTCGACCTCCTGCGTGACAGGCAGGCGTTCTAACCAACTGAACTACGAGGCCAAAGAATTGGTGGGGACTACAGGGCTCGAACCTGTGACCCTCTGCTTGTAAGGCAGATGCTCTCCCAGCTGAGCTAAACCCCCACGCTTGTTCTCTGTATCAGAGCTCCGTGCCCTGACGACTTATATATTATAGCACGTTATTTCTGATTTGTCAAGTACTTTTCTGAAATTTTTTCAAAAAATTTTTTGAGCTGCTTTTTGCAGATATACGGCGGTCTCAGCATTCCTGCACTGTTCCACCTCAAAAAAATTTTTTGAGGGCACGCCCGGACTTGCCTTGCGTACCCTCATATTTCTTATTCTTCGTTTCCTACGGATGCAATTACATCTGCAAGAAGATTTGCCGGGAGCTGCTCGTATCTCAGGAAGTCGAATGTGAAGCTGCCCATTCCTCTTGTGGTCTGGCGAAGGTACATTGCAAAGTCATGCATCTCACGGACCGGCACCTCTGCCTGTATCATCGTCATGCCTGCTGTTGTAGGCTCCATGCCAAGCACTCTGCCTCGTCTCTTGTTGAGCTCGCCCATGATGTCTCCGGTGTTGTCGTCAGGAGCATTTACCTTCAGCTCCCCTATCGGCTCCAGCATTACGGGGTCTGCCTGGCGGAGACCTTCCTTGTAGGCTATGGACGCTGCGGTCTTGAATGCCATTTCGGATGAGTCAACAGGGTGATATGAACCGTCTACAAGTATTGCCTTGAGTCCGACTACAGGGCAGCCTGCCAGAACGCCCTTCTTTACGGATTCCTCCAGACCCTTCTGTACTGCCGGGAAGTAGTTCTTGGGAACTGCTCCTCCGAATACCTTCTCTTCAAATACCAGAGTATCGCTGATGCAAGGCTCGAATTCTATCCATACGTGGCCGTACTGTCCATGGCCTCCGGACTGCTTCTTGTGCTTGCCCTCTACCTTTACCTTCTTGCGGATCGTCTCCTTGTAGGCTATCTTGGGCACTGTCAGGTTCACCTCAACACCGAACTTGCTCTTGAGCTTTGCGGCTGCAACTTCGATATGCTGCTCGCCCAGTCCGCTGAGTATCTGCTCCTTGGTGTTCTCGTCCTGCTCGTATGTGAGAGTGGGGTCCTCTTCGATTATTCTCTGTAAGGATGTGGATATTTTAGCCTCGTCGCCCTGTGCCTTGGCCTTGACAGCCATTGAGTAGCAGGGATGTGGGAATTCCATAGGTGCGAACTCAACTATCCTTGAAGCATCTGTGAGGGTATCTCCTGTGCTTGCGGTTATCTTGGACGCTACGACTATATCGCCGGCATATGCACAGCTTACCTCAGTCTGCTTTTTTCCGCAGAGGGTGTAGAGCTTGCCTATCTTCTCGGTTGCGCCGGACTTTGCGTTTATAACGTCAGAGTTTGCGCTGAGCTTGCCTGACATGACCTTTATCATGGACATCTTTCCGACGAAGGGGTCAGCAATGGTCTTGAAAACGTAGGCTGAAAGAGGCTCTGATGTATCGCATTTTATCTCTGCAACGTCCTTTGCAGGAGTGTAGGCCTCAGCGGTGTACACCTCGTTGGGTGCAGGGAGAAGGAGCTCTATTTCCTTCAGGAGCATATCTACAGCGGAGAGGTCAGCGGCTGATGTACACACTACAGGAGTGATGATACCCTTGTTCATGCCCTCGTGGATGCCGTCTATGAGCTCCTTCTGTGTGAAGGGCTCGCCCTCGAAGAACTTCTCCATAAGCTCGTCTGAGGTCTCTGCAACGGCCTCTGAAACGGCTGCAACGAGTCCGTCGATACGGTACTCGAACTTCTCGGAAATTTCGGCTGTGGGCATATCTGTCTCGACTGCGTTGCCCTTTCCGTCGTATTTATAGGCCTTCATCTCAATGAGGTTAACGAACTCCACTATCTGGCCGTTGCTGATAACAGGAACAACAACAGGGCAAACTGTAGGTCCGAATACGGTCTTGAGCTCGGTGAGTACATTGAAGAAATTAGCGTCCTTGTCGTCTATCTTGGTAACTACGAACATCTTGGACTTGTTCTGCTTAACAGCCTCGTCATAGGCTTTTCTTGCGCCGACCTTAACGCCGGACTTTGCAGATACGGTTATCATAACAGTGTCTGCTGCACGTATTCCCTCTATCATCTCAGCGGCAAAGTCGAAGAGACCGGGAGTATCCAGCAGATTTACTTTATAATCATTATATTCAAAGGATGCAAGGGAAGTACTTATGGATATCTTCCTCTTTATCTCCTCCGGGTCATAGTCGCAGACAGTTGTGCCGTCGGCAGTCTTTCCCAGACGGTCCGACGCTCCTGCTTTGTAGAGCAGTGCCTCAGCGAGAGAGGTTTTACCGGAGCCGTTGTGTCCGGCAAATGCAATATTTTTTACTTTGTTGACATCGTATTCTTTCATGGTAGGTTTTCTCCTCCGGATAAATTTATGTACAGTTTATGCACTGCATACAACAATTATAAGGCAGTTTTGAATAAATTGCAATACTATTTACTAAATTTCTACATTTCATATTACACCGGCAGTTTATTTTTGGGTGATTTGTACAAATTTTGGTCTGCCACTTGGGATAATTGCTCTAATGCTTCCCAACAGCATGATAACTGCGGCATACAAACACATCCATATTACTGTGAAGGCAGCCATTGACGGCAGTCCGGAGGGCCCTGTCCCGGTGAGCCTGAACGGCAGCTCTGCCGCACACATGGTCATGAATACATAGGCCGCCGGTGCTCCGAACTGTCTGAGGGGCCGGAACGACATCCCCGTCTTTCTCATCAGGAATATGTACCGGCTGATGTTCCCGGCGGCATTGCTGGCATAGTAGGACACCACTATGCCGTAAAAGCCGAGATGCGGCACAAAAATCAGTACTGCCGAGATGCGGATGATGTACTCCGCAAGGTAGTTCAGTGAGGAAAATGCCTGCCTGCCGGTGCCTTTTATCAGGGATTCCAGGATTATCTCCATGTAGATGAAGGGCACCACCGGCGCTATCACGGTTATCATCTTCCCGGCAAGCTCCCCTCCTCCGAGGAGCTCCCCTATCGGACGGCCGAAGCGCATCAGCACTGCCGCTGCAAATACAGCGTACTCAAAGGTCCTGCCCGTAAGCCGCTCCGTCAGGCTCTTTATACGGCGGCTGTCACCTGCGGCGGCAGCTCTTGCGGACTCGCTGACCACTATCCCCGAAAGTGAGCATAGTACCACCGAGGGGAAGAAGATAGTCGGTATCACTATAGCCTCGAACACTCCGAACCGGCTCAGAGCCTCCGCTGCGGAGTCCCCGTTCTGCCGGAGACATATGGGTATCAGGGCATCATTTGTACTGCTGAGGACTGCTGTGAGCACGCTTCCGCCCATTATCGGAAAGGCAAAGGCGGCATACCGCCGGAAGTTCAGCGTACAGCTCCCGGTGCCTTTGATGCGGGTCCTTGTGTATGCAATGAGGCAGAACCCCAGGGAGAAAAGGTTCCCGGCAACTATGCTCCCTATCATTATGCCGCAGACCGTCCCCTCTGAGGAGGAGTCCGCTGCAAGGGTAGCCGAAACTATCACCGCCGACCTCACGATGAACTCGCAGATGTCTCCGGCGGCAGAGATGCCGGCTCTGCGGCAGGCATTGAAATATCCCTTGAAACAGGCAGAAACAGCTCCTGCTATCAGGGATAACGGCAGGACCTTTATCCACCGGGCCATTTCTCCGCCGCTGAAAAAGCGCCTGCTTATGGGTTCTGCAAAGACTATTACCGCCGCCGAGACAGCGGTGCTGAGCAGCAGGCAGAGCTTTATTCCGTGGGCAAGGACTCCTCCCGGCGACCCGGCAGGCTTTCCCAGTTCTTCGGACACCAGCCTGCTGGTGCACAGAAATGCGTTGCCGTTGGAGAGCATCCCGGCAAGTCCCAGAAACGAGCCCGTCAGGGTGAGCACTCCCATTGCCGATGTGCCCAGGCTCCGGGTTATGAAAACGTTCAGCAGCAGCGCAGACGTGTCAAGAAATAGCTGCATTGCGGTCAGCAGGACCGTGTCCCTTACAATTTTATTCTTTATCACTGTGACTTCCTCCTGTTTATCATGGTGAATTATATGAGGAAGTCCCCGGAAAAATGCAGAAGGCGGACCGGAGTCCGCCTTTGTTCGCTATTTAAGAAGTCTGTCCAGCATTACCTTCCGGCACTGGTTTTCGAGGGTGTCATCCAGCTTCTGGAGCTGTACCTTTCCGCCGGAGCTGCGGCTCAGGCAGTACTCTATCATATAGTCCGAAATTTCGGGGTTTTTTGAGAGACACGGGCCGTGGAGATATGTGGCTATGACGTTCTTCTCCGTGTATCCCTCGGCCTCGCTCTTTGAGCAGTTGCCGTTGCCGTAGAGGACCTTTCCGAAGGGAGTCTTTACCCCCTGTGTCTGGCCGCCGTGATTCTCGAATCCCACAACGTCCACCGCCTTGCCCGTGAGCTGGGTGCGGATGACGATATTGCCTATACAGCGCTTTCTGCGGCTGTTCGGAGCCACTGTGAAGTAGTCGAAAAGTCCCAGTCCTGGGATGTCGTTGCCGTCAGCGTCACGGTAGTACCTGCCCATTAGCTGGTACCCTCCGCAGATGAGGAAGAGGAAAACTCCCTCTTTATAGGCTTTTGCGATGCCCTCCCTGCATTTCAGCAGGTCTGCCGAGATGTGCTGCTGTTCAAGGTCCGCACCTCCTCCGATGTAGATGAGGTCGTAGGAGGAAAAGTCCGGCATGGGAGAGTCTATGGAGTACTTGTCGATGACGCACTCTATCCCCCTCATCCTGCACCTGTAGGACAGGACTTCCATGTTTCCGCTGTCGCCGTAGAGGTCCAGCATATCTGCATACATATGGAGTATTTTTATGGTGCTCATTCTGTCCTGCCTCCGTTCTTTGCGATATAGCGTTTGAGAGCCGCTCTTGTAGGCTGTACTGCCGTATAGTTTGCTATGACGAACTTCCTTCCGGGAGTGCTTGCGAGCTCCTCAACTGCCTTGTCAAGGTCCGGGCGGACAACTATTTTTGACTGGTCGTAGCCGGAGCACTTTATCCTGACTGCGATGTCGTGGGCTCTTGTGCCTGCGGTGACTACCCTTGTCACTCTCTCGAAGATGCTGAAATTTATGTCCCATATCCATGAGACGTCAAGGCCGTCTGCAACGTTGTCGTTGAGTACGAAGAGAAGCTCCTTCTCGCCTTCCATTTCGTTCATCACACGGAGGGTCATATTGGCTCCCACAGGGTTCTTGGCCAGGTTGAGAGTAGTCTTTCTGTCACCCAGCATGAAGTTCTCCATCCGGCCGTTTTTCACGGTATATGCGGAGATAACGCTGTCTGTGATGTTCTGCTCTATGCCGTAGAGCTTTGCGGCAGCGGCAACGGCAGTCATGTTGTAGACGTTGTAGATGCTGTTGAGCTTCGGAGCGTAGGTGTGACCGTCTGCGGTGAACACAGGCTTGGTGAGGTCTATGCCGCTGGCTGTGATGTAGGGCTCATAGTCTCCGAATCCACACTTAGGACAGCGGAACTTTCCGATGTGAGAGTACTGGTAGTAGCTGTACTCCAGAGGCTCTCCGCAGAAGGGACAGAAACGTCCCTCCGAGGCCTCGTAGATAGTCTTTGTTGCGAAGGCATAGGGCTCCGCATGGAAGTACTTCACGTTCTTGTTTCCGGGGTTTGCCTTTCCAAGACGGGCAGTATTCGGGTCATCTCCGTTGAGTATGAGATTGCCCTTGAAGGTCTTGCAGAAGCCGTTTATCTTCTGGATAAGAGTCTCCATTTCGCCGTTTCTGTCGAGCTGGTCACGGAAGAAGTCCAGGACGATGAGGGTGTCCAGCTTGAGCTGGGAGTACACTACCGGCACATGGGACTCGTCGGTCTCCAGGATGAGGTAATCGGCCTTGACTCTGCCCTTCATGTCGCAGTGGCGGAGCAGAAGGGAGCAGATGCCGGTGTCGAGGTTGTTGCCCTCCCTGTTGGTGATTATCTTCTTTCCGCTCCGCTCAAAGAGCTGGGCGATGCAGTTGGTCACCGAGGTCTTGCCGTTGGTGCCGGTAACTGCGATTATGGGGCAGTCCACTTTGAACATGGAAACTGCCTTGTGACGGGATATGTGCCAGAGCACGATACCCGGCAGGTTACCTGCATTCCTCTTCATGAGGTGCAGGAGCTTAACTATTATCTTTCCTATAATTATCTGTAGTCTTTTCAATTTGTTCCTCCATGATATGCTTTACTTGCTGAAGCTGACCTTTCCGTCCTCACCGAAGGTGATGTTCCCTCTTGCCTTAGCCTGACGTATACCCAGAGCAAGGGCAGTTTCAAGGGCAGGAGTCATTCTCGTGAAGCCGAAGAGATGAGCGGTCTCCCTGAGAAGGTCCTCTCTCTGCATGGCTATCTGCCTTGACATTATGAGCTTTATGCCGTTTGCGTACTCCTCCGGCGGGATGTCGGCGGCGTCACGGCGCTCATTTTCTCCGCAGAGGGCACGGCATTTGCTGTATTCCTCCGGCACCTGGTCAGGCAACCACATAAATTCCGTCTCACCGCTCAGGGTGGACTTTGCCCCGGACCTCTCCAGTGCAGCGTCAAAGGTCTTTTTCATGGCCGTACCCGGTCTGGTGATGCCCCAGCAGGCGAATACCTTCTTTGCAAGGACTGTCCTGCTGACGGGAGCCTCCGCTTTAAGTACGCTGTCTATACACTTTGCAACAGCCGGCAGACTGCTCTCGTTGAAGGTCTCGGAGGTACCTGTTTCCCTGACCTGGAAGGTCTCGTACTTATCGCAGAGGTCGGTGAGGGTCTGCTCCTCCTCGGTCTCAAAGACCATTTCCTCCTTTGGCTTCTGAGGTGCCGGTGCGGTCTCCTCAGGACTGCGTGAAAGCTCCACTGCCCTGTCTATGGCGGACTTTAACTTTTCAAGGACTCTGTCCCTGTTATCCAGCCAGTCCAGGATGTAAACGTTCATCACGTTCCAGCCAAGTCCCTTCAGGACCGATGGCTGTGACAGGGTCCTGTCGCTGGCTGTGCCGTTGCGGTAATGTGAGAGGCTTCCGCAGTTTATTCCCATGATGTAGGTATCCGGCTTGTCCGGGTGGCACACTGCCACGTCTATCTTGTAGTCTGAGCATCCAACGTTTGTCTTTGCGGTGTAGCCCATTCTGGTGAGCTCTGCGGCTACTGTCTGCTCGAAGCCCTTCTTTTCCGTCTGAGTACTGCTCCGGACTGCAAGAGCACTGCGGCCCTTTGCGGCAAACTCCAGGAATCCTTTCAGTCCTTCAACTCCGTCGGAGCGTGTCCTTGAAAGGTCTATCTGGTCGGGAGTGATGACGGAGAATACTATCATCTGCATCTTAGAACGTGAGATAGCAACGTTGAGTCGTCTCCAGCCGCCGTCACGGTTGAGAGGGCCGAAGTTCATTGACACCTTGCCCTCCTTGTCGGGACCGTAGCCAACTGAGAACATTATGACGTCACGCTCGTCGCCCTGTACGTTTTCAAGGTTCTTTATGAGTATCGGCTCGTACATCTCATTTGCCCACTCTTCCAGCCTTGGGTCCTGACGGAATGCGTCCATGAGCATATCGTCGATGAGGTTCTGCTGAGGCATACTGAACGTTACAACACCGATGCTGAGCTTCCTGAGCTCCGGGTCTGCAAGTCTCCGTGAGATCTCAGCAACTATGGCCTGAGCCTCCGCCTTGTTCTGCTTTGTGGAGCCCTTGTCGTAGTAGCCCTCAACGTGTACCCAGCTCACCTCGGACACCTGGTCGTCGGGTGACGGGAAGGTGAACAGCTTGTTCTCGTAGTACTTGGCATTGCTGTAGGCTATAAGGCTCTCATGCCGTGAGCGGTAGTGCCAGAGCAGATGCATCTGAGGCATGGACAGTGCCAGACAGTCGTCCAGAACGCTTTCCAGGTCCTCCTTCTCGTAGTTCTCCTCGTCCACCTGATTGGAGGTGAAGAAGCTGGTGGGAGGGAGCTGCTTCGGGTCGCCCACAACTATGACGTTCTCGCCTCGTGCTATGGCTCCTACAGCCTCGCAGGTGGGGAGCTGTGATGCCTCGTCGAAGATGACAAGGTCGAATTTCGGGTAAGAGGGGTCGATGTACTGTGCCACTGAGATAGGGCTCATGAGCATTACCGGACACATCCTCCTGAGTAGGTTGGGGATGCTGTCGAAGAGCTTTCGTATGGACATCATGCGTCCGTTGCTCTTTATTGCTTTCTGGAGTATGCCTATCTCGGAGCTGCCTGCTGCGGCTCCTGCGGCGGGTATCTTTGCGGAAAGGTCTGCAACGAGCTCCTGCATGGAGAGCTTTGTGAAGCTGTCCTGAGCCTCACCGAGCCTGCGGACGGTGTCCTCGAAGAGAGTGCCCTGGAACCCGGAGAGAACGCTGCTCCGTGAAATAACTGTCATGACCATTGCCCTGCTGATGTCGCAGTCAAAGGCCGGGATGAGCTGCTCTGTAGGCACCTCCCCTGACAGGTAGGCGTCAGCCACATTGCCGATGCCGTACTCCTTTAATTTTCCGCATATAGAGACTATTCCCGTCCATTCCTTTAGCTGCGGGAGTGCCCGGACTGCTGCCTCTGCCTTGTCTGCTGCAAAGGAGCACCAGTCCTCGCCGTACATAAGTCTCTCCGGTATCACTCCGAAGTCCTTTTCCAGAGCGGAAACTGAGCTTTCAAGAGCTGCAAAGTCCGATGTGAGCCTGTCCGAGAAGTCCTTGGAGGACAGCTTGAGGGCAGGTGTGCCGAACCTCTCTGCTGCTGCGGATGCAAGTTTCAGCTTCTGCTCGCCGCTGAGGGGAGCTGCAAATATCTTCTCCCTGAGCTGCTGTGACTTCTCCGATGCCGCAGTCAGTGCGGACCAGTCGGTCTCCTCGCCCATCCAGAGAGGACTGAACGCTGTTGTGAGCTCCTGGGGTGCCTCCTTGACTGCACGGCTGAGCTCACCGAGACGGTTGAGCTTTTCGTACCAGCCGATGATATTTCCCTTTGTCACCGTGCCGGAGGACTTTGCGTGAGCGTTCAGCTCATTGACCAGCTTCTTGCTCTTGAAGAACTTTGAGACGAACCACTTGCTCTGAGCAGTTTTCCAGTTGACCAGAGCTCCGCTGCTGTCGAAGGCAAGAACGGAATTCTCGAACTTTTCAAGGACCTCGCTTTTGAGCTTTGCAAGCTCTGCGCCTGATGCTGCAAGCTCGCCGGCCTTTTCCCTGTGGAGGTCCCAATTGCCTCCGGTGACTATCTCCGGGAGGATGTGGCCCTCTCCTGCTGCGTCGGCAAGCACCTCCGCTGCGGCCCTGCACTGGGCATAGGTAAGGGACTGTCCTCCGCAAAGGGAGTTTATCTCAGCTCCGCACCTTCCGGCGGCGTCCAGCCTTGACCTGAACTCTGTGAGCTGCTTCCCGAAGGCTCCCCTTGTCTCAGGGGCACAGGAGTCAAGGCGGCAGATGTTCAGCGGAGTTGCAGTGACGTCACCGAACTCCCTTCCGGCGGCGGTAAGGCTCTCTAAAGTCTCCCTCCACATGGTGTAGGAGGACTCGCTCATGGAGTCGAGCTGTTCGGGAGTGAAATCGAACTTTCCGCCCTTGTCACGGTTATTTTCGTACCTGACTGCTGCGTCGTACATGGAGCATCCGAAGTTCCTCTGACGGTGTATCTCCTCCATTGTGGAGTTGAGCTCCTGACGCATTGCGTATATCTTCTCGGCCTGAGCCTTGTACTCAGCCGGATGCTTTACCTTGCCCACATTGAGGGTCTCTTCAAGCTGTTTGAGGACCGCTCTCTTCTGGGCCTTGTTGGAGTGGAGCTCCAGGCAGAAGGGGCCCAGTCCGACCTTGTTCAGACGCTTCTCAACTACGGAAAGAGCTGCCATTTTCTCGGCTACGAACAGCACTGACTTCCCCTGATAAAGGGCACTGGCTATCATGTTCGTAATAGTCTGGGACTTTCCGCTTCCGGGAGGTCCGTGGAGGACGAAGCTCTTGCCCTGAGCTGCCGCATATACTGCCGCAAGCTGTGAAGAGTCCGCACTGAGAGGCACTGTCAGGTCAGAGGGCTTGACCTTTGCGTCAAGGTCAAGGGGCGAAACATAGATGTCCTCACCCTCCCACTCGGTCTTTCCGGAAATAAGACTGGCAACTACCTTGTTCTTTGCCAGCTCGTCCGCACGGTTGCGGATGTCGTTCCACATGATGAACCGTGTGAAGGAAAACTGTCCGATGAAGGCATATTCCTCTATATCCCAGCGTTCACGGGACATGATGCCCTGCCGTATGGTGCTGAAAATGAGTTTCAGGTTCACACCGTTCTCGTCCTCCGGGACGGGGTCAAGGCCGGTGATGTCGATGCCGAAGAACTGCCTGAGCATCTCCAGCATGGTGATGTTGACCTGAGTGTCCTCGTCACGAATCTTTATGGTGTATGCCTTTTCCTGCACCTTTCTGATGATGTCCACAGGGACCAGGACCAGCGGGGCATAGCGTGGCTTTTCGCTCTTGTCGGTCTCGTACCAGCGCAGGAATCCAAGGGCAAGGTAGATAGTATTGGCACCGTTTTCCTCCATGCTGACCTTTGCCTGACGGTGGAGCTTTTTCATGAGCTTTTCAAGGTCACTTTCACTCAGGAAGGTGCGGAGCCTGCGGCTCTTGAACTCGGAGTCGGAGATGCTGGATATGAGGCCCTTTTCGTTTTCGGTCTCATATATCTTGCTGTCAGAAACGGACAGTGTCATGTCGCCGGGCACGGGCATCACCTTGAACTCCTCACCCTTGGACATCTCGTCCTCCAGGGTGTCAAGGTCGCTTATCATGAGCTGGACGCTCATGGATGTAGGGCGGAAGTTCAGCAGGCTGTTCCTCAGGCTTAGGTCAAGGAGCTTTCTCTCCCAGATGACCTGCTTTGTGACCTCACGGGGCTCGTTCTGAGGGATAAGGTCCCCTATTATCTCCAGCTCGCTGGGAGCGGAGGTTATCCCGGAGCTGTCCCTTCCGCCGTAGTCAACGGCCTTGAAAGAGCCGTTCTCGGAGACTCTTGAAGGCATGGGACGTATGCCGCTTGAACGTGTGCGGCTTATATCTATTGCGAAGCTGAACTGTGAAACGTCCTCCAGTGCGGATGCGGCGTGCTTCTCGGCAGTGTTGAAATCCACGTTCTTTCCGGCGGTGAAGTCGGTACACTCCACCACGCTTATTGCGTCGATTCCGTGAGCTATCCGCTTTGTCAGGGCGGCACAGTCGAACTGGAGGCAGTCCGGGAAGGTCTCGTTCTCCAGCCAGCAGCCTGCGAAGGCATGGCCGTTTATGAGCACAAGCAGAGGATTGAGCCCTACTGCCTCAAGGCATGAGCAGTACAGCACTGAAAGGTCGATGCAGGTGCCGGCCTTTCCCTCGGCAACAGCCTCCGGGAGCCTTATCCGCTGAGCCTCTTCAAAGCTGGCAGGCGGCATGGTATAGGCGATATTCTGCTCCTGCAACGCTGCATAAACCGCACCCATCTGCTGCTTGACGATGTTGGGATTGCGGGTCTGGTAGCCGGTGAAGGAGGGGTCACCTGTCCATTTTTGCAGGTAAAGACTTGCCGCTGAGACTATCTCCTGTACCTTAGGGTGGTTGGGAGTCACGAATGCGGCGGCCATTTCGGGCATGAAAAGAGTGCCCGTCCACTGGTCATAGGCAAGGAGCTCTGTGGGGATGTTCTTAGAGGCGAGGACCTCATCCCCTTTCATGACCTCGATAGTCATATTTCCCACCAGCTTTTCGGTCAGGCTGAACAGGAATTCCGTGTCGAGGACTATCTCCACAGGCGAGAACTCCACAGGCTGTTCCGGTCTGAGGGTAACAGGGGCGGACTCATAGGGCTTTGCAAAGGCCGGGTCGAAGGTCAGCCTCAGTCTTGCACCTGTTATTTCGGCATCTGATGTATTTGTGAGGACTACGTTCCTGCAAACCGGGACGTAATTCTGCTGCATCGCAAAATTTATCCTTGCAGTGACGTTTGCGCTGATACTTATCTGGTTTTCCATACCTATCTCCCTTCTGCTTCATAGCTGGGCATAATTTTACATATTATATGATACCACATTCCGGCATATTTTACAATATCTTTCACAAAAAAAATACGGTATCCCGCAGGATACCGCACTCATGATTCAGTTCTTCTTTACGATGACTCCGCCTGTTTTCCAGATGCTGTCAGCAGGGACCACTCCCCTTACGCAGCTTGTGGGGTAGATATTGGAATTGCGGCCGACTATAGTGCCGGGGTTCAGCACGCTGTTGCAGCCTACCTCAACGAAGTCGCCAAGCATTGCGCCTATCTTCTTGATACCTGTCTCAATACGCTCTTCGCCGGACTTTATGACTACATTGGTCTTGTCGGACTTCACGTTTGAGGTTATGGAGCCTGCACCCATGTGGGACCTGTAGCCAAGGATGCTGTCACCTACGTAGTTATAGTGGGGAGTCTGGACGTTGTCGAAGATGATGACGTTTTTCAGCTCTGCGGAGTTTCCCACCACGCAGTTCTCGCCTACCAGAGCACTTCCTCTGATGAAGGCACAGTGACGGACCTCGGTGTTTGCTCCGATAATGCAGGGCGCTCCGATGTATGCGCTGGGGAACACCTTTGCGGACTTATGTATCCAGACGTTCTCTGAGGGGTTGTCGTACTCATCCGGGCTGAGGGTGCTGCCGAGCTCAATGATGAAACTGCTTATCCCTTTGAGAGCCTCCCAGGGGTATTCAAAGCCTTTGAGATAGTCTGCTGCGGCAGTATGTGAAAGGTCGAAAAGGTCTGTTATCCTGATATTATCCATAATTGTTACAACTCCTGAATACAATGATATACAGGCGGCTTTGGCGACGGAGCCAGCCGCTCTTTTATACTATTATACTATCCGGGACCGGAAATGTCAACAAAATTACAGCATTTGCCATAATTTTCGGTTTTTCCTTTACATTTGGCCATATTCGTGCTAAAATGAAATCTGCTAATAAATATGAAAGTGTGTAGATATGAAAGAAAAATTGCTCCGCATCCTTAAAGAACCGGTATTTATCGCCGGTGTATGCATACTGCTGTTCACGGCACTCATGTTCTTCATCGGCAACAGAAGAGCCGGGAAAGCTCCCGAAGGCGACGTCCGGTCCATTGAGACAAGGGCCTCCGTTATCACCGGGACTATCGCTCCCATAAGCTCTGCTCCTGTGACATCCGCCGCAAAGAGCACGTCACGGACTACCTCCACTGAGACAACAACAACGACTGCTTCGTCCACTACAACAACTGCTTCCACCACCTCTGAGACTGCGACTGCAACAGAGGTCACCACAACTGAGCCTGTTACAGAGCCGCCTGCCGAGGCTCCTCAGGACAGCGGACCGGTCCCCGGAGACCCCCTGTCCCCTTATCTCTACGCAGGAGTTTCCCCTAACAGCTCCTTCTACCAGGAAAGACTTGCTATTGCCGGCGACTCCATTGCCTCCGGCTATCAGATATACGGCTACATCCCCTATGAGCACAACCTTGCCAAGGAGTCTGTGGGACTCTGGAACCTTGGCAGGTACACCTTCAATTTCGGCTATGGGGATATGTCCATGGTGGACGCAGTCGGCTATATGAAGCCCCGTCTGCTGATGATCTCCATTGGCATGAACGACCTTCCCATGTACGACCCAGGCTGGTTCGCCGGACTTTACTCAGACCTTGTCTCCCAGATACTCGCCGCAGACCCGGACGTCAATATCGTCTGCGCCGGCATCACTCCCGTTGCGGACTACGTTACCTACAGCACCAATGAGAACATCCGAAACTACAATGCCGCTGTTGCGGATATGGTGGCTCAGATGAACTCTCCACAGGTATTCTACTTCGACGCTTACTCAGTCCTTGCAGACAGCGGCACCCTTGCACTCAGTCCTGCATACTCCGGCGGCGACGGCATACACATCACTTCCGGAAGCTACAATGACCTGCTGACTGCACTGTTCAACTTCCTTGACACCACTCCGGTAATGGAGAACATCCTCAATACCGAGGCACAGTAAAAAATATGGCTGACGCTTATGCGCCAGCCATTTTCATTATCAGGTATTCTTGTCTACCTCGTGGAACTTTTTAAGGTTGCCTATCTTCTCATTGCGCTCGTCGAGGACCTTCTCAACGTCGGACCATTCCAGTCCCTGGTTCACGCAGAGTACCATAACGTGATAGAGGAGGTCGTTTATCTCGTTCATGAGCTCGTCGTTATCGCCGTTCTTTGCAGCTATAACGGTCTCGGTAGCCTCTTCGCCTATCTTCTTGCATATCTTGTCTACGCCTTTTTCGTAAAGGTAGCAGGTGTAGGACTTCTCAGGGGCATTTCCGCTGTCGAACTGCTTTTTTCTTTCCTTTAATACTTCAAATATCTCGTGGTATACGTTCATCATTCATTCTCCTTGTTATTATATATTTCATTGAAGAAACAGCTATAGCTGCCGGTGTGGCAGGCAACTCCGGTCTGCTCAACGTTTACCAGCAGGGTGTCGTTGTCGCAGTCGCCGTATATGGAGACTACCTTCTGTACGTGTCCGGAGGTGGCTCCCTTGTTCCAGTACTCCTGACGGGAACGGCTCCAGAACCATGTGTAGCCGGTCTCTAAGGTCTTTTTCAGGCTCTCCTTGTTCATATAAGCGAGCATGAGGACCGTCTTTGTGTTGACCTCGTAGCATATCGCAGGGATAAGCTCTCCCTTGACGAAGAATTTATCCAGGTCGTTAAGGTCTATTTTTACCATTGTATCTCACCTTTCATCAGTAATCTATCCACCACTCAGGAGTCAGCTCCCCAAGAGTGATGACCTTACCCTTGCTGTAGTCCAGCATTATCTCAATGTCCTTGTAGCTGTCAGGCATGAGCTGTACCATGAGCTCACGGCAGGCTCCGCAGGGAGCGCCCTTTCCTTCATTCGGCGGGATACAAAGTACCCTTGCTATCTCCTGTTCGCCGTTGGTTATCATATTGAATATGGCATTTCTCTCGGCGCAGATGCCCAGAGTTGAACAGGTGTCGATACAGACTCCTGTATATATCTTCCCCGACTTGCTGAGTACAGCCGCTGAGACATCCCCGGCTGTGACGTACCCGGAGATACGCCTCGGTGAAAGTACCGCTTTCGCCGCCTCATACATTTCTTCCCATATCTTGTCCATAGCTTACCTCACTATAACTCCCTTGCTCCGGCAGTAGTCCTTGACCTGGCCAACTGTAAGCTCCTTGAAGTGGAAAAGTGATGCCGCAAGAGCCGCAGTAGCTCCGGTCTTTTCAAAGACCTCGTAAAAGTCGTTTATCTTTCCTGCACCGCCGCTGGCTATGACCGGTATGGAGCAGTTATCGCAGACAGCCTTCAGCATATCAATGTCAAAGCCTTCCTTGGTGCCGTCAGCGTCTATGGAGTTAAGGCAGATCTCACCGGCACCCAGCTTTTCTATCTGGTGTACCCAGTCGATGAGGTCGATACCCATGTCAACTCGTCCGCCGTTTATGTAGACGGTCCACTTCTGGTCGGCTATCTTCTTAGCGTCTATCCCCACGCAGATGCACTGGCTTCCGAAGATGTCGGCTCCGTCCTTGATGAGCTGAGGGTTCTGTACAGCCTGAGAGTTCACAGACACCTTGTCTGCTCCGGCTCTGAGCGCCTCACGGATGTCGTCAACTGTCTTTATACCGCCGCCCACTGTCAGTGGAACAAAGACCTTTTTTGCAGTGTCACGGACAACGTCCAGGAACACTCCACGTCCCTCAAAGGACGCTGTTATATCGTAAAAGACTATCTCATCTGCGCCCTGCTTGTTGTACTCCTCGGCACACTCAACCGGGTCGCCTACATCTCTTACTCCTTCAAAATTAACTCCCTTTACCACCTTGCCGTTTCTTACGTCAAGGCAAGGGATTATTCTCTTTGCAAGCATTATTTACCTCCGTTCTTCAGGACCATATAGCACCTTTTCCATGTTTCACCATTATAGCTGAAAGGCGCTAAATCAGATCCTATTTCAGTGAAGCCGACACTTTCATAGCACTTTTTTGCACCGATATTCGGCGAGAAAACTATCAGATCCACCATATCGGCTTTTGTGATCTCAAATGCGTATTTTACAGCAAGTCTCAGCATTTCTTTTCCAAGGCCTCTGCCACGCTGTTCCGGATCGACCATTACAAATTTGAACTTCCCTGTATTAGTCTCACAATTTACTGAATAGCAAAAGAATCCAACCGGTCTGCCTTCATCCGTTGTGGCGACATAGGGGCTGTCTCCGCAGCGCTGCGCTATATCGTTCATGACCTTTTCAAAGTCATCCCTGTTTAATGGAAACTGCATTATATTTGCACACCACATTGCGTGTTCCCGCTCCTGTGTTATCCAATTCCTTACAGTATCAAAATCACGCTCCGGGATATAGGGTCTTATTCTCATAACGTTTTCACATCCTTGGAATACATTGACTCAGAACAATGTGTATTTGAGCGAAAGCAGAGCAACTGCTGCCATAAGTCCGATAATTCCAAAACCACAGTTTCTGACCTGTTCAGCAAGCTCTGTATCTCCACGTTTATCAGCTCTGAGGCACTTGTCAGGAAATAGGATCATCAGAAAACCTATAAGTACCATTAACCCCATTGCTGCGAGCATTACTGTATCCATAGCTTACCTTCCAGCGTACTCTATGGCCTCTCTCAGGTCAAGAGTCCCCTTATAGATAGACTTTCCGCAGATAGTGCCGTAAAGTCCCATTTCCTTGCAGGCGATGATGTCGTCCATTGTGTGGACTCCTCCGCTTGCCACGATATTTGCCCTGCCCTCAGTGGCGTCAGCCAGCTTTCTGAGCTGCTCACGGTTGACTCCGGAAAGGGTACCGTCCTTGGAGATGTCGGTGAAGATGAAGTACTTCACTCCTGCATCTATCATCTTGTTTGCAAGGTCGATGTAGTGGACATCAGAGCTTTCCAGCCAGCCCTCAGTTGCCACCATTTCGTTCATGGCATCAACTCCCACTACTATCTTCTCGCTGCCGAATTTCTCAACTGCGTCGCAGACCAGCTTAGGGTCTTTAAGAGCGACTGAACCGAGGATGACTCTTGTGATGCCCATTTCCAGGTACTCTCTTATGGTCTCCAGTGAGCGGATGCCGCCGCCCAGCTCGACTTTCAGGTCAGTCTTTTCTGCAACGTCAGTGTAAATTTTAGTGTTTACCGGACGGCCTTCCTTTGCACCGTCAAGGTCTACCATGTGTATCCATTCTGCACCGGCAGCCTCAAAGCTCTTAGCTGTTTCGAGGTAGTCCGAGGCCACCTTCTCAACTGTGGAAAAATCGCCCTTGAAAAGGCGGACGCAGTTGCCGTCCTTAATGTCTATCGCAGGGAAAATTATCATATAAGTCCTCCGTATCAATTTTATGCACCTGAGAAGCTGTGCATCCGCACCTTCCCGGTCCTTATGTGGGTCAGTTTATGAGTCCTCCGAAATTCCTGAGTATTTTAAGTCCGGTCTCTCCGGATTTCTCAGGGTGGAACTGTGCTCCGAAAACGTATTTTCCGTCATAAACAAGAGCCGGGACTCTTCCTCCGTACTCCACGTATGCGGCAATGTCCCTGTCCTCGCAGTGTGCCTTGTAGGAGTGGACGAAGTAGACGTACTCGTTGTCTCCTACTCCTTCAAGGAGAGGGCACTCGTTGAGCTTTTCCAGCTTGTTCCAGCCCATGTGAGGGATTATGAGGTCGGGCTCCTCCATTTTTCTTACGGAGCCGCTGATAAGTCCCAGACCGTCGCACTCCTCGAACTCGTAGCCCTTGCTGAAAATGAGCTGCATCCCCAGACATATGCCCAGGAACGGCTTCTTTGCGGCCTCCTCCTTTATGGTGTCGATGAGACCTGTGGACTCCAGCTTTTTCATTGCTGCCGGAAATGCTCCCACACCCGGAAGTATCACTGCGTCCGCAGACCTTATGCTGTCCTTGTCGGAGACCAGACGGCTTTCAAGTCCCAGGTAGTCGAGAGCGTTCTTGACGCTGAAAATATTTCCTGCGCCGTAGTCGATTATGGCTATCATCAGAGTACTCCTTTCGTTGAGAGGGTGGAACCGTCAGAGTTCTTCTTCACTGCGGTCTTGAGTGCGTGTGCCACTGCCTTGTAGACTGCCTCTGCCTTGTGGTGGTCATTGGAGCCGTAGAGGAGGTTGATGTGCAGTGTCATGCCGGAATTGAAGGCGAATGCACGGAAGAACTCCTCAGTCATGCACAGGTCATACTGTCCGCAGCTCTGGTTGGTGAAGGGGCAGTTGAACACCAGGAAGGGCCTGTTGCTCAGGTCAAGGCTTGCCATTGCAAGGGACTCGTCCATGGGGATATAGGCTGTGCCGTAGCGGACTATCCCCGACTTTGTGCCGAGAGCCTGTCCGAGAGCCTGTCCCAGGGCGATTCCTGTGTCCTCTATGGTGTGGTGGCAGTCAACGTAAAGGTCTCCCGTCACCTTTATCTTCATGCTGATGCCGCTGTGAACGGACAGTGCTGTGAGCATATGGTCGAAAAAGCCTATGCCGGTATCTATCTCAGCTTTTCCCTTTTCATCCAGGGTCACTGTAATGCTTATCTGAGTCTCCTTTGTGGAGCGCTCTACGGATGCTGTACGCATGGCGGACCTCACTTTCTGAAATATTCATCAAGGACTGCAAGGACACGCCGGTTTTCCTCAGCAGTGCCGGCAGTTATCCTGATATAGCCTCTGAACTTCCTTATGGCAATGGAATTATCCAGCAGGAAGGTGTATATCTTCTCAAAGTCCGGGGTCTTTATGAAAACGAAGTTGGTGCAGGGCTCGTATATCCTTTCAAAGCAGGAGTACTTCTCATTGAGGGCGAGGATGCCCTTGTAGAGCTCCCTGGTATTTGCGACGATAGTGTCACGGCACTGTTTCAGCCACTCCTTCTCCGAGAGCATGACGCTGACGATAGTCTGGGCTACGGAGTCATTGTTATAGGGGGATTTTGCCGCTCTTATGGCATTTGTGATTGTTCTGCCTGCTATAGCGAAGCCGAATCTCACTGCGGCAAGTCCTATGGCCTTGGAACAGGTCTTTAAGATGATGAGGTTGTCGTACTTGCCTGCCTCGCTGAGTATCGACTGGTCCCAGAAGTCCATATATGCCTCGTCGAGGATGACCAGACAGCCGTCCAGAGAGGTGATTATCTTCCTTACAGCCTCCCTGTCAAGTCCCAGGGATGTGGGGTTGCAGGGGTTTGAGAAAATAAGTCCCTTTGCGCCCTTTTCCCGGCAGAAGGCTATGAGCTTGTCCGGGTCTATGGTGAGGTCCTCCTCCTTCTGGTAGGTGGCCACGTTCACCTCATAGAGCTGGGCGTAGAATTCGTACATTGAGAAGTCGTTGGACACGTTGACGATAGTGTCCCCTGCCTCAAAGAAGCAGCTCGATATTATGCTTATGAGCTCGTCGGAGCCGTTTCCTGCACTTATGAGCTCCTCCGGCACTCCGTAGAGCTCCGAGAAAGCCTTTGTGGGACGGAGTGCAAGGCAGTCCGGGTAGCGGTTGAAGCTGACCTCGGCAATGCTCCTGCATATCTTCTCCCTGAGCTCAGGTGTAAGGTCAAAACAGCTCTCATTTGCGTCAAGTCTTATGTCGTAGGTGCCTGTTATCGGGTCATAGGGCACCAGGTCTATCAGCTTTTTATTAAGTTTGTAGCTCATGATATTTCCTTTCTGAAAAAACGTCTATAGGGCGGTGAAAAATACCGCCCCATTGCGTTATTAGTCTTCAAATCTGACCTTGATAGCATTTGCGTGAGCAGTAAGTCCCTCACGCTCTGCGATGAGAACTATGTCGTCCTTAGCCTGACGGAGAGCGTCCTCAGTGTAGTAGGTGTAGGCTGTACGCTTTGTGAAGCTGGCCACTCCAAGAGGTGAGAAGAAACGTGCTGTTCCGCTGGTGGGAAGAACGTGGTTAGGACCTGCAAAGTAGTCTCCGAGAGGCTCGGATGCGTAGTGTCCGAGGAATATAGAGCCTGCATTGTCAAGGCTGCCAAGGAGCTCGAAGGGGTCCTTCATGAGGACTTCAAGGTGCTCGGGA
>CACWPR010000043.1 GCA_902762855.1 Ruminococcus flavefaciens
ACCGACCACGCCGAGAAGATTGTAGCCAATGATGTTCTCATCATCGTCAAGCTCCTCATCGACATAGATTGCAAGCAGGTTGTTGTAGTTGACAACATTGCCGTCCTGCGTGATAATAGACTTAGCTATGATATTCACCTTCCTTTCCAAAAAGTTCATCAGCCGTCTTTCAAGCAGCTTCGGACTGCTCAGGGTTCGGGTTATAGTAACCTGTTTTCTCCCAAACGAGTTTATCAGGGCAGTAATAACCATACCTGTCGCTGTTGTCGCTTTTTACGGCATACCCGAAATCAAGAGCACCTGTTCTCAGTCCACGCTTGATAAAGTCGGCACTTTTTCCGATTCCCTGAGCAATCTCATTGATCGGAACATCTCTGCCAGTAAACGCAGGAGTATTGTCTGTTTTCTTCTTCGCACCCATTGCCACCACCTCCTTTCAGAAACGGTCAGTAATCGTAACCGCCAAAATCTCTCTTGACTGCTTCTACTGCCCATCGTTCTTCAGCATTTTCGTTGTAATGCTTATTGTTGGCTTCGTTAAACAGGGTGCTGATCAGGTAAGGTTCTTTTCTCTTAACACCGTCGATTTGCTTTATCTGCTCGATAGCGTTTTGCAGCACAACAATATCGACTTTCAGCATCGAAGACTTGACTACCTCTCTGGGGAAGTCCTCTTTGCAGATACGCTCTGTTTTCTTTCTGGAGCATATCTGCCGTACCATCATCTGCACGATCTCCTCAGCTTCCTCTTCATCACCGAGCCATTCAGCGAAGTAGTTAAAGTCGATGTTCTCCTTCACCACTTCGGTATAGATTTTCATTTCGCTGATATATTCATCAGTCTTTCCGTCCGTCTGTCTTTCAACATTTTCAACAGGCTTTTCGCTGCCGGAGGGGGATTGATTGATAGATGTTTGATCACTCAGTATTTGATTTTTCTTTATTTTCTCTTTAGTATTTAATTGCCCTTGATTTTCTATCGCTTGTTTTTCTACAGGTAGAATTTCAAGGGGTAGATTTTCTATGCCTTGTTTTCCTGCCGCTTGTGAGCCTTTTTTTACGGAGACTGTTGAAACATCTCCGTCTTCATCGTATGTATCATCATCGTCCTGGTCAGCCTCCGGCTTGTCCTTCTCGGAATACTCATAGAAGTCGTATACATATTCAATACGACCGCTTTCAGTCTGATTAGGCATCAGCTTTGTGACTGTGAGATAGCCCCACTTCTTTAGCTCATCGAGGGCTGACTTAATCGCACTCTCTTTCTCCTTGCAGATTGAAGTCAACCCAGCGATAGAGTAGTCCCAATTCTCCGGCAAAGAAAGAACCTTGCTGAGAAGTCCTATTGCTTTCAGGCTCAGGTTCGTAGAGCGCAGATGATAGTTGCTCATTATGGTATAGTTGGCATTTTTATTGACACGGCACACCGATGAAGGTGCTGTCTTGGGCTTTCTTGTTTTCTTTGACATATTCCATTTCCTCCGTTTCAGCAGCTCAGGCGAGCTTCATTTCCATGATCCTGACCTTATTGACGGCGTAGGTGTTGCCGATACGAAGAAGATAGCCTTTGTCGGTCAGCTCAGCGAGAGCCTTTTTGATAGTCCTCAGCGAGTCATTCTCACAGACGGCACAGAGGTCAACAGCCTTGACATAATCCGTATCGGGATTATTGAGCATCTTGGAGAGAACTCCGTTTGCTTCAAGGGAAAGGTCATTGTCATTCGGATCAATCCTCAGATTTTCGGGCATAGAAAATTCCTCCTCTTTTTTGTTCAGATTGTATAAATCACTTGACACAGGCTGTTTGCCATGATATAATGTAGGAAATTGAATAATTGTCATTTTGGCGGAATTAATGGCAATAAAAAATGCACCCCTATCGAGGAGTGCTGAGTGTTATTTGAATTTGGGCATAAAAAATAGCAAACAGCGTTCTTAACGAACACTATTTGCTATTCTAAAGCTATGATCTCTATCCTGTCTACCAAGAGGATTTGATCGTTTTGGTAGACCTTGGTTGACTATCCAATAGAAAGTTAAATGAGAATTTTGCCTTTTTCAAATAATCCGTTACGGTCAACAGCAATGCTACCTACTTCTACCGAAATCGCTTTTCTTCCAGCTTTCTACCGAAAATTCATGAGAAAAGGCATTTGAGGTGCATTTTGGAAATGGCGTATTTGCGCGGTTTATAAAAACACGAACACTATAAACAACGGTTTTGCTTTATTTCCGAGTGATGAAAAGTGATTTGAAGTGACTTGGTGTGATTTGGTGTGAAGTTGAGTTAAAAACTCAAAATCCGTTGGTGGCAACACCGTGCGGGTTCGACCCCCGCCACCGGCACCATTAAGGCTTACTCTGTTTTCGCTTACGGTGCCGACGTAAGGATAAAACATGGGTGACAAATCAAAAAATAATATGCGACAGGCCGTCTTGGACGGCTCTTTTTCTTTATTTTTAGCCAAATCCTGCTCCTGCCGATGTCCGGCGGGAGTTTTTTTGATAAAGTCTTGACAAGCCACTGGAAATATGGTATGATTCATGTGCAGTCAAAATTAATTGTTTTACATAATGTATTTTTTCTTCAAGAATGCAGTAATTTTTTGTTGAAATTATACTACGTGTAATCATAAGGATGGACCAACAGACTGCATATCTTTTATGATTTAAGGAGAAATCAGAATGGAAAAATTTTTTGTTCTCACCGCAGGAAGGAGCGTGAAAGCATGATAAGACCAAGGACCAACCGCCTTTCTATCGCTCTGGCAGCGGCCTCGGTGTGCAGCTTTACTGCTGCGGGATTCATGCTCAGGCCTATGGAGACCAACGGACTCGGAATCCACAACGACTACCTGGTACTCAGCGTCCAGGAAAGTCAGGACGAGACCGACTTTGCAGGCTACACCCTCCGCAAAAACAGCGGCGACTCATCGGAGACCCTTACCTATTCTCAGTACTGCACTTCCTTTGCCGAGCTGAATATCAACGGCACTGTGAAGCTGTTCAGTGAGGGTAAAAATGTGAAGGCTCCCACTGCCGAAAGCGACGGCTCAGTGGTGACTGTTCAGGACTTCGACGGAGTTGAGGTAACACAGAGACTTTCATTCACCACAGGAAATACCAGCAACTACGATATGCTTCGGATAGAGTACACCGCCGCTAACAAGACCGGCGAGGATGTGAACTTTTCCGTAAGGACCATAATCGACCCGACGATCGCTGATTCCGAGTCTGACCCCGTTTGTGCGGGGGACAAGGCCTATACCAGCGAGACCGGATTCACAGGCAGCAGCATCCCTCAGACATGGTGTATCAAAAACTCCGCAGGTGCAGTAACAGCCTATGGCATAACCTCTGACGGTACTGCCGCTCCCGATTCGTTTGACATTGCTGACTGGTCTCACCTCTATGACCAGAGATTCGGGTACAGACCCTCCGGCGAGATAAGCGACAATGCAGTTGCGCTCACATGGTCTGACAAGACCGTCAAGGCAGGGGAGACCTTTGCCTGCGGTACAAAGTACGGACTCTACAGTGAGACTCCCGGCAGCGGAGACAACAGCGCAAAGACTGACGCTCCCAAGACCGGCGATAAGGGTGCCTATGTATTTGCAGGCACAGGAGTATGCGCTCTTGCAGCAGCAGTGATATTCAGAAAGAGGAGGGCAGAAGAGGATGAATAAGTTGTTTTCAAGGATAGCAGCCTCTGCACTGGCTGTTACTACCACAGTTGCATATATGCCTGTTTCAGCCTTCATAACTGCCCATGCAGACCAGACCACCCTGCTGGATTTTGAGACCTCTCAGGTAGCTCTCTACGCTAAGAACAGCATAAAGCTCAACGAGAAGTCCGCAGCAGTGGCAGGCAGTGTGTGGTCAGGCAGCTCAGCAGACTTCACAGGCAGCAGTGACAAGTTCACAGTGACCGGGGCGAGAGCCTCCGGCGATGACGGTACAGACTGTCAGCTCCCGGACTTCACCGGACTTATCAACACCGCAGAGCCCTATGACTTTGAATTTTCCGGTGACAAGACCATTTACGATTCCGTGCTTGACCTGACCCTCAGCTCCTCATACACCGAGGGAGACCTGAGAGTTGACCATGCAGAGCTCAGAGGCAGCGGACGTATCAGTGCGTCCGGCGACATAGACATGAGCATCGCTGACAACAGCTCCCTCACACAGGCTATGATAATGTCCGAGGAGGGCGACATCACTATAAATGCCGCAAACCTTGATTACTCCGGAGTCATCTATGCGCCTAACGGAAAGGTAAAGATAAATGCCAAGAATATTGGCCTTACAGGAGCTATCTATGCTGACAGCATCGAGATAAACGGCACCTCCCTGACGGTGGAGTACAAGGACTTCTTCAAGATAAACTGCAAGGCTCACACAGAGAGCCAGGTATTCATAAATAAGCGTGACACCCTGACACTTAGCGGAAGTGTTTCCCACGACGCAGCACTGCCTGCATACAGAGTTTCCTCCGGAAACGGAGACAAGGTGACTCTCACTGGTGAGAATACCCTTTCACCTGTGCTTAGTTTCTCAGAGGCAGGAGAGTACGACATAACTCTCACTGCATCACTGGGCAATAAGCAGTCCTCTGACACCGTGAAGGTCATAGTGACTGACGGCCCTGTAGTAAACTACACTACCACCGAGGACTTTACCTCCGGCACACTCAGCTACTCCTCCGGTGACAGGGATGAGCTCAAGCTGGCATCCGGCACAGCTTCCGCAAGTCCGGTATCAAAGGAGTACTCCCTTGGCGGCGAGAGCGGCATAAAGGTAACAGGTACACAGAGCAAGACTGCCATAAAGTCCGGCGGAGACCAGCTCGACCTGAGCTATTCTCTTGAAGGCTACGGAAAGCTCATCACTGGAAACGGCAACGACGTTGTCCTCTGTATCGACAACTCCGGAAGCGTATGGAGCATGATACCCACTATCAAGGCGGCAGCTCTCCAGATAATCGAGTCCATGGGACCCAATGACCGTCTGGGAATAACCTCCCTTGACCGTCTCAATACCCCCCTAACTGATGACAAGGACGCTCTCATAGCTGCTATCGAGACCTACAATCTTGGCGGAGGAAGTGACTACGGCAACGGACTCCGCATCGTACAGAACGAGATGTTCGACGAGGAAAGCGCAAACCGCAACAAGTACATCTTCCTCCTTGCCGATGGAGAAAACGGCTGGGATTATCCGAACGACGATGAGATAGCCATGGAGCAGGCGGCTATATTCAGGGAAAACGGCACGAAGGTCTATGCCTTTGAGATAAACCCCTTCTCCTATGACTTCCGTGATACCTCCACCGTACAGGATGTTGCTATCGAGACTAACGGAGCCTACAAGCTCTGTCCCGATGCTGACGCTATCACAAAGTTCCTGCTGAATATGGCGGATACTATCTACAACCTTGCCGCCAGAAATGTGACATTCACCACCACTGTCACCAACAAGGACTGGATAAAGGAAAGCAATATGAGCAAGGCTCCTGATTCCATTGTCTACAACGACGACGGTTCAGTGACACTTTCATGGAACTACAGCACCTTTGAGATAGGCGCATCTGACAAGATAGACCTGGGACTCAACACAGGACTCATCACCGGCAATGGATATGTACAGGTAACAAGAGATACCAAGCTCATCTCCTATGATGCAAACGGTGAGGGAAGTGTACTGTACCTTGACGATATAACAGCAGGTACAGAAGACTATGCTGACTCCGGAAAGTGGACCAGCAAGGTTTATGACAGCGGCGAGAACGGCTGTCCCTGGTCCTATGTGAAGTGGACTGCCGATTATTACGGCGACTCTGCAATAGACATAATGCTCAGCACCAGTGAGGACGGAAAGAACTTCTCACAGCCTGTAAGAGTCACCAACGGCCAGGACCTTGACCTCAAGGGCAGGTACCTCAGGACCGACATCAGCATGAAGGCCTCCTCAGACGGAGAGACCCCTGTGCTCTATGACCTTACGATTTATTCCGACGAGGTGGAATCCTCAGACCTGAGACAGGGCGCAGATGCAAGGATAATGGGAGCAAGGAATGTCTCCGAGGATACACCTGTGACTCTCTGGCTGGACATCGACGGCACCTATGACAGCGTAAGCAATGTGAAGTGGTTCATAGACGGCACTGAGACAGCATCTCCTGACCCCCTCAGACTGACATTATCGTTCAGTGAGGCAGGGGAGCATCAGGTGTCCGCAGCAGTGACAGCAGGCGGCATCGAGACAAAGACCGCAGTCACAATGAACATCCTTCCCCGTGCATCTCTCTGGCAGGAGGTTGAGCAGGAGGAGTTCAAGGCTGTAAAGATGACCCTCACAGAAACTCCCGACTACGCAACACAATATCAGGAGCCTCTGACCTTCAATATCGAATTTGAGAACCCTGAGCAGGTAGCCTGGGTGAGAGCCCTTTACACCAATCCCACAGTATGGGGCGAGGGTGAATACCGCATAGCTTATATCGACGAGGCAGATGACTACCTGGTATCCGTACCGCTGCCCTACAACAACCTTGCGGAGACTACCATAGTAGTTGACGCATTTGACTGGTACGGCAACAAGACCACAGAGCAGCGTACCATTAAAATGGACCGTCAGCAGCCCAGCGTATACCTTAACAGCAGCAGGAGCTGGGTATATCCGGAGAACACCGCAGAGCTCACAGCAACAGCGTCAGATAACGACGAGATAGCAAGTCTGGTGCTCACTTGCAACGGTGAGGAAGTACACATAGACGAAGAGGGCAAGTACATATTCTCCCGCAAGGAGCCCGGAGACTATGTGTTCGAGCTGACAGCTGCCGATAAGGCCGGCAACCAGGCCAGCACATCAAGGACAGTACAGGTCCGTGAGGACGCAGGCCTGCCCTATGTACGCATAAACGGCAGTACACGTACTATCCTCGGAAACAGCACCGACTTTACCCTCACAGCCTACGATAACGAAACTGCGCTCTCCTCACTGGTACTCACAGTCCAGAAGGACGGTGAGGAGGACATAACAGAGGTACTCAGCCTCAGCAGTGAGGATGCTCCTATAGAAAAGGAGAACGCTTACACCTTCACTCCGGAGTCAGATGGCAAGTACATCTTCACCCTGACAGCCACTGACAGAGAGGGCAACGTGAACTCCACAGTGCTCAATGAGACTGTAGTCCCCGATACCACAGCTCCCTATATCACTATCTCACTCAGCAGGAGCGAGGTACTTGCAGGAGAGAGCTCTGAGGTAACTGTAAAGGTAACTGACGACGTTGCTGTTGACCAGATACATTTCTTCGTTGACGGCGTGGAGAAGGAGCTCTCAGAGGACGGCACATATACCTATACATCCGACGACAGCGATATGCCTGACAACGGCATCAAGTATGCGGAGTTCAAGGTAACAGCCGCCGATGCAGCCGGCAATGAGCGCACCGGTTCTGCAAGACTGAAGATAGACCTTGTGGATACAGTGCTCCCGAACGTAAGCATCAGCAGCAGTTCAAGATTCGAGTACAGGAATGAGAATGCCTATATGACCGTTACTGCCAGCGACAATATCGGAGTTGCAGGCATAAAGGTAACTGTTAACGGTGAAGAGGTACAGCTTGACGAAAACAGCCGCTACTACTTTGATACCTCGGAGATAACAGAGTACTCAGTGACTGCCACAGCGACAGATACCTCCGGAAACGAGAGAACAGCCGAAAAGACCATTGTCGTTTCCGATACTACAAGACCTGACATAAAGTTCACAGCCGACAAGTCCTACTATGATACCGGCGACAGCGCTGTCATTACAGTTGACGTAACCGATAACTACCAGGTAGCAAAGGTAACAGCAGACCTGGACGGCACAGCAGTTGAGACAGGAGACAGCTCATTCACCTGCACAGTGCCTGATGCAGCAGCAGGAAAGTACGTCCTTACCGTACAGGCAGAGGACGTATTCGGAAACACACAGGAGAGGACATACACCCTTACCATAAGGGACACCGTGGCTCCTGAGCTCACAGCCTCCGCAGACAAGGAGCGCTACAAGCACAGTGAGACTCCCGTCATCACCTGCGACTACTCCGACAACGTTGCAGTCACAAGACTTGCAGCAGACATAAACGGAAAGAATCTCCCCTACGATATGGAGACCGGAGAGTTCACCTTCCCTGATGACATAGTCCCCGGCGAGCAGACCGTTACCATCAGAGCCTACGATGCCGCAGGCAATGCCTCTGAGCCGGCAGTTGTGGAATTCTACATCTCATCCTCCGACGACATCGAGTGCCCCGTTATCGAGAGTATAGAGGTCGAGCCTGAGGTCATCCGCAAGGGCGATGAGGTAACTATAAAGATAAAAGCCACTGACGACAGCGGCACAGTCATCCTCACAGTCCAGAAGGACGGCACAGTCATTGAGGAGAATGCCGAGACCGGCACTTACACCTTCACCGCTGACGAGCTGGGAGAGATAACTCTCACAGTCAAGGCAGAGGACCCCTCCGGCAACTACACCCAGTCCGAGGGCAAGCTCACTGTATACAGGAACACCGACAACCGCAAGATAGTAGTTGACGCTCCCACTGTAGTAAAGCCCGGTGAGGAGTTCACAGTGACCATTACATCCGCAGACGGAGAGCCCTTCGCATCAACAGAGCTCTGGCTGGGAAACACTGACCTTTCAGCACAGCTCTCACAGAACAGCGACGGCAGCTTACAGACAACACTTTCACTCAGCAGCAGCGGAAACTACACATTCAATGCAGTTGGAAAGGATGAGGACGGCTACCAGAGCGAAAAGCTCTTTGACGTACAGGCGGCCGGTACCTACGAGACTGAGATACAGTCCGAGGAGATGCAGGAGGCTCTGAAGCAGACTCCCGAAACTCAGCCTGATGAGGAGATAAAGGCACTTGCCGACTCATTCACAGACCCTGCCGAGGCATATGAATACGTTTATAACAACATCAGCTTCGAGTCCTACACCAACTCCAGAAGAGGAGCAGTGGGAGCCTATGAGCTGAAACGAGGAAACGACTACGACCAGGCCAGCCTGCTCATAGGTATCCTCCGTGAGATGGGCTATCCTGCAAGGTATGCAACAGCAACAGCGCAGCTCTCCATAGACCAGGCAAAGGCTCTCATAGCCGTAAATGACCTGGATGTCATCTCCCGTGTGCTTGGAAGCTCCGGAAAGAACGCTCAGACCTGGCTTTCCCAGAACAGCGTGATAATGGAGGAGACCTTCGTTGAGGTATATGTACCTGCAAGCGAAACAGGCGAGACCGACGAGACACTCAAGGACCTTGGAGTATGGGTACAGCTTGACCCGTCCATAAAGGCATCCACACTGTCCAGCGAGGAGATAGCCGCAGGTTCCTCCTACGACATGGACCTCCCGGCAGACCGTGAGAGGATAGCCGGCACAGAGACAGCAGAGATACTTGATATGGTGGAGCCTAAGGTTCAGTCAATGACCGACCTTACAGGGGACAGCTCCCTTGCAGATATGTATGCAGGAGCAGTTACAGTCACTGAGGCACCTGATGAGTACTTCTGCCGGACCATAGTCCAGAAGGAATTCAACAGACTTCCCAAAAGCCTGGACTACACTATCAGCGGCGATGCAGTCAGCAGGTTCAATGCAGTCCCTGATGCGAAATCAGACCGCATAGAGTTCCAGGCAAGCAATTCGCTTTCATCAAAGTACCTTGGTGTTTACAAGATAAGCGACATCTACAACAAGCGTGTCACTCTCCAGTTTGAGGGCAAGCGTGGAGATAAGACCATCTTCGACCTCAGCAAGGACGAGATATACAGGAACGCATTCCTGCCTGTTCTCTACATTGACGGAGAGATAGCCGCACAGTACACACTTGAGGACCACGAGGACCAGATAGGTGAATACATCGAGCTGGCTGACGAGTACTACTTCTTCGGAGACAAGGCATGGAGACTTGGCGAAAAGTGCAGGCTCACCACAAGGATAAACACCAACGGCAGAACTACCGCATGGAACGACGAGCTCACCATAGGAAGCAGCTACTCCATAGTCTTTGACATCGGAGGCATCACTGAGAGTCAGTACGATACTGCACTCACCGAGGCGGCAGAGAACAACGGCCTCGACATCAGCGACCCTGCAAATCCTGTTGTTACATCCGACCCTGAGAAGGCAGTCACCGACAATAACTATTACGACGAGGACAAGATAGGCTCTCTCCTTAACTTCATGGGAACCTACTACTTCCTCAACTGTGACGCATACAACAGCACAGCAGCAAGCCTTTCAAACATCGAGACCGGAGTAGATACAAAGGTCCTGATGACAGAATACAACATCGGCTGCTATGAGGACACAACTCTCGGACATACCACCAGAGTAATTCCCGGAAGGTTCGAGATAGACGTATCCTACAATAGCTGCATCGGATTCAGCAGAAGCGGCGATACAGAAGCAAGAGACGAATTCATGTTCAAAACAGCCTATATGGAGTCCTTCTTCGAGGGCTGGCTGTGGCAGGTACTCCTTCTCAACGAGGGTGCGTCCACAGTAGCTGTAATGGACAAGGCAATGGAGGACGGCTCCGAGATAGTATATCTTGACAGCACCAACATTGATGCCGAGATAGGCAGAGTATCACTGGAAAGTGCAGAGGAAGCCGAGATAAGAGAGAGCGTAGCCAACGGATACACAGTTATAGTACCTGCCAAGAGGGTAGACATAAACCAGTGGAGCGGCACAGGCTACATCATAGCTGACCTTGAGGACTACAACCACTTTGTATTCAAGATATCCGGCGGAAACAACGGCGGTTCTGATACAGAGAACATGGACCTGAAGGGTGAAGAGCTGGGCGAGAGAGCCGCAGCCATAGACCTTGACAGAGCCTTTACAGGACTGTTCACAGGCGCACAGACTATGTACTATCTCCTTCTTGAATTCAACATATCCAGCGAATTCTCAGCAGCAGTGAGCCTGCTCGGAGCATCCAGCGGCGGCGGTATACTTCCTGCATTTGTAGGAGGAATGGCGCTGTTCAATGCAGTAAGTCACCTGTCAGACATAATCGGCTACAGAGTACGTATGCTGGAGATATTCTATGATTACTGCATGGCTGAGGACACAGCAGACCAGGTAAAGGCGCTGAAGAAACTGATGGCACTGATAATCGAGATGACCAAGGACTGCATCGACACGCTTATGGGACTTCTTGAACCTGAGGGAGACCTGATAGACGATGTGAAGTCCGGTCTGAAGGACCTTTTCGGAGCGCTCCTGGATTATTACGGGGATGATGAAGACCCTGAGACACCAGGTGATGCAGTAGAAGGCGGAATGGAAGATGACCTGACAGATAAGGCACTTGAAGGAATAGTAGACGAAATAATAGACGCAGCGTCATAAAAAATACCCCGGATGTTCGGCAAGAGCATCCGGGGTATCCCTTTTACTTTATGATTTTTTTCATCTCCGAGTAATCGCTGTCCGGATGCCGTTCCTCCGCTACCTCTATCAGTCTTCTGGTGACTGCTCTGTACATCTCCCGGCCGTTTCCCTCCGGTATACATTTCAGATGCTTTCTGACTGTAGAAATGTCATTTCTCTCCACTGGCCCTGTCAGAGCTTCCACCGGTCCGACTTCAAGGACCTTCCGTATATTGCTCATGACCATGGGAGCAAGTGCGGTGAGTCCTTCCTCTGCACTGAATCCGCAGTCCTTCAGCAGTGAAATGCTCTCTGCTGCAAGGGCACATACCAGATTGCTCGATACCACACAGGCTGCATGATATTTAGCCTTTGACTCCGCTGTTATCATCCTTGTGGGATTTCCCAGCGAGCTCATGAGCTCCTGCATATCAGGGGCAGCATCTCCTTCAAGGCAGAAAAACGACGTTCCCAGTTCCTTGTAGGACTGGTACTTGCTGTTTACGGGGAAGAGGGGATGTACTGAGCAGCTCCGGCCGCCGGCGGCAGCAAGTCCCGGAAATGCCTCCTCTGAGGACATGGCTCCGCTGCAATGACAGAGCGTCTTTCCGCTGAGTGCGGACCTGTCAAGTCCAAGATAGACTTCCTTTATGGCACCGTCCGGAGCAGTTATGAATATGGTGTCACAGGCCGCTAAAAGCTCCTCAGTGCTTGTGAAAAGGGAGGTGCCGGTGAATTCTGCAGCTGCCCTTGCGGACTCCGGGTCACGGCTGTAATAGCCCTTCACGGTGACTCCGTGCTCAGTGAAATATTTTCCCAGTGAAAAGCCGACCTTTCCGGCTCCTATAAATCCTATCTCCATAAAATTACCTTCTTTCATATCGTGGGGCTTCCCGTTTCAGTGAGCTGTTTCCCTGTTCCTGCGGTCATCCGTCTTATCAGCGCAGCTCCGTTGTCTTTCAGCCACCTGTTCCACTTGTCGTACTCCGGGAATATGCGGCGGACCTCAGCATAAAAGGCTTTTGAATGGTCCATGTGCAGCCGGTGACAGAGCTCATGCACCACCACTGAGTCCAGGACCTCAGGGGGTGCGGCCATCAGGAGACAGTTGAAATTCAGATTCCCCTTTGAGGTGCAGCTTCCCCATTTCGTCCGCTGGTTCCGTATGGTTATCCTGCCGTAGGTGACACCCAGCTTTTCAGCGTAATACCGCACTCTTCCGGGGATGACATCCACTGCCCTCCGGGCCATATCCTCTATGTCCTGCCGGGAAAAAGCCGGGAGCTGTTCCAGCTCACGGTTCCGCTGGATCACTTTCTCAGTGTGGGTCTCTATCCACTGACGGCTCTTTCCGATGAATGCGGCTATCTCTGTTTCCGGACAGCGCAGGGGAGCTCTGACTATAAGATGTCCGTCCTCTGCTATCTGCAATGCCAGGGTCTTGCGGCGGCTGCGGATGACCTCGATGGCAGGTGTTCTGTTTGTATCAGTCATGTGTCTGCTCCTTATCCTTGACAGGTGAGCCGTCAGGTGCAGCGCCCTTCCGGTAGGCAGTGGGAGTAGTACCGGTCTCCTGACGGAAGAGTCTCATGAAGTGGGAGTAGTCGTATCCGCACTCATAGGCTATGTCCTGCAATATCATATCGGTTTGCAGCAGCAGCTTTTTAGCATAGGCCAGCTTGCTGCGCTGAATGTCCTGTGAACAGCTCGTTCCGAAGCAGCCACGGTATAATTTCAGAAAGTAGGACTGGCTCACGGACAGCTCCAAGGCGCATTTTGCCACAGTCCAGTCATGCTCCGGGTGAGTGTAGATGTCCTCCCTGAGCTGACTGAGGCGCAGGCGGTGTTTCTTTTCCTGCATAGAGGGCTGCTGTTCCTGTTTAAGGTCCTCACGCATCTGCCGGAGCACCTCTTCGACCTCTGAAAAGCCGGAAAGACCTGCGGTGTCTATCAGTCTGACTGCCGACGAGAGCCATACAATGTCCTGATGCCCGATGCTGCTTGTCCGGAACTGTCCGGTTATCTGTTCCCTGAGATTTTCAGCACGTTCCCGTGGCTGTATGCCGGAGCCTATGATGAAGAAGGTCCCTTCCTCAGCGATAAAGACCTGTTCCTGTCCACGGCAGCTCCCCACGAGTATATCCGAGGTGCCGAGGAGGACCTTGTCCTTTTCAAGGCGGTTCATTGCATCCTCAAGCTGCCGGAGACCTCTGATGTGAAGCACCAGCAGGTAGAGGGTCTCGCCGTAGAGCCGGGCGGAATCTATAGTTCTCTCGCATATCTGCCGGCTGCGCCTGAAGAAGTAAAGACCGGTGAGGTCGTCACGGCAGTCACGGATATAGTTCCTGTAGGCAAAGCTGCGGTAGTCATTACGCAGGCAGAAAAAAGCAAGGGCACTGCCCACCTCCCGGCAGAATTTCAGGTAGTAGATGTCGTAGCTGTCAGCCACTCCATCAAACCGCAGAAGAGTATATCCGAAACAGCGGTCACGAAAGTACAGCGGAACGAAGAACACTGCAGAGGGAGCCTGATTTTCCCATTCCTCCGGCATCATTCGTCTGAGGGGAAAGGAGGTTCCGGTGCCGTCACGGAGCATATGGAGCATAGTTTCCGTGCAGCCCTCTGTGCGGTAGAGTTCGCTCTCGTTTGAGAATGACGTCCTGTTCCAGTCGGTACACAGGCAGACTGCGAACTCCGCCTTATCCGGGTAGTTGGTGGATGCATAGAAGTATGTGGTGTTGTAGATACTGTTCATGAGTCCAGCAGCATTTTCGTCTGAGAGGGAAAGGGTATTTATAGCCGTGTCCATATACCTGGCCTCCAGAGTGTTGAAGCGCAGGGCCTCCCTTATAGTACGGGGACGGCTGTGTCCGCAGCTCTCACCAAATATGAGCCGGTGTCCCGGAGGAGCTCCGGACTCCGGTACTCTTCCCTCGATGAGGGCAATGAGCTTTTTAGCTGCCGTTTCACCGAGCAGTTCCCAGTCCGGCATACAGGTGGTTATTGCCGGGTTGTGGAGCTCAGCCTCTTCTATGCCGTCAAAGCCTGTGACGATAACGTCCTCCGGCACACGGACTCCCGCCTCAGCGAGAGAGTCGCAGAGAGTCACCGCCATCCTGTCATTTCCGCAGACTACAGCGTCGGGCATGGTACGGGTGCCGTCAGTGAGCTCACGGGCAAGTTCCCGTGGGGAATCCTCCCAGAAATCGCCGTAAACGACACGTTCCGGCGGTGCAGGCAGACCTGCGGCGGTGAGAGCCTCCTGCCAGCCCTGCACACGGCTCCGGGAGGTCTGCATCTGTGGGGGACCGGTCAGGCAGAGTATATCCCTGCACCCGTGGGACTCTATCAGGTGAGTGACTACAGATGCGAACTGGGACTTCTCGTCGAACCACACCGAGGGCCAAGGGACACGGTCGGCAGTGACCACAGTCACCGGGCATTTGCACCTGCTTTTCAGGAGCTCTGTTATCCGGGACTTTGTCTCGTCCTTTGCAATGGAGTAGGGCAGGTATATCACACCGCTGAGCTCCTCAAAGCTGACAGCGTGGAGTACGTTCCACTCCTGCCGGAAAACGTGGGCATCGTAGAATTCCTCGTTCAGAGTAAAGACACAGGCGCTCCTGCCGCTCCGGAAGCATTCACGCAGTATGCCCTTTAGCTGGGGGCGGTTTATGGTGTAATAAGGCCTGCCTATGATAATGCCTATCCTGCCGTTCACGCTGTGACCTCCTTTGTGATAGTTTTCACTATTATTATATCACAGGCCCGGTAATAAGGCAATATAAAAATGAGCGATTTTGCAACAAATCCCTCCCGGTCTGCAATTGTGTACAGGGTGTGGATATGTTACAATAAATACAGAGCATTCGTTATCCCATAGAAAGAAATATTTCCTCAGGAAGGGTGAATTTGATGAACAAGAAAAAAATAAGAGCATCCGCCGCAGTTATGGCAGTTATGCTCGGCATGACCTCTCAGCCTGCCGTCCCGGTACTCTCAGCCGAGACCAGGACATATTACTATGCCGACATGGACGGGAACGAAGTACTGGACGCCTATGACCTTGTGCTGATGAGACAGGGACTTGTTGCTCCGGATAAGCTGACGGACATTCAGAAGGCCATCTTTGACACAAGCGCCAACGGAGCTATGGACGGCGAGGACATCAGTCTTTTGCAGGAGTTCCTGCTGGGCAATATCGAGGAGTTCCCGTCAGGACCTGTCTATACGGTGACAGATACTCCTCCTGAGCCGGTGTACAACGGCCAGAAAACGCTTTCCTCCGGCAGATATGTCGAAAAGCTGGACCGTGGCACCTATGCAGTCAGCACAGGAAAGGAAGTCTTTGTGAGCTGGCGCCTTATGGCTCAGGACGAGCCGGATATAGGCTTCAATCTCTACCGCACCACCGGCGGAGCGACTGTAAAGCTGAATGACGCACCTCTCACCGGCGGTACCAATTTTACTGATAAGACTGCCGACCTCTCAAAGGACAATACATACTATGTGACCACTGTTTACAACGGTGTGGAAACTCCCACTGACGGAAGCTATACCCTCACAGCCAACGCTCCCGCAGGTGCAGAGGTCATACCGATACAGCCCGGCGGAACTATCCACTTCGTCTGGGTAGGAGACTTCAACGGCGACGGCAAGTACGACTATCTTGTCGACCGCCCCAACGACGACCACCAGAAGCTGGAGGCCTATCTCAATGACGGCACATACCTCTGGACTATGGACATGGGCTACAACAGCGAGGACAAGTACCAGATAGAGCCGGGAGCATCCGCCCTTGACCTTGGAATGTGGGACGGTGCAACAGTTTACGACATCGACATGGACGGCTATGCAGAGGTAATGGTCCGCATTGCAGACGGAGTGACCTTTGGTGATGGGAAAGTGTTCACCCACAAGAACCATGCGAATTATCAGGAGATAGCGGTCCTGGACGGCATGACAGGCTCCATGAAGGCCTCGGCTCCTGTGCCGAATAGCTGGCTTGACGAGGGCCCTATGGCCTGCATGATGGAGATAGGCTACCTTGACGGAAAGACTCCCAGTCTGCTCTGCTGGATGAAAAACCGCAACAACGACAAGAGCTTCAACAGCATCAATGTGGCCTACGGCTACGGAGGCGGCACTGAGTTCAGACAGCAGTGGATAGGCGGCTGCTACGGCGCAGAGGCACATCAGTTCCGTGTAGAGGACGTTGACTTCGACGGAAAGGATGAGCTTCTCCACATTGGCTATGCGCTGAACAGCGACGGCTCAAAGCGCTATACGATGCCTGATGTCATACATGGTGACCGCTACCATATCGCTCCGTTCTCCAACGGGGATAACGGCAAGGTTATGATGGGCTACGGAGTACAGCAGCGCAATCCCAGCGGACTTCTTGAATACACCTACAACGCCTCCACCGGAGAGCTTATCTGGAAAAACATCGGCGGCGACGGTGATACGGATATAGGCCGTGGTGACATAGGAGATATTGACCCCACTCATGACGGCTATGAGGTATGGTCATTCCAGGGCATTTATACCATGAAGGGCGAAAAACTCAGTGATACCTCGGCATATCCTGCAATAAAGCTCTACTGGGACGGTGACCTTCTCTCTGAGTCCTATAATGACACAAAGATAGAGAAGTGGAACTATGACAGCCAGACAGTCAGCAGAGTTGCAACTACCTGGAAGATATACGGCTCCTACAGCTCAGAGCGCGGAGCGCCCCTCTTCTACGGCGACATCCTCGGTGACTGGCGAGAGGAGATAATCTGTGCCGGCTATGACAGCGATTGTCTCGTTATCTACTCCACTCCCATACCTACCGACTACCGTTTCAATACCCTCTCACAGGACCCTGCTTACCGCAACGATATGACCTCCAAGGGCTATGTGCAGTCCAATATGCTCAGCTACTACATGGGCGAGGGCATGGATATGCCGGAGCAGCCCGATGTGCGTTATATAGGCGAAGCTGTACTGGACGAGCAGGCAGTCTATGCTATACGCAACGTCAACAGCGGACGCATCATGGACGTTGCCAAGTCCGAAAGGGCAGACGGCACAAACGTCCAGCAGTACGGCACATCTGCCGGAAAGTCCAACAACACCTGGACAGTCAGGTCCGCAGGTGACGGCTGCTACTACATCATCTCCAGACTTTCCACCGGTGAGAACTGCTACTTGACAGTTGCCGGAGGAGCTGATGAGAACGGTACGAACCTGGAAATATCCACATTCAGCGGAAGTGACTCCCAGAAGTTCAGGCTGAAGTCCCAGCCTGGAGGCTCCTTTATGCTTATGACGGAGTGCTCCGGCGGCAGCAAGTGCGTAGAAGTCGCAGATGCTGAGACCGGTGCCGGCGCAAACGTACGGCAGTGGGTCCCCACCGGAAGCACCTGCCAGTGGTGGAGCTTTGAGAAAGTCCAATAATATAAAAAAGGCCGCTCTGCAATGGATGCAGGGCGGTCCTTATCATACTGAGGATGTTATGAGATGAGAGCCTTTCTCATCATGCAGAGGTCGAAAGCGTCCAGTTTTTCGTCATGTACCAGGTCGCCGTTCTGCCATTTTGCCAGCTTGGCATCGGGGTCACCGAGGAGCCACTTGCTGAAGAGAACCAGGTCAGATAAATTGAATGATCCGTCGTCATTGACGTCACCGACAATATCGCCTCCGGGGATCTCAAAGTTGTCATCGAATACATATGTTGCATTATTGAGGAAAACGTCCTCATCGTTCTTTTCAACGCTGTCCCAGTCTGCCTTTGTACCGTAAACGGTTATCGTTGCACGGGAAGTTACATCTGAGAATGCATAGCCGTCTATAGAAGTCAGCATTTTTGAGACCTTCAGATCAGTCAGCTTATTGCAGTAGGCAAATGCCATAGAACCTATGGAAGTCACATATCTGACATCTGCTGAGGTCAGGTTTGAGCAGAAGAAGAAAGTGTTATCGTTGAGTTCTTTTACAGTTGACGGGAACACAACGGAAGTGATGTTGTCATTTCTCTGGAATGTTCCGGATGCGACGTACTGTACACTTGAAGGTATCACAATATCGCCCTTAGCAGTCTGACCGTCGATGAGTGCTCCGTTCACAATGACGAGAGGATCCTTTTGGCGCTGTGCTTTGATCCAGGGAGTACTGTCAAATACCATGGAATTCATCTTTACCAGATGATCCGGGAAGCTGACTTCGGAAAGGGAAGAACAGAGCTCAAATGCACGGATGCCGATATATTCCAGGCTTTCAGGGAGAGTTACCGATGTCAGTCCTGTCATGGAAAAAGCGTAATTACCGATAGAAGTTACAGTGTCTGGTATTTTAATGCTGGTGAGCTCTGCGCCGTTGAAAGCGTAATCACCAATGGCAGTGACCGGGTATCCGCCGAGAGAATCAGGTATCTCGATAGATGATGCGGTATAATTGCATCCTGTGATGACTGCATGGTCGCCGTCGACGGTGTAATAAAGGTCACCGGCAGATTCATCTGCATAAGCTGTCATCGGAGCTGTGCTGAAAGCTGAGTCCGGCACAGAAAGCGGTACCGCTGCAAGCAGTGCTGCTGCTGCGATAAATGATGCTGCCTTTAAAGCTAATCTTTTTGGTCTCATAAATAACCCCTCCTGTTATTATGATAAAATTTTGTCAGACTGCCTTCTTATGTTCCCTCTGGCAGGCAGTCAGCTTATAGTTGGTATTATACCATATATTGTCGGAAAAGTCAATGAAATAGTGAAAACAGCACAATGGTTATATTTGTGCCTGTTACGGCCATGCTGTTGGAAAAACAAGGTTGACAGAAATGGGACAGGGGTGTATCATAGGAGTGACATTATCTGTGAAACGGAGGTGTGTACCCGGTGTTATTCTCAAAAAAGGACTATGAGACAGTTCTCATGGACTTCCGCTTTGCCGAGCCTGACGGATTCCCGGCTATACAGGCATACGGCGAAGTTGACGGTCAGATGTACTATTGCAATGCATATTACAGTATCAGGACAAGGGACTATGCTATGTGGGAGGACGGCCGCTATCAGAGGATAGCAGACAGTCTGAGAGCTGCGTCAGGCAGAGTCCGGATAGAAGTGGTGCTGATAAGGAAGAATGGCAGTCCGGCAGATTTCAGGATAGATACAGAGCGGCTGGCAAAGACACTGTGCGCTCCGGATATACGTGCCCTTGAACTTGCCGGCTGGGGACTTTTTGACAGTGAGACCGAGCTCTGAGGAACGTTCCTGACCGTACTTGACGGAGGTCAGGAAATGTGATAAAATTATTGGTAGAAATATTTTTTAGGCAATACCGCACAAAGATTGTACTGAAGATGCGCCGTGAGATTTTTCGTCAGATTGTATAGAAATTCCGCAGGCATACTGACGTATGTCAAGGAATTTCTGTGCAAGATTACGGAAAATATCCAAGCAGATTCAGTACAAAGACGTCAGGCGGTCTTTGTGCGGTGTTGCCTTAAGTGGCAGGGAGCCTGTCT
>CACWPR010000044.1 GCA_902762855.1 Ruminococcus flavefaciens
AAGTCCTTAGGATCGAGTGAAGGAATCAGCTCGAGGAGGAACTTCTGGATCTGCTGAGCATCCATTACTGAGATGTCAGGAGCAGACTCGTTGTGCTCGTAAACGTCGCCCCAGTACTTACCATTCTTAGTAATGTGAGTTGAATCAGTACCTTCGAGGCCGTACTTATCAGCGTTAGAGAGTGACTGCATGATAAGAACAACGTCGTTCATCTTAACTTCGCCGTTCTGGTCAGCATCGCCCCATACGCCTGTGCCTTCGATGTCTCCATCAGCATAAGGCTCAACAGTAGGATAGAGAAGAGCCATATCGCCGTATGCCATAAGAGCATCACCCATGTGCCAGAATCTGTGGAGCTTGTAGTAGTAGTCCTCAGTGCTGGTCTTACCGGATGCCTCCCAAGCCTTTTCGAGATCCTGGAACATAGAATCCTTCTTGTAGCTCTCACGGATGGAGAGGAAGGTTGCGCCGTTCTCGAGCTTAGAGCCGTCAGGCATAGTACCGGAGTAGTTTGTAGGAATATAAACATCCTGTGTGAATACTCTTGAAAGGCTTCCGTTGTGATCCTCGAAAGCAATACCTACTTCGTCACGGCCGGAATTCCACTGAGCTGTGAGGAGTCTGTTAGCAAGACGGAGACCCTTAGCGGCAAGTGAATCGTCCTTAGCAGTTGCTTCCTGAGCCTCAGATGCAGGAATCTTATTAGCAGCAGCGAACCAGATAAGTGAGTTACAGAGTGAGGATACGCATCCGATATCGCCCTGGCCGTAACCAGTGATCTCACAAGTGAGCTTCTGGTTGCCATTAGGATTGTAAGTACCAGTCCAAGTGTCAGGAGCGCAGTTAACGTTATCCTTATCCTTGTCTTCACCAGTACCCCAGTCAAGGTTGGAAGGAATGCAGTAATCGAAGTGTGTGCCGTCAGGAAGAGTCTTATCGAACTCTGTGTTAGCCTCGAACCACTCGATCCATCTTGTGATAACAGCCTCAAGAGCCTGATCGATCGGGAGTCCACCGGGCTTGATGTCCTTAACAGAATCATCAATACCGTTGGTCTTTACATAGTAGTAAAGCTCAACGAGACGCTGCATGGACCAAACCTGGTTACCGATCCAGTGGTTTGAACCAGGATCTGCGTATACAGGATGAGGAACATAAACCATGTCATAGAATGTAGGAGCACCAGAAGGATATGTCACATAACGTCCTCTGTAGGAGTTTGTACAACCACCAGCGAAGGGGCCTTCCTTAGACTGGAGCCACATATACATTTCGATCTGTCTCTGGAGAGACTTCTTATAGTCGTCGATAGCGCCGGATGCCTTCATACCCTGGCTGATATTCTTATCAGTGATGAGAGCATAAGCAGCAAGCGGGTTCTGATAGAACTGATGTGAGTGTGAGCAGCCGATCTGCCAAGCCCAGCTATAGGACCAGTCCTGATCGCCCATTCCGCCGCCCCATGAGGTATACCAACCCATGAGGAAGTGCTGGCTTAAAGCACTTGAAGGAGTAGCATTGATGTTCTGACAGCCGATCTCGAGATAGTACTTATCGAACATATCGTTACGGCACTGGTCACCCATCTTACCAGCGAGAGCAGAAACTTCGCCAGCATTTACGCCGAACTGATTGCCGAAGTATATAGCCTGGATAGCACGGTCCTCAGCGTCAGGAGCGTTAGTGAAAGCATACTGTGAAGATACTTTGCCAACGCCGTTGAAGATACCCTTTACGCCGTCTGAGGAGTTACCAGCCTTGAGCTCTTCGAGACAAGGATGAGGAACAGTCTCAAAACAAGACTCCTGCTCACCACGCTGGAATGTATTGATGAATGTGAAGCCGCCGGCATTCTTTCCAGATGCTTTTGCGAAGCCATACCAGTCATCAACGTCAGCGAGCCAGTGCATGAGGTAGTAGCCCTTATCGCCTGCGTAAGCTGTCTTGAACTTGCTGAACATGGGGTTAGAAGTCTTAGCGCCAGTGTTCTGTGTAGGATAGAGATCAGGAAGATCAAGCTCAGGAGCTACATCGGACTTGAGCTCGCTCTGTGTCCAGAATGTCTCGTACTTGACGTCAGTTGTTCTGCCGGAAGCAGTGGACCAACCAGGGATGATAGCCTCAAGGGTCTTCCAAGCCTTAGCGATGTCGCTTGAGCCCTCGATACGATTAGCCTGTACGAGTGCATCGTGCATAGCAGCCATCCATACGATGTAAGACATAGCCTCTGAAGTTGTCTCGTGGCCGTAGTCAGGAGCCTCGATACAGAGAGTCTCTCTTGAATGGTAAGGGATTCCGAAGGAATTTCCGTTCTTATTGCTGCTGAGGTAACCGTTTGTCTCACCGTTTGTGATAACGTCATCATAAAGAGATGAGAACATAGTTGCATATGATTTGTTTGCGCCGTTCTCTGTAGCGTACTCGTTATCTACAGCTGCAGCAGAAGAAAGTGCAGGGATAACTGCGGTAGCAGTTGTTGCAGCAGCGAGAATGCCAGCTACGAGAGACTTGTTCTTTTTGCTTATCATTTGTTTTTTACCCCTCTCATAAAAATATTGGATTAAAAAGCGGTTTGAAAATGATTGACATACGGAAGGTAATCCGTATACTGTGCGGCACTTCACGTAGTGAACACACAATTCTCAAACTATTTTCAAAATAATTATATGCTACATTTTATCCCATGTCAACAGTTTCGTGAGTTTTCTCGATTTCAAGGAAAAGATTTTGGTGCAATGCACACATACCCGATACCATTTTTGTACATTTTGTCTACCGTTCAAAAGAACCGATTTTTCAAATTGTAAACAGTTTGTTAATACCAAATATCATTTTATCCATGTTTTCAAGATTCATCATCTTTACAATAAACTTTCACAATTTTCACACACGTTTGCTATAACATTTAGCAGGAACTGTTCAATACCTGTCAAGTGAGAAATAGGAGATTTTTCTCGAATTAATAGTTTATTCATTGTTTGTTAATCTCAGGTTAATATAAATCTGGGATAATAAAACAGTATGCTATTATGACTTTATTGTACCATGACATACATTTATATAATACTATCTATGAAAGGAGCTACTCATGATCACTATTGAAAATCTTACAAAGTATTACGGCAAAAACAGAGCCGTGAACAACATCAGCTTTACTATAAATGATAATGAGATACTCGGATTTCTCGGACCCAACGGTGCCGGTAAGTCCACTACCATGAACATGATAGCCGGCTATCTGCCAATGACTGACGGAAAAGTCACGATCTTCGGCAGCGACATCACCAAGGACCCTGTCAAGGCTAAGCTCAATATGGGCTACCTCCCGGAGATACCTCCGGTCTACCCGGAAATGAAGGTCACTGAATATCTCTCCTTCTGTGCCGGCATCAAACGCATCCCACTCGGCAAACGTAAAGAGGAAATTGCAAGAGTAATGTCCCTGCTGAAAATAGAGGATGTAAAGGGCAAGCTCATCCGCAATCTCTCAAAAGGTTACCGTCAGAGAGTTGGTTTTGCACAAGCACTGCTGGGCGACCCGAAATTTATCATCCTTGACGAGCCTACGGTAGGACTTGACCCGAATCAGGTCGTAGAGGTGCGAAAGCTCATCAAGAGCCTCAAAAAAGACCACTGTGTAATATTCAGTTCCCACATTCTCAGCGAAGTAAGCGAGGTCTGTGACCGTGTAGTAATAATAAACAAGGGCGACATCCGTGCTATCGACACGATCGAGAACCTTGAGAGCCGGTTCAGCACTTCTCTCTCATTACATATTAAAGTAAAGGGTCAGAAGAGCAAGGTTGCATCCATAATCGAGACTACTGACGGAATCAAGGAGATACTCTCCATTGACGACGAGGGCAGCGAGATATACTCCTTCACTGTACAGCTTGACGGCAACGCTGATGAGATACAGGACAAGCTCATGAACGAGCTCATCAAGAACCATATCCGTATCATGGAAATATTTACTGAAAAGCCGAATCTCGAAAGCGTATTTATCGAGCTCATAAACAAGCCTGTTCAGAAGAGCAAGCTCTCCGACCTGCTGGACGAAATAGTCCCTGAGGATGAGAGCTCCGCAGATGATGACTCTGAGGCTGACGACGACGAAAAGGAGGATAACTGATGTTTTCTATTTATAAAAAGGAGCTGCAGTCCTTCTTCTACACGCCCTTTGCCTATGCGCTGACTGCCCTTTTCATGCTCCTGTTCACCTATATGTTCGCCTCCCCTATTGCAAAGCTGGAGTCAACGAACACACTGATGTTCTCATTCACCGAGATATTCTACGACATAATCATGTTCTTCATATTCCTCATCCCTATCATAACGATGCGTACCTTTGCGGATGAGCGAAAACTGGGTACTGAGGTCCTCCTGATGTCCTCACCTCTGAACGTAGCCAAGATAGTTCTTGGAAAGTTCTTCGCAAACGTAACAGTATTCCTCTTCATGATAGCAGGCTCAGCCCTCTTCCCGATAATCACCGAAATGAACGGCGAAGTCGTTGTAAGCCAGCTCATATGTGCCTACATAGGATTCTTCTCATGGGGCACAATGTTCATAGCCTTGGGAATGCTCATCTCCTCCTTTACTGAGAGTGCGATAATCGCCGCTATAATAGGAGAGTTCGTCATGTTCGTGGACCTCTTCCTTGACGACATCTCACGCAGCGCTTTCGTATCACAGTATCCAAAGCTGCAGTCTTTACTGACAGCCTTTGCTGCACAGCCCAGATTCGCCTATTTCTCACAGGGATTCATCCGACTTTCCGACCTGGTATTCTTTGCGTCGGCAATAATAGTCCTCCTCTGCTGGACATACATATCCATAGAGAGAAGACGCTGGAACAGGGGGTAAGCTGAAATGAAGAAGAAAAAATTCGACCTTTCAGGACCATTCGCATTTATACTGGCAATACTGGTCCTGCTGATATTCGTACCGGTCAACCTCATCGCAGGCTACTATGACAAGGTCTACGATATGACGCCTAACAAGAAGTATACTCTCAATGAAAAGACAGTTCAGCTCCTTGATGAGACCAAGGACAAGGAGATAGACATTTACTACCTCGGAAAGCTCCAGGACCTGAAAGACAATCCGGAGTACCTTTCACTTTACCACACACTTACAGAGCTTGATGCAAGGGACAATATCACCCTTCACTGCATCGACCCTGACAAGGACGTTGAGACAGCGTCCTCACTTGACCCTACAGGCATTCTCGGAGTCAGCGAGCTTGACATTTTCGTAAAGTGCGGCACCGTAATAAAGAAGGTCCAGGCCGAGAGAATATTCCAGAAGGTAGACGGCATCCAGCACTACGACGGTGAGGAGCTCATCTCAGGTGCTTTAAAGACAGTCACAAACGGCTCCCTTCCTACCGTTTACTTCCTCCAGGGTCACGGTGAGAAATCCATATATGACCCCGGCACAGAGAATTATTCACTTGAATCCGGCTACGGTATATACGCTCAGCAGCTCTACGCCAAGAACTACGATGTAAAGGAGCTCGACCTCGACAAGGAGGGCGCAATACCTTCAAATACCGCTATACTCCTTCTTGCAGGTCCTCAGCAGGACCTTACAGACAACGAGACCTCCCTTATCAATGATTACCTTGACCAAGGCGGTTCAATGTCCTTCCTCTTAGACCCCTGCGAGACTGAGGGACGTTTCAAGAACATCGAAAAGCTCCTTGAAAAGTTCGGCATACTCATGGACTACAACCTTGTCACTGAGACTCTTCCTGTTCTCCAGTTTCGGAACAGAGAGGGCCAGCAGGACCCCGCCTTTATGCGTGTTGAATTCATTGACAACACTGCGGCTGAAAATGACTATACAGAGGACCTTACCTCTGAGCTAATAATGCTTATCGACAACGGTGCATACAACGCAGGTATCTCCAACACCAGGAGCTTTACATATCTGCCTGAGGCCTCCTTCCCCGGAGCTTCTTATACCGAGGTATCGCCGCTCATTGCAAGCACCCCTGATTTCACAAACGGCATTGAAAATTATACCGTAGAGAGCACTCCAATGGGCGGAAACGAAGCAACTGCTGCAGAGGCTGAGCAGCTCAGCGGTACAGAGCTCTACTATGGCTTCTACTCCTACAACAAGCTCTCCGGCGGAAAGATAACAGTATTCGGAACCAGTGAGCCTGTTGACACAGAGGCAATGTGTCCTACTACCAGCGGTGTCCAGACCCTGATACTCTTCTCTGACACATGGCTCTATGATACTGACGAGTCACTCGGAGTTGGAACAAAGCTCAATTCCTATGACTACATGAAGTTCCCCAGTGCAAAGAAGGCAGAGTCCACGATCGCAGTCATTGTTATATTCCCTCTGGCAGTAGCCTTAGTGGGACTTATCGTATGGCTCAGACGCCGTCACGCATGATCTGTCTGTAATACCGACCTGCCGCAGTCCTCGGCCTGCGGCAGTAATTTTAAATGAGGAGAAAAACTATGAATAAACCTATCGTTGCACTCACTGCTCTTGTGATAGCAGCAGGCGGCTCAGTGGGCGCATATATGGCTGTAAAAAACAAGAAGGACACTGAGACAAAGCAGGCCGAAGAGGCTGCTGCGTCCCTCAGCATATATAACTTCGACCCCTACTCCGTAGAAAAGCTGGAGATAACCGCAGAGGACGGCAGCTATACTATCGAGAAGTCCGACGATGACTGGGTGCTCACCAGCGGAGGAGATTTCGACCTTGAGCAGGACTATATCACACTTATCTGCGAATATGCCAGCGACCTGACCGCCATTGACTCCTACGATATAGATGCCGACAACTATGGACTGACTCCCCCGTCAAGCTCAGTCACCCTTTACAGCGGAGACAGCAGCTACACTATCAACGTGGGAAATATGTCCCCCACAGGCAACTGCTACTACATCAGCACAGGAAATGACAGCAAGGCCTACGCAGTGGATACCATAAATGGTTCTGCCCTTAAACTGGACGGAAAAATGCTGCATACCAAGTCCATAGTCCCCTACTCTGATTATGATATAGTTCAGCTTACAGTATCAAAGGGCGGAGAGGTAGTCTACGACCTTAACTACGACGATGAGACCGGATGGAGCCTGCCTGAGGAGTACAGCTGCTTCAAATTTGACTCCACAAGAGTCAGCTCAGTCATTGCGACTCTGACACGTCTTGAGGTCCAGAAGATACTTGAAAAAGACCCAGCCGACCTCGCACCCTACGGCCTTGAGGAGCCCTATGCGGAGATATACGTAAAGGGTAAGGACGGTACAGAGCGCCGTATCCTTGCAGGAGATACCTACGGAGACCTTACTGAGCGCTATGTCCTGCTCTGTGAGGATGATCAGCTTGAATCCTGCTACACAGCAGACCTGGGCTTCATCGACTATACGCCCTTCAACTATATCCTCCAGGAGTTCTACAATCCTGATTACTCAGAAATAACCGGATTCGAGCTTTCATTCAACGGCCGTGAGGACTCCTTCACCTGCGACAGTGAGGCCTTAGCAGGCACAATGAACGGCACAGCCTTTGACCTGAACGACCAGGATACATTAACAGCATTCCAGAACTTCTACAGGTCATTCTCCAACGTCTATCTGTCAGATATTGACATAGAGGCAGAGCCTGAGCTGAAGGACCCCATACTCACAGTAGTATATCACCTCAAAGACGGCGGCGACAGGACCTACCAGCTCACAGATGCCGGAAACGGCCAGGCATACATCTTTGCCGACGGCGAATTCACCTGCCAGCTCATGGACCAGGAAGCACTTACCGGAAAGAACTCCCTGCTCTCATTCTTCGAGAAATTCAGAGACACTATCGGAACAGAATAATAAAACTCATGCGGGTACACCAGTACCCGCATTTTTGTACTTTCCCGAAAAAGTCTTTATCCGCTCCTCCCAGCATATAATTCTAATGGACTTTAATGGAAGGAGGGATGATATTGAAGGCTCAGCCAGACCAGCGGGCAGTGGTCCTCGGACAGTATATCCTTGAAAACAAGACCACAGTCCGTGCCGCCGCCAAAAAATTCGGGATAAGCAAAAGTACGGTACATAAAGACGTTACCGACCGTCTCCGGAAGGAGGACCCGGAGCTTTACACACGGGTAAAGGACATTCTTGAGATAAACAAACAGGAGCGGCACATCAGGGGCGGCCTTGCCACCAAACGTAAATATGAAGGGATAGCCGAAAGAAAAAAAGCTCCCCGGATATAGGGGGAGCGAAAAGTCCGGTCAGAATATTCTGACCGGACTTATTCATTTTCCAAGGGGAAGCTCAACGGTGAAAACGGTGCCCTTTCCGGGGACGCTCTCAGCCCTTACAGTACCTCCGTGGTACATTACACCGTGCTTTACGATCGAGAGTCCCAGACCGGTGCCCTTTATCTTCCGTGACCTGCTCTTGTCCACACGATAGAACCTTTCAAATATGCGGTCTATGTGCTCCTTTGGTATACCCATACCGGTATCACTGACAGTAATGATAGCAGTCTTAGGCACATGAGAGACCTTTACTTCAAGGGCACCGCCATTCTTGTTGTACTTTATACCGTTGTCGCAGAGGTTGTAGATTATCTCTTCAAGGATAGTCCTGCTGCCGCTGAACACAACATTGCTGCCTGTTACAGCAGTGGTGACATCCTTCTCCGCTGCGGAGAGCTCCAGACGTTTAATTACGCTCTGAGCCAGTTCAAGGAGGTCAACGTCCTCAGTCTCAACTGACGTACTGCCCTCGTCCAGCTTGGAGAGTGCAACGATGTCATTGATAAGGTTTATGAGCCTTTCGGCCTCACTGCGGATGTTTCCTCCAAAACCTGCAACGTCATCAGGCTTTACCATGCCGCTCTCCAGCATATCTGCAATGCCGTATATGGTAGTCAGCGGAGTTTTCAGCTCATGGGACACATTCGACGTGAACTCTCTCCTCATTGTCTCCAGCTTTTCCTTTTCAGTAACGTCCATAATAAACACAACAACACCGGTGATGATGTCTATGCTCTTAGCAGGGCTGGCAATGACCTCCCTGTCTCCGCTTTCAGTATGGAGAACGCAGTCGGAATGACGTCCTCCTGCGGCATCCTGAACGCATCTGCGGAACCTCTCGGAGTTGTTCAGGGAATATATGCTCTGGCCCACGGGGTCACTTTCTGAGCCAAGGAGCCTGAGTGCGCCGGAATTGCACACAAGCACTGTGAGTTTCGGGTCCGCAAGTATGATGCCCTCGCTCATACTGTCTGTTATCAGACTGAATTGTTCCCTGCTGCGGCGGAGTTCCTCCATTTGTCTGCCCACACGTCTGTTCTGTGATCTCAGCTTGTCCAGCAGCGGTTTCAGCTCAGGGTAGCTGCCTTCAAGCTGAGGGCGGTCAAGGTCAATATCGTTGATCGGGCGGACTATCCTTCGGGACACCCGCTCCGCCAGCAGTACCGAAACTGCGGCTACGAGAGCCAGAAAAACAAGGAGCGGAGTAAGTATCACCGCAAGCTGAGCTGCAAATGACGCATGGACATCAGTCACACGTATGACCGTATTGTCCCGGAGCCTTACGGAGTAGCTCATGGACGAGCTTGAAATGCTTGCATAGCGCAGGGTGCTGCTGCCGGAGCCATTTCGGAATGCCTCCTCAACATCCTCGGACTTCATTATATTCTTCCCGTCACCATTCCTGCCCTCCGAGTCGAAAATGACTCTGCCGGAACGGTCTATCCATGTGACACGCATATCCTCCAGTTCCAGATGCTCCATGTAGGCGATACCCTTCATTTCGGCGCCCTGAGCTATCAGCTCCGACTCTGTCCTCAGCTCCTCCATTATCTTGTCGGAATAGGAGCGGTTGACGAAGGAAATGATTATCACCGCTGACAGCACAACTGCAACTGTAGCTACAAGGATTATGCTCCGGATTATTCTTTTTGTCAAACAGGCTCACCTGCCTTGTAGCCCACACCACGGACAGTCATTATAAGGTCGCCGGAATCTCCCAGCTTGGCCCTGAGGGTCCTGATATGGACATCAACGGTCCTGCTCTCGCCGGAGAAGTCATATCCCCAGACCTTCTGGAGAAGCTCGTCTCTTGAAAACACCCTGCCCTTGTTTTTTACCAGAAGGAGCAGCAGGTCGTATTCCTTATGAGTCAGTGCAACAGGAGTCCCGTCTGCGGTGACCTCATGCTGCTGAGGGAGTATGCTTATACCGCCCAGGCTTATGACCTCTGCGGCAGTCTCATCGGCTCCGGACCTTCTCAGCAGAGCCCTTACCCTTGAGATGAGCTCCATAGTTCCGAAGGGCTTGGAGATGTAATCATCCGCACCGCTGTCGAGACCGGTCACCTTATCGAACTCAGTGCCTTTTGCGCTGAGCATTATAACCGGCAGTTTCCGTGTTGCGCTGCTGCTCCGGAGCCTGCGGAGTATGGACAGTCCGTCCTCCTCCGGGAGCATTATGTCCAGCAGTACAAGGTCCGGGAGCTGTTTTGCCATGGCCTTGTCAAATGCTGAGGGTGTCTCAAAGCCTTCCGCCTCAAAGCCGGAATTATTGAGAGCGTATATCACGAAATTCCTGATACCGCTTTCATCCTCAAGAAGGTATATCATCCTGACCTCCCCTTTCTGCAAGAGCCTCCCATTCAAGGACTCTCGCCTTCATCTCTTCAATGCCGAGAATGCCAAGGGCAAAGCCTTTTTTCACAAGCACCTCCGGCAGATATTCGTCGTACTTTTCAAAAACCGGCACCTCGCCGGGATATACCAGCTCCATTGGGTCGAAAGGGACCTTAGCCTCCTCTGCAAGAATGCGGAAGAAATCCCCCGGAGAGACATTCATGGTGAACTGTATATAATAAGGCCGTGAGGAGTCCATCCCACGAAGTCCCAGTCTGCCGCTGCATTTGATTTTAAGAAACCGCTCCATGGCGAAGAAGGCATAGGTCCCCAGCCACGGAAAGAGACACCACATATTTCCGCCAAGGCACACCAGCGGCTGGTCGGTGACTCCGGAATTTCTTGCGGACTGTCTTGCCTGTTCCAGTCTGAGCACAGCGTTTTTCATGAGGTACGGGTAGCTCCTGTCCTCAGCCAGTACCTGTTTCATTCTGAGCAGTATCCGTGTATTGATGTCGCCGGGACACTCACCGAAATAAGCTGGTACCTTGCCCTTTATCTGCTCACAGTAGACAAGTCTGCGCTTGTGGTCTACCTCTTCGACTACCCACACATGGCCTGCGATAGCAATTTTCTCACCGACAGGAGGAGGCATCACAAGGGTACCCAGCTCCTGTGAACCCCACCTGACGGTGTACTCCTCATTTTCCTGGAAAACAGCGTAGAATTTGAAGGAATTGACTATCCGCTCTCCGGCCAGTCCCACGATGAGTCCCCCCTCCTCAGTGCGCTGGATGTGCTCGTTTTCGATAAGATGTCTGAGAAGTATACGGTAGTCCTCCTGGGATATGCGGTGGAAATATTTCAGGGTAAGCACCCGTGAAGCCAGCTCCGGCGGAGTCATTTCTCCGCAGGATGCCAGAGTGCTCATAGTCTGATGATAAAGCAGGCTATAAGGCAGGCGGTCCAGCTTAGGAGGCTCCACCCAACGCTCTTCGAGGTACACCTGTACGAGAGCTATGCCCTGTATCAGCTTCCACGGAACAGTTTCCGGCAGCATACTTCTCGGCTCCGGCAGTTCATCCCTGACAACGAACCACATCTCCGGCGGAAGGTCACGGCGGCCTGTACGGCCCATCCTCTGCAAAAATGAGGATACAGTAAAGGGAGCGTCTATCTGGAAGGCTCTTTCAAGCCTGCCGATGTCGATACCAAGTTCCAGGGTAGCGGTAGTACAGGTAGTCATAAAGACATCATCGTCCTTCATAGCGGCCTCAGCGGTCTCACGGTATGCCTGGGAAAGGTTGCCGTGGTGTATGAGGAATCGGTCCGGCTCATGATTTGCCTCGCAGTAGGACCTCAGGGTAGTGGTGACAGCTTCGCACTCCTCACGGGAATTTACGAAGATAAGGCACTTCTTACCCCTTGTATGCTCAAAGATATATCCCATTCCTGCATCGGCATTTTCAGGTGCAGAGTCTGTCCTGTCATCCAGCACCGGAAGAGCTCCTGGGACCTCCTTGTCCTCCGGAGCATTCTCCTGGCTTATATAGAAGTGCTCCATTGACAGCCGCCAGCGGACACCCTTGTCCTGTATGCGTGGGATTACAGTTCCTCTTCCGGTACCGGCAGCAAGGAACTCCCCGGCCGCCTCCAGGTCGCCTATAGTGGCGGAAAGGCCTATCCTTCTTGGATTCACCCCTGCCAGCTTTGAGAGCCTCTCTATGAGGCACAAGGTCTGTCCGCCTCTGTCTCCACGCATCAGGGAATGCACCTCATCAATGACGATGAACCTCAGGTCCCCGAACAGCTTGCTTACTGCGGAATGCTTCCGGATGAGCATGGCCTCCAGTGACTCCGGAGTTATCTGGAGTATGCCGGATGGGTGTTTCATCATCTTGTTCTTGTGGGACTGTGCAACGTCCCCGTGCCAGTGCCATACCGGGATGTCCGCCTCCTCGCACAGCTCGGTGAGCCGCATGAACTGGTCGTTTATCAGCGCTTTCAAAGGGCCGATGTATATAGCTCCTACCGACCTTGGCATATCCTCGGAAAAGAGGGTGAGTATGGGGAAGAATGCGGCCTCAGTCTTGCCGGAGGCAGTTGACGCTGAGAGCAGCACATTCTCATCGGTGTTGAATATTGCATCCCCGGCGGCGGCCTGTATGCCTCTCAGGGACTCCCAGTTATTGCGGTATATGAAGTCCTGTATAAAAGGTGCATACCTGTCGAAAACGTTCATAGCACATCCTCCTTGGCGCTATATCTCAAATTCTGCAAACTCCTCGTCCACATCACCGCTTTCAGAGGGCGCACTTCCCACTGCCTCGCCGGAGGATATGAACCCGGAAACGTCTATCTGAGGATTCTGGAAGATAATGTCCAGAAGCTCGATGAAGTCCCTGATGACCTCTCTGGGAGTTATATGGGAATCCGCACCGATACGGGAATATTCCTGCTGTATGAAGGAGACCATATCCTCCTGAGTTATCTTCTGTTCGTAGTCAAAGAGCCTTGCATGGATGTCAGCCAGCTTCTCTGTTAGGACCAGCATCTCCTCGTAGGTAAGAGGGGTGAGCTGGATAACGGGAGCCAGCATATCCCTGATGCCCTCTCTGCCGAATCTTCCCTCTGCAAGCCTTGACCTGAGCGCCTCATAGCTGTAGACTCCCCTTCTGGTATCTTCTATGCACTGAGGAGTACCGCCCATGATGATACCCAGGTACTTTGCCTTTCCCTGGAGGGTGTCGTTATACATGGTGAGTATTTTTTCATAATTGTACTGTCTTGTTATGCTGTTCGGTATCTTGTAGATATTCACAAGCTCGTCCACCAGCACCAGCAGTCCGCTGTATCCTGCTTTTTTGAGGAACACAGCAAAGAGCTTGATATACTCATACCAGTCATCGTCGGAGACGATGATATTCACACCCAGCTCGGACCTTGCCTCAGTCTTGGTGGAGTACTCCCCTCTGAACCACTTTACGACCTTTGCCTTGCTCTCGTCGTCGCCAGTGATATAGGACCGGTAGTAAACGGTAAGGAGCTTGGCAAAGTCAAAGCCGTGCACCATTTCATTGAGAGCGCCTATTACCTCATATATCTTCTTTTCCACTGCCCCGGCGAACTCCGGTGAGCTGTCATCGAGCCCAGTCTCAGCGGCAGTCTCCGACTGGACTGAGCTTATCCAGCGGTCCAGTATAAGTGTGAGAGCGCCGCCGTCCGGCCTTGTCTTGGTAGACATATTCCTTATTAGCTCCTTATAGGTGGCAAGTCCCTGCCCCTTTGTGCCCTGGAGCCTTCTCTCCGGTGAGAGGTCAGCATCCACAACGACGAAATTCCTGTCCATAACATGAGAGCGGATAGTCTGCAAGAGAAAGCTCTTGCCGCTTCCGTACTTTCCCACAATGAACCTGAAAGCCGCACCTCCGTCTGCGATTATCTCCACATCATGCAGAAGAGCATCTATCTCCGGACCTCTTCCGACAGTGATATAGGGAAGTCCTGTACGTGGCACGACTCCTCCTTTAAGGGAGTTTATCACCGCTGAAGCTATACGTTTAGGTATCCTGATATTTTCATTCATAGGTCTGTCATTCCTTTCAGAGTATGTCCGGTATGCATCACAAAGCACCTAAACATTCTCTAAGCTCGTCGGCATAGTCCTCGATGACCTCCGGGCAGTCTCCGGAGAAATCTATAACGGTATCACCGAACATATCAAACAGCTTTTCGTTTATCGAATCCGCAAGTATCGAGACCATTGTTCCCGCAGACTTCGCCGCAGAAACATAGTCTCCTCCGCTAAGAAGAGCTCTCAGGAAGGCGGATTCTGCCGGGTCTGTGGGGAGACCGGAGCCAACATCTGAGGAAATTTCCTCAGCAGGTGCCGGAGCGGCAGCTTCCGGGAGCTCCTCCTCTTCCTCGACAATGAGCTTGTCACGGGTCTCAGCCGCAGCTCTGCGTATGCTGTCAAGCTGCGAAAGGTCTATATCTATCTTCACTTTTCTGACCTGAGCCTTCTGCTCAGACAGGGCAATTTCTTCAACAGTCTTTTTTATGAGACTGAGCACATTTTTCGGGACGTCCTCAGTCCTGAGCCTGAACCTGTAGCCGTACTGCTCACGGAGAGCGGCATCCACAGCCTTTGCAAATTCTCCAAGAGACTTGTTTCTGCTTCGGCTCCCATAGTACCTTCTGCACCTCCACACACCATTTACGCAGGTGTATGTATTTATCTCATCGAGGGCATAGGAGCAGCTCCTGTTGGGCTGTCTGTCATAGAATACTGAGGACTCAAAGAGCCGACAGGTCATTTCCGCAGGATTGCCGAACCAGTGAGCACAGAGACTTTTTTTCCGGTGGTCACGGAAGAACTCAGACAGTCTTCTGAAACAGGCAAGAACGTTTTTCTCAGCTCTCTCCGGGAACTCCCCGAAGTACCGTGACTTATCAAATTGATAGCCTGAGAGTGCGGATATTGCCTGAAAGAGCTCCTCATCTGCGGAGTCCTCCCAGTGCATGAGCTTCAGCAGATGAGAGTCCCAGAGCACCTCCGGGTGGTCCTCAACAGCGGATGACGGCAGCTCGTAGTACACAGCAAAGTCGAGGCTCCACTGCCGGTAAAAGCGTGCAAGAGAAGGGTCTGTCTGAGAAACGGCTTCCCCGAACTTTTTCATCAGAGCCAGTCCATCAAGGGGGTCAGACCAGCCTATGCCGTTTATCAGCTCGTACATATACATCACAGCGAAAGGCTGCGGAGCCTCCCGGATGTCTCCAGCTCTCACCCTACCCCTCCATGTAAAATAACCCCTTAGCTGAGCGGTATCAAAGTCCCGGTATGTGGGGTAATAGCCGGATATATCGTCATTATAGGGAGCGCAGTCTGAGTAGTCCTCCATGAACTTCCCCTGAGTATAGAACAGCCATGCGCTGGTTTTCCAGTAGGCCTCCGGTGAGAAAGCAAGGCTCTTCATGTCCTTGATACGCTGCGGAGTCTCAGACTTCCGGAGCTGTGAAGCAGGTCTGAGGATAGGCTGGTCGGTGTAGACACGATCCCGGAAGGCCTTGCTGTTTAGCAGCTTTTCATCGCTGAGTATCATAGAAAGTATCTCTTTTGCGTCAGACATTTTTCACGCCCCCTTTACAAGTTCTTTACCCTATATTATAACATACGTTCGATATTATGTCAATGACTTTTCCGGCATCAGTTGAGCAACAGGTTTTCAATATCAGCAGAAAAATAACCATAGTAATACCGCAGGAACAGTTTCTGATGAAGTTCGGCAGTCAGATAGCTCAAGCCTGACCTGCAAAAGGCGTCTTTTGAATCTGTATCCTGCAAAAAGCATCCAATGAGGTGACCCGCCACGCAAGTCCGATCTTGCTGTATATGCCTACAAATAGTTATTTGCTCCTGACTTTTTCACCTATTCTTCACAGGATCATCACTTTTTTAATTTATTATCATATAATAAAACCATTAGGAGTGATACCGTGGAAAATGAAAAGGTTCTCGTAAAATCACAAGGCTATAATTTGGGCAAGAAAGCTGTATATACTTGGATAATCGGTTTCGTTGTATCTTTTATACTCTGCGTTATTTTTTATTTGGTTGGAAGGGAACCACTATATGGTGGTGGAGAAGAATTTCTCTTTTCAAGGTATATCGGCGACCTTTATTTCTGGACAATACCATTGATATTGTTTGGTCTTTCAGTTGTTATTGGTATTATACTTATTGTCGTTTTTGCTGATAATGAGATAATAGTGACAGAAAACCGTGTTATAGGAAAATGTGCTTGGGGAAAACGTGTTGAACTCCCTATAAACCAGGTCACTGCCATTGCAATGGGAGGAATAAAAGGCGTTGCTGTTGCTACAGCTTCAGGATTGATAAAGTTCTCTTTCATAAAAAACCGTGACGAAATATTCAATACTGTCTCTGGATTGCTGAGAAATAAGAATGATGTATCTCAGCAGGCAACTTCATCAACTCAAGTAGTTCAAAATATCCAACAGATATCCAGTGCCGATGAACTGGCAAAATTCAAGCAGCTCCTTGATTCCGGTGCTATTACTCAGGAGGAGTATAACGCAAAGAAAAAACAGCTCCTCGGACTGTAAAACATTATTCTGACTTAGGGACGAATTTTTCCGTCCCTTTTTTCTTTTTTCAACAGGATATCCCCCTTGACAACGATGAATAATTGTTGTATAATAATCATACATTATCATTGCTTGCGTACCACCGTTATCCCTCAGAAATGGGGGCGTAAAGGTTTCGACGGGGGTTTTGAAGTGTGATAAGCGAGCGGAGTACGGCGTGCTCTCCTTAATCCGCGCCACGTTTAAATATAAACGCAAGAAATAACATTACAGTAACTAGAAATAGTGCACTGGTAGCTGCTTAAGTCAGCTTCTGTCCACCGGATGAGTACCACGGCTTCCGCTTGGGCATCGATCAGTGGTGAACGTTCCTGAGGAGCGTCCGTGCCTCAGGAATGTATACGGACTACCTTGGCTTCCAGCCCGTGTACCGGCGGCCTGCTAAGGGAATCTCAATAGGTGCAATACGCTCGTAGAAAGTTGCATGAATGAACTTTCGGACAGGGGTTCAATTCCCCTCGCCTCCACCATCTTAAAATGCGTATATGCAAATGTTACAAAAGGGAGAAAACCGTATCTAAGCGGTTTTCTCCCTTTTAACCTTTCAAAAAGCGGACGTCCCCCTCCCCAACATTTGTGCAATTTTACCCGCTGTTCAAAGTGCTTGTTTTTGGCTTAAAATAGCCAAATTTTCGGTGACAGTGGTTCAATTAGGCTACCGCTACCATGCCTTCCCACACAGCTGCATCGATTGAGTTTTTGGTGCAGTTATAAAAATACTCACTTTCAGATGGTTACGACCTGAAAGGCACTCAAAATCCGGCTGTTCTAAAGTGCCGAAAACGGCTATATATAGCCATTTGCAAACTTTCTGACACGGATTCAACTGTGTTCGCCTCCACCAATTGAAAATGCGTAACCGGAAAGGTTACAAAAATCCCTAAATACCATGTAATAACGGTATTTGGGGATTTTGTTTTATCTTGGTGCCCTGAAAAAGTTTGTGGGTTCAACGTGCAAATGAACGTGACCTACCTTAAATGATACCTATTCTCAGAAGCACACTTTCTCTTGAAATTGATGGCGAAATGGCGGAGACGGGTTATGGTGTCGGCGAGGGGAATTGAACCCCTGTCCTTATTTTCCCCAAAATCCCATGATTGACGAATCGGTAAAAAATTGCTTCTTTTCCACTTGAAAAATACGGCAATATGTGGTATAATAGAGGCAATACTTTTATGAAATCTGTCAGAGTATTATAAAATTCCTGATTTATTATAAAGAATAAAACGTATGCGAAAGAATGAGGTAAAAAGCAATGGCATTATTACAGGATTTGATAAAGCAGATAGATGATCCTACACTCAGAGATCGAATTATGGCTGAGGCAAATAAGCTTAACAAGCAGAAGAAGTTCGGCTTGGTCTTTGAGGAGCATCTTCCAGAATGCACTCCACTATATGATGTGGATATTAAGGTCGGTTCAAAAGTTGCACTGAAAACCGGACAAGTATCAGATATCTATGTAGTGCGCTCTATTGATGGAGATAAGGCGGTTTGTGAACATAGAATAGATCATGCAGAGGTTGAGCTTGCCTTAAACGATCTTGTCGCTGTTGCAGAATTTGGTGAGCCAATATATCCTTACCTGAAGCCTATTGATACCGTCTGCAACGCTCCCGACAGCGATCTCTGGCACACGTTGATTGAAGCTGACAACTACCATGCATTGCAGCTTCTTGAATACCTCTATGCCGGTAAGGTGGACTGCATCTATATTGACCCTCCATATAACAAGGAGGACTCCAAGGATTGGAAATACAATTGCAATTATGTTGATGGAAGTGATGCATATCGTCATAGCAAATGGCTTTCAATGATGCAAAAGAGACTAAAAATCGCCAAAAAACTCCTTAACCCATCGGATTCGGTTCTTATTATTACAATTGACGAAATGGAGTATTTGCATCTTGGCTGCTTACTTGAAGAATTATTTCCAGAAGCAAGAATGCAAATGATAACAAGTGTCATCAGTGCCAAAGGAGTAGTTAGAACTGGTCAATTTTCAAGAGTTGAAGAATATATTTTCATAGTTGAATTTGGCGCTTCTTCATTATATCCAGGCAAATATAATATGCTCGATAATGAAATAAAAAAGAAAATTGATAGAGACATTGAATGGTTAGGATTCAGAAGAAGAGCGCCTCAAGCTAAAAGAGAATCTCGTCCAAATCAGTTTTATCCGATTTTTGTTAATAAAGACAGTGGCATTATTCATTCTATTGGTAATGTAATTCCACATGGTATAGATAGACATACAATACCTGTTCCAGATAATTGTGTTGCGTTATATCCTCTAAGTAAAGATGGAGATGAGCGCTTATGGAGTCTAATCCCTGAACAAGCAAGAATCAATCTTGGTAAAGGATATCTAAAAGTTAATAATTGGAATCCAGAAAACAACACTGGAACAGTATACTATCTACCATCAGGAACAATAGAAGATATAGAAACAGGAAAAGCTGTGATAGTTGGCAGAGATACAGACGGTTCAATAATTGCTCACTATACAGATGAAGGCAAAACTCCTCCTAAGCGTGTTTGGAATATGAAAACGCATAATGCAGAAACATATGGTACGAATATCCTGAATGCTATCATAGGGAAACGCTTTGATTATCCTAAGTCAATATATGCAGTAAAAGATACTTTGAACTTTTTTGTATCTAATAAACCAAACGCTTTAGTTGTGGATTTTTTTGCTGGCTCTGGTACCACACTTCATGCAGTTAATTTATTAAACAGCGAAGACGGCGGGAAGCGTCGCTGTATTCTTGTAACAAATAATGAGGTATCTGAGAAAGAATCAATTGAACTGTCTAAGCAAGGATTAAATCCTGGCAGTTTTGAATGGGAGCGACTTGGTATAGCTCATTATGTCACATGGGAACGAACCAAATGCAGCATTGAGGGACATGATATTAACGGCTCTCCTTTATTAAATTCATATATTACATCTGATGCAAG
>CACWPR010000045.1 GCA_902762855.1 Ruminococcus flavefaciens
GCCCCAGTCCTGACAGCAGCACATGGATTCCTTGATCTCTTTTTCGATATAGTTGTTGCAGTATTCGATATACTCCTCGGAAGCATGACGAGACAAATGCAGTATCGTTTCCTCTCCGTTCCAATCCTTTTTACCTTTCAGAAGCTGATGAATAAATTCGTGGTATTGCTCTCTGACCTCTTTTGATATAGGTGCAGTATCATATCTCCGTTTTCCTACATCGCTCTTAGCAAAGCATGGAACAAAACGTGCGATAAGTCCGCTTGACCTGAAAGCGGTATCATTCATCATGTTGTCCCAGATATACGGCTGACCTGCGAGTGCAACTGAAAGATAAGGACGGGGAATTTCCGTTCGTCCCCGAATAACTCTGTTGCAGATGTACTTCTCACCATTCCACGATTTCAGAAGCAAGTCGAGGTTTGGAATACCACCGTTGTATTTTCCGTTGAAGTTGGAAAGCATTCCGGCTTCGTCAGAGATCATCAGCAGACTATCATTCTCACTCAGCTCTATCACAAGAGATTCGGGTGTAATATCGTCAACTGCGATACGGATAGGAGTGGTGTTGCGGATATTATCCGCCTGCACACGGAGCTTTGCAATTGCGGCTGTGTCAGGCTCGTCCTCTTTCTCCATTGCTTTGACACGAGCTTCAAGTGCCTTAACGTCCTGCTGTGCCTTGTACATTTCCTCACGGTGATCCTTGTTGTACTTGCTCTCAAAGGTATCGAACGGTGCTTTGATAAAGTGCATCACAGGACTTTTTCTTTCAGAAGGCTGTGCTATGATGATCGAATACAGCACAGGCGGTTCAGTGTGGTCTGCCTTGCCTGCAAGACGATACAGACCTGTAAAACAGTAGCCCACGGCTGAGAGCATCGCCGTCCCTGCCATTCCCACATCGGTGGAAGTCGTGACCGAGATCGCCTGCGCCATATTTCGCAGGACACTCGGCAACGCATCGAGCGGAAAAGGGATAGCGTCCGCACTCTGCCGAAGCGGTCGGGGTTCTCCCCATTTAATAGTATTCATGTTGTCTTTTCCTTTGTCTGTTATTTTTTCTTTATTTATCTTGACAGATTGCATTTGATGTGCTATAATATGAAATGAAATAACACGTTTCAATCTCTAAATCATATTATATGCTACCTAAGTAGCATTTGTCAAGTAAAAATAATCAGAACAAGTTAAGTTCTGCCTTTTGCACAAATTGGAGGGACACAAAATGACCATCTTTTGGAGAAAATATAATGAATTATGTGATGAACACGGTTTGAAGCCGAGAGCGTTAGCCACAGAGCTGGGCATTTCGGCTGCGACCGTCACCAAATGGGTGAATGACGGTATGCCGAACCTCGACATGATAACGAGAATAGCGGAATACTTCGATGTTCCGATAGATTACCTTATCAATGAGGACGATACGCCGATCATTCCGCAGGCAAACAAGAAAAGAAGCGTGTTCAAGTCGGTAAGCTCCCTGTCACAGCGGTGGGTGAGTCTGCGCCGTGGAAGCGAGATCAGCCTGGAAATGCAGTTGAAAATAATTCCCTATGTGAATTGTACGGTGCAGTTCCTCAATAATGATAAGTATATTGAGTACACTCCCGAAGCTGAGTATGACACCGAGCATTTGAAGGACACTGAAACGATATTTGATATATTGGGCATTCTCGATCACTGTGCCGATACCGAGAGCTATCGCATCGTGCAGGTGCAGCTCTCACGCATAGTGCTGTATCATCTGAAAGAAAAAGGATTTGACCGTGAAGCACTCCGCACCGAGCATCTCGATCAGGAGAAGATGGAGTACCTATACACGGGCAAGGACAGCGGTAAAACGCATAACTACGGTCTGAATTTCTCAGATATGGACTTTCTCAGGGAGTTTACAGGGCTGAGTTATCAGGTGATGTTTACGGGGGGTGAATAAGGATATGGAGCTGAGGAGCTTGCTTCTTGGCTCCTTTCTTTTTGAGTGGGACTTTGATTCCGGTGGAGTCGAAGTTATAATAACCATATTAACAAAATGTAATAAATTTGTTTCTGAATAAGTATTGAAACCTATTCAGAAATATGTTATCATGTATATTATGGTGTATTATGCCCAATTGGAATAGATATACCGAAAGGTGGTAAAACAATGGCTGATAATAAGATTATTTCTATACCTGACGGAAAAATATGTGACTACGTTGACGGTAAGTTCCGTAACGATACACCCGAAGAATACGTCCGCCAGACTATTGAGAAAAGATTGATAAACGAGCATAAATACGATGCTTCACAGATAAAGATAGAATACACTCTTCAGCTCGGTTCAAGAAAGCCAAGAGCTGATATTGTTATATTCAAAAAGGATTGCACTGAGCAAAAGCAGGAGAATGTGTATATAATTATTGAGTGCAAAAAGGAAACTGTTGATGCAAGAAACGCTAAAGATGGCGTTGAGCAGTTGAAGTCCTATATGTCTGCCTGCCCTAATTGCGAGTGGGGAATGTGGACAAACGGCAAGCAAAAGGAAGTTTTTAAGAAATACGTTAATGATCAGGGTCAGATTGACTTCATGGATTATAACGATATTCCTTCTGCTGACGGAAACCTCGACGATATCAACCGTCCAAAGCGTACATCTCTCAAAAACGCTTACGATGACAATCTGCTTTTTGTATTCAAAACCTGCCATAATCATATTCATGTGAATGATGGTTTGCAGAAGCAGCCAGCATTCTTTGAACTGTTAAAGGTTATTTTCTGTAAGATAGAAGACGAGCGTAATATCCCTAACCCTCTGGAATTCTATACAACTTCCGAGGAACGTTCAAATCCCGATGGGCAGCTAACGGTTAAGAAGCGTATTAGCAAAATTTTTGAGCGTGTTAAGAAAAAGCACGGCAAGATATTTGATTCTAATGACGAAATAAAGCTGGCACCGAGAAGTCTCGCTTATATTGTAAGCGAATTGCAGAAATACAGTCTTCTCAATACCAATATTGATATTAAGGGTAAAGCCTATGAAGAAATAGTAGGTGCGAACCTGCGTGGCGATCGTGGTGAGTTCTTTACCCCTCGAAATGTCATGAAAATGACTGTTGAGATGGTTAATCCGAAGGTTGATGAAAAAGTATTGGACAGCTCTTGCGGAACGGGAGGATTTCTTGTTACTGCAATGACTCATGTTATAGCTCAGCTTGAAGCTGAATTTTCTGAGCAGATCGGACTTCCGCAGAAAGATTGGGACTACGATACCAAGAAGCTGTTTCAGGAGAAAATCTCCGATATGGCAGCTCACAACTATTTCGGCTTTGATATTAACCCCGATCTTGTAAAAGCCACAAAGATGAACATGGTCATGAACAATGACGGCAGCGGTAATATATTACAGACCAACTCTCTCCTACCTCCTCACGAATGGACTGATGAATTCCGTACTAAGCTGGCAGAGGCTCTTGGTGTTGAAAAATCAAGCATACGCAATCATAAGACATTAGAGTTCTTTGATGTTATAGTAACTAATCCGCCCTTCGGTAGCAAAATACCCGTTAAAGATAAGAATATACTTGAACAGTTTGAACTTGCTCATATCTGGGAGTGCGACAAGAAAACCAATGTGTGGACTATGACAGACCGTTTGCAGTCATCTGTTCCTCCTGAGATACTCTTTATTGAGCGCTGCACACAGCTTCTTGCTCCCGGTGGTCGTATGGGCATCGTTCTGCCTGACTCAATTCTTGGTTCTCCCGGACTTGGTTATATCAGAGAATGGCTTATCCATAATCATCGTATAGTTGCAAGTATAGACCTTCACGCTGACACCTTCCAGCCGAGAAATGGCACTCAGACTTCTGTTCTGTTCCTGCAAAAGAAAACTCAGGAGCAGAAGGATAAGGAAGAAAAAAGCGGAAGTATGGCTGATTACAACATCTTCATGGCTATGGTTGAGAAAATCGGCCATGATAAGAGAGGAACACCTATCTTCAAGCGTGATAAGGAAGGCAACGAAATACTCATTCCTGAGAAGAATAATGTGTATGTGCTTGATGAAACAAGTGCAGGCGACAGAACTGTTGCTCATGAACGCAAGACAAAGATAGAAGATGATCAGACACCTGATGTTCCTGAGATATTTGCTCAGTGGAAGAAACAGGAGGGATTATCATGGTAGACAATTTAGCCAGAAAAATTGATAATGCTCCGAAGGCTGAAATAGAAATCAGCGAAGCACCCGTAAAATGGTGTTCGGTTTCTCTTGCCGAAATGGTTGAACGTGGTAAAAGACTTGAAGCCAGCGTTTTTGATGTCGAGGCAAGGCAAGCGTGGGATTTAATCAACAATAACAAGTATCCTATCACCTCTCTTGGAGGAGCAAACGGATTAACTACATCTTACACCTGCGGAAGATTCAAACGTATCTGGGTAAAGAAATCAGAATACCCGATTTATCAGCCTTCTTCTGTTGTTGATCTAAAGCCGACACCAGATGGTTATATTTCTAAGAAAACAAAGGTAGATATTGATTCTCTTAGAGTTCATAAAGGGCAGATACTGCTTACTTGTTCAGGGACTATTGGAAAAGTATCTCTTGTATCCAAAACGCTTGATAATGCTATATTCAGCCATGACTTGTTAAGGATTGATTGCAAGAATCCTGTTGATGTCGGTTATATTTACACTTATCTTAAAAGCAAAATCGGAAGTCAAATATTAATAACAAACAAGTATGGTGCTGTAATTACACATATTGAGTCTGAACACTTAGATACCGTTCCGATTCCTAATGCTCCCGATAGTATCAAGGCAAAAATCAATGATCTTATTATGAAGTCCTATGATTTAAGAGACGAATCCAATGCTCTTATTGATCAGGCACAGGCATTACTTGTAAAGGAACTCAATCTGCCGCCTATCAGTGAAATAAAGGTTGACACTCTTGATAAAAGCAAAAGCGTTCAGACTTTTAATGTTAAGCTGAGCGAAATGGCAGGCAGAGCCGATGCTTCTTACCATGTGCCGATAGTTGACGCTATTGTCGATATTCTGAAAAAGAATGCAGCTGAAGTTACTACTGTGGGAGATGAAAGAATAAGCAGTGATGTTGTTCTGCCCGGTAGATTTAAACGTGTTTATGTTGATGAAGGGTACGGAACCGTATTATTTGGTGGTAAGCAAATGTATGAACTGGATCCATCAAACAAAAAATTCTTATCCAAGAGTAAGCACGATGAACGTATCATAAACGAGCTTGAAATCCAAGAGAATACTACGCTTATATCCCGAAGTGGTACAATCGGAAAAGTATGCCTTGTTCCGAAGCATTGGCAAAACTGGGTCGCAAGTGAGCATATCATTCGTGTTGTACCTGCAAACAATGATGTTGCCGGCTATATTTCTACCTTCTTATCATCAGATTACGGTTATGAGCTTATTAAGCGCTTTACTTATGGCTCAGTTGTAGACGAAATCGATGATAATCATGTACGTCAGATACAAATACCTATCTTGAAAAATCAAAATATTCAGAAGCAGATCAATGATCTTGCTTTGCAAGCAAATGAAAATCGATATAAGGCTTATCTGCTTGAACAGGAAGCGTTGAAGATGCTGGATGAGGAAGTTATTTATGCGGAGTGATATATATGGAAAATCTTAATTTACTTATAAATGAATTAGTCAATATTAAAGATGAAACTCCGTGGATTAACCTTGAAGAAACATTTTGATTCGGTTTATTCAACAGACGGTTTGGATACATAAATTTTGAATATATTAAGGAGAATATAAATATGGGTGCGACAGAAATTGTTAAAGCATTGATATCACCAGCTGAAAAACTAATTGATAACGTTACTGCTGCTCTTGGAAAAGCTTACTTACCTTGTTATACGAAAAAAATGGCTGATGCAAAAGCGTATGAAATACAGAAAATTGGTTCTGCTATACGAGATAACTGTGATATGCCAATTCAATACAACTCAGATCAAACGTTTCAAATTGATGTAAGTGATTATGAGGAACTAATTAAACGAACAGGTGCGCGAATAGCGTTTCAGGAAATTACAAAGCAAGAAAACATTGAAGCTGTTGTTTATAATGCATATTCTACGCTTGAAGATTCAGAACTTGTAAGCAACGATCCAGTTGATACAGGTTGGATGATGAGATTTATGAATTCTGTTGAAGATATAAATGATAGTGATCTACAAAAACTATGGGGAAAAATCTTAGCAGGTGAGGTAAAAAAACCTAATTCATATTCCTTGAGAACTTTAGAGGTTTTGAAAAATATAAGTAAAAACGAGGCAGAATTATTTGAGAAGTTATCCCATATTGTAATAAATAATTTTGTTATCAAAGAATATTCAATATACAATAAATATGGTTTTACATACGAAGATATTGTTAAATTAAACGATTGTGGACTGATCAATTCTATTCCTATAGTTCAAAACTTTCCGTTAATAAGAGGTTTTATATTAAATACCGATAATTATGGCTTAATTATAGAAAACACGCAAGAACACGAAGTATTACAATTTGAAGTATTTGTTCTTACTGAAGCAGGAAAAAGTATTCTTAAAATTCTTGATTCGAGAATTAACGATGAATACTTTCTTGATATGTGTAGATATATCAAACTCAATAATACTATGTACGACTTGAATATTTGTGAAATTAAGTTAAACGATGATGATACCGCATCCATAGTAAAAGTAATATCATAACTATGAACAGCTGAAAAAAAGAACATGATGATTATGAGTTTGAATAAATTTCATAATGGTCATTCCTCAAGCGAGGAGATGTACGCTTTTGTATCTGCTCATGGTTCTTACCTCTGTTATGTTATTTCACGGTAATCAAAAACGGTTTCCGTGGTTCAACTGATTCACGGTGTTCAAAAATGTAATCCGTGATTTGAAATGATAATAACATGAGTACGCCAAAATGATTTGGTCTTTCGCTGGTCTTTATCTGGTCTTTAAAGTTACAAAATCGTAGGAAACAAAAGATAAAGAAAACAAAGTTAAAGCATTGAAAGTGCCGTAAAACAGGCATTTTCGCAAACAATAGAATAAATTACAAGTGCCGATGCGCCTTACTCGAAGAGATAATTTTATCCCTATTGGGATTATACGAAAAATCGCCTCGCAGGGCTATCCTGCGAGGTTTTTTTGTCTTTACACGACTTTTCGGAAAAATACCGGAAAAGTCTCCTCCAAGTATTGACAAAAGGCTATAGGTCTGGTAAAATAGGTTTAAGGAGGGATAAGATATGAAATGTACTTACTGCGGCAACGAAATGTTGCCCTCAGACAAGTTCTGCAATAACTGCGGAGCTTCAAATCCAAACTACTCTGCCGGCGGCGATGCCAATAACGGATATGGCCAGCAGGGAGGTTACGGTCAGCCCGGTTACGGTCAGAATAATGCTTACGGCCAGCAGGGCGGCTACGGTCAGCCTGGCTATGGTCAGAATAACGGCTACGGCCAGAACTACGGTTACAGTCAGCCTTACGGCGCTCCTAATATCGACCCCGCTATGGCCTCTAAGGTCGCTGCTGGTGAACTCATCAGCCCTGCTCACGTCGGATTCGGTGATGCTATAAAGCTGTACTTCAAGAACTATGCAAACTTCAAAGGCCGTTCTACTGCCAGTGAATACTGGTATGTGGTACTGTTCAGCATTATCGTCAGCGTTGCTATATCTGTTGTTTCTACCGCTGCTGGCCTTACACTGGACAGCGGACAGAGCGTTCTCAGCATCGTCTGGTCACTTGCTACCTTCATTCCAAGCCTTGCAGTAGCTGTAAGACGTCTCCACGACATCGGAAAGAGCGGCTGGTGGTACCTCATTTACCTCACCTGCATCGGTGCTTTCGTGCTCCTTTATTGGTTCGCTCAGCCAAGTGTCGGCTCCAACCAGTGGGGTCCCGCTGCAAGTGAACTCTATGCAGGTCAGCCCTACGGCGGCAAGAACAATAACAATTACTACAACAACAACCAGTACAGGTAACTGTCAGAGGCAGGCTCAGGTCCTGCCTCTTTTCATAACATGATCAGGGAGGTCTCTATGTCTGAGAAAAAAGCTCTGGTAGTCATTGATATGCAGAACGACTACCTCTGGGACAAGCGCAAGCCTAAGTTCTCTTACCACACCGCAAGCCTTGTATCCGCCGTGAACAGCGCTGCTGCGGACTATAAAGCCAAGGGATATGATGTCATTTACGTGGCTCAGATGTTCCCCAATATCATCACAAACAAATGGTTCATCGGTTTCTCAGTCAAGGGAACTGAAGGTGCTGAGCTCTACAGCGGTCTGGATGTGGTCTCTGACCTGTATTTCGAGAAACAGCTCCCAGACTCCTACTCCTCCAGAGCATTCCGGGAGCATATGGCAAAACAGGGGTATTCAGAAGTGGTGCTCTGCGGACTTGACGAGTGCGGATGTGTCGGCGCTACTGCCAAAGGTGCCGCTAAGACCGGTGTGAAGGTATTTATGCTGGAAAGCTGCATCGGCTGCCGGTTCCCGGAGGATAAGGTACGGAAAATGCGGCAGTCTCTATCATCCCTCGGTGTGAAGTATATTTAGAACTATAGCAGAAAACGGGTGCTTACGGCACCCGTTCCTTTTTCCTCAGATATGCTCTGTTACTCCTTTACATAGGCCTCCACTATCTCGGAGATATAGGCCTTGTGATAGGGGTCCTTGCTGTAGAACTGCTCAGGCAGTCCCTCCCCGGAGACAAAGCCGCTCTCGTCCATGTCGTAGGTGTAGACCTTGCGGCATACCAGTACCAGGTCTGCTTCCTCAAAGGCCACTCCGCTGCCGGTCACTGCCGGGGTGAGCCCGGTCTCCTTTACCTTGTCACAGTCTCTTCCGGAGTTCGTTCCGCAGAAGCTGAGTACGCTCCTGTACTCCTCACCGAAGAAGGATGCTGTGAAATACTCCCCCTTCTCAAGATAGTCATAGGTATAACGGTTGGTGCGGATATAGCAGGTGAGTACCTTCTTGTTCCAGAGCACTCCGAGCTGTCCCCATGAGGCTGTCATGGTGTTGAAGTTCTCCGGTGTTCCGGCGGTTATGAGCATCCACTCCTTGCCTATCTTGTCAAAGGGATTGAAGCTGAGCTCTTTAAGTTCGATCTTTCTGAATGACATATTTATTCCTCCTTATTATCAGCACTCACCTGACACTGAGTCTTATACCCTCCGCAGCGCCGCTTTATAGCGCAGACGCAGCTTGTCGGTTATGAGCGCTATGAATTCTGAATTTGTGGGTTTGCCTTTGCCGGTGTCTACGGTATAGCCGAAAAAGGAGTTGAGGGTGTCTACGTTGCCCCTGTCCCAGGCTATCTCAATGGCGTGGCGGATAGCTCTTTCTACCCTTGATGATGTTGTGTCGTAGGCTCCGGCTACGGTAGGGTAAAGCAGCTTAGTTACGCTGTCCAGCAGTGTCTTATCCTCTATGGAATACAGGATAGCCGTCCTTAAATAGTGGTATCCCTTTATGTGTGCCGGGACCCCAAGCTGATGTATCATGTCGGTGACTACTACCTCCATGTCGTCACTGAGACTGCTTGCCCTGTCCCCAAGGGCTGAGCTTATCGCCGCACACAGGTCATCTGCATCGTATGGCCTGAGCAGGAACTTCGATGCTCCGTTGTCCATGACCTGACGCTCGATGAACTCATTATCATACTCCGAGGTAACTATGAACACCGGGAACTTCACTCCCAGCTCCTTTACCCCTTTCATTATAGTAACTGCATCTCCGTTCTGTGCAGTTATGTCAAGGACCGCCACGTCCGGCGGGTCATTCTTTATGGATTCAAGGATGACTCTGCAATCCTTCCTGCGGGTATATGCGTACATTCCCCTTTCTCTGAGCTTGTTTGCGATACTTACTCCTGTTTCAGCAGAATCGTCACCGATAAGCACCTTTACTTTACCGTTCATTATTTTTTACCTCCCTTTGTTCTTGCGGTATCCGTCAGAATAATGTGTTTTCTGAGGGTGCTTAAATATGATACCACATATTACAACCGGGAGCAACAGTTTAATTTCGGGGTTTTGGGATTTTATACGGGAGTCTCAGTGAACTTATGTACCCGGTAAAATCGCCGTCATAAAGACTTTTCTCCTGCCGGGAAATCACTTTTTCCTGCCTTTTGAGAGTATACCCTCTGTTATATTGCGGACCCTTGTCCCAGGCGGGAACATCTTGTCTGCAAGTTTGTAAAGAGCATTCTTCTCATGCTTTCTTGTCGAATATGGTATGAGCTCCGGCTCCTTTACCTTGCTGCCCCACTTTTTCAGAGCATCGCCGGACAGATAGGGCCGGAAAAGCTCACGGTCAGAGGCGCTGCAGCATTCCTCCAGAAACTCCATCGGCAGTCCGCAGCCATTTGAGCCGAACCTGTCAAGGAACTCCCCGAAGTGCTCCGAGAACATCATATCGAAGTCCTCCAGGCCGTCCAGAGCCTTTTCGTCACTTCTGAGAGCATCCGCTATAAGTGCCTGACGGGGTGTCAGCCGGAAGTCCTCTCCGCAGCGGCTAAGTCCGCCAAGGGCGATAAAGCCAAGCAGACGCATATCTCCGCAGACGTCGCTGAGAGGTGTCTTGTTCTGGGGAACGTCAAAGCCATATGCTCCGTAGAGTCCCAGCAGACATTGCAGTGTCAGATATTCGGGACTGTCAAAGTCATAGAGGAGTTTTTCACGGATATATCCGGCTATGCGGCCGGAACGCTCCATTAAGCCTGCCGCCGGTGCTACCATCAGCGCCTTTGAGCCGTTCATTATGGCAAGTTCTATGTCATAGGCCACGTCGTGGCCGCAGTGAAGCAGCTTTCCGGGTGCTGTGCCGGCCTTTTCCAGCACAGGTGCGTACCAGCTCCGGGCATCGCTGTTGTCAGTCTCAGACACTACCACAAGTCCGTCATAGGTGCTGTATCCGCAGCGCTGGAGTATCTCCGTGACTACGTCCCTGGGGTATATGCTCTCGGAGAATATTATGACCCTTTTCCGGCTGCTTTTGGCCTCACGGTAAAGCGCCTTTCCGCACTGACGGGGAAAACAGAAGTGCTCGATCAGCTCGCACTCCCTCTCCATGAGCCTTTCCCTGCCCTCCGGACTTACTCCGCTGAGCTTGGCGAAAATATCGTATATCTTGCTGAGAGTCACCCTCGTCCGGACTCCTGCCTTTTTGAGAGCCGCATCCTCCGCTGCTATACGCAGCTCGGTAAAGGTCTTTTTTCCGCTGACATCGAACATGGCAAAGTCGTCCTCCATGAACATGAACAGCCCGCAGGGGTCAAGGAAGGGCGTCATAACAAGAACGTCCTCCATGCGGAAGCTCACTGCCTTCCGCTCACTGCTGCGGACCTCACCCAGCATCTTTTCCATGAGCTCGCTCTGGGCCGGGGACAGCGGCCTTTTAAGGGTCTTTTCGTTAAACATATTTTCCCCCTTTCCGGAGATATGGTCACTGTCCGGCAGAGTCAGTCTCCGTTTCTGTAGTCTCTGCCGCTGTGGTCTGAGGCTCTGTCACTGCTGCTGTGGTGGTCATGGGTATGTCCTTCCCCTCACAGAGCAGCCTGTACTCGTCAAGAGTCAGCGCTCCCTCGGAGTTATATGTGCGTATCAGCGTGTCCTCACTTGTGTACTTCCCTGACCAGTTCCCCTGGGCATCCTCCACGTATTCCCCGAACCAGAGCCCGAAGAAGGACCAGATAGCATTGTCACGGAAGGCACTGTCTATATCCGGCAGACTTCCGCATTCGCTTATGGCTATGAGCTTATTCTTGCCGGCAAACTTCTGCACCGCCGCAAAGCTCTCGTAGTACTTGTCACCGTAGTCATGCTGGCCTGACATATACAGGTCAACTGCGGCTATGTCATAGGTGTTCTTATCCACAAGGGTACTCTCGCTCTGACCGTTCCAAACCCATATCAGGTTGTCAAGCTCGAAGAACTCGGTCATGCGGGTGTATATCAGCTTCCAGAGCCACTTGTAGCTCTCAGCTCCGGAGGCTCCCCACCAGTACCAGTCGCCGTAGCCCTCCGGTACAGGCCTCCACAGCACCGGCACTCCCTTGTTTTTAAGCGAGGTGAGCTGTCCGGCCATATTATCTATGTCCAGTATGAGGTCATAGCACTGCTCGGAAATATTTCCCTCGCCGTAAAGACCTCTTATCTCCTCCTGGGTGAGGTTGGCTATGTCCTTGTCGGTCACCGCCTTGGATAGGTCAAAGTCCGACTCCTCCGCCTTTATGGAGCTCTTCTCCGAAGGGGAGCTCCAGTACCATGATGCTCCCACGATGCCTCCGTCCCTGTACCAGTCAGCACAGGCGTCGATGTCCTTGAAGCTCTCGTCGTAGGAGCCCCTGGGGACTTTCAGATTGCAGAACCTTATCACAGGATACTTTCCTGTGGTCCGGTATATCAGGTCAAGCTCGGAGTTGTCCTCGTCTGCGGCATACTGTCCCGTGATGATGTACTTGCCGTAGCTGTCAGTGAGGAAGCTGAGAAGGTCTCTGGCCGCCTCTACGGAATTCTTGTTCACCGGCTCGCCGTCAGCCTCGTAGCTCAGCTCGCTGAGAGCCTTGCTGTCACTGAGTTTCAGATAGTCAAGACAGATGTCTGAATCTGTGGTGCAAAGCGTGATGTTGGAGCCGCCCTTGGTCAGGAACACTCCGTATACCGTTATCTGAGTGAACCTTCCGTCTCCGCTGGTGGTGAACTCCGTGAGCTGATTGCCGTTGAGCAGGAGCCTGCACCTTGTCTCCTTGTCCGATGCTATGTTGAACGAAAGATCATAGTGCTGGTTGCTGGGGACGTTAACACTGAATGCAAGGGCTGATGCTCCGTTGGACGAAAAGCCGGTAACATAGCCCTCTCCGCTGAAATTCTCCTTGTCAGAGGCTACTTTCAGTCCCTCCGGGAGCTTCACAGCCTCAGCCTCGTACAAGTCGCCGGTGGACTGCTTCTTTATCTCTGGTATCTCCACGGGATAGTCCGGGTAGCTCATTACCTCTGTGGGCTCCTCTGTGGTCTCCGGGACCTCTGTGGGGTCCTCCTCCACTATCGGCACCGGTGCGTCCGCTGTCTTTTCTGACTTCTTAGACTTGCTGCATCCGCTGACTGCTGTGATACCCAGTACTGCCGCTGCGGCAAGGGTCATTATCTTTTTGCTGTCCATTTTTTCTCCTTCAATTTATGCCTTTACTGTATAACGGCAGCCTGCCTTGGTGTTGAATATGACTACTCCGTCCTCGATGCGGGAGCCTACTGTCTCGCCGTCACATACTATGCTCACTACACAGTTTGCACGGAGCCTGCACTCGCCGTCTGCATCAGGTGTGACCACTGCTGTGCGGAGCCTGCCCTCTGCCCATTCAATATCCACCTCAAAGCCGCCCTTGGCACGAAGTCCACGTACTGAGCCGTTCTCCCATTCGTGGGGAAGTGCAGGCAGAAGTATTATCTCTCCGCAGCAGCTCTGCAAAAGTGCCTCGGCTATGGCCGCTGTACCGCCGAAGTTGCCGTCTATCTGGAAGGGCGGGTGAGAGTCGAGCATATTGGGGTTGGTGGAATAGGCAAGGAGCTTTTTCAGGTTCTCATAGACCATTCTGCTGTCATAGAGCCTTGCCCACATATTCGTTATCCATGCACAGCTCCAGCCGGTGTGTCCGCCTCCGTGTATGAGCCTGCGGACCAGTGTTGCTCTGGCTGCATCTGCCAGCTTGGGGGTCTTGCTGGGTGTTATCAGGTCGGCAGGGTGCAGTGCAAAGAGCTGGGAGATGTGCCTGTGGCCTACCTCCACCTCGTCGTAGTCTACGGCCCATTCCTTTATCTGTCCGTACTTTCCTATCTCTGGCTGGGGCAGCTTCTTTATCAGCTCCCGGAGCTTTTCCGCAAGGGCTGCGTCCCGGCCAAGTATCTCCGCTGACTTTATAACGTCAGTGAAGAGTACGGTTATTATCTGCGAATCCATTGAAGGTCCTGTACACAGACATCCCTTGACTCCCTTGTCGGTGAGATAGGTGTTCTCAGGAGATACTGAGGGACAGGTCACAAGATGACCCTCGCCGTCGTCTATAAGGTAGCTGACAAAGAACTCTGCCGCTTCACGGAGGATGTGGTACTTCTCTGCAAGGAACTCCTTGTCAAGGGTGTATTCGTAGTGCTCGAAGATGTGCAGTGCCAGCCATGCTCCCCCTGTAGGCCAGATAGTCGCTGGCATCCACAGGTCCTGCGGTGCTGTGTCTCCCCATATATCCGTATTGTGATGACATACGAAGCCCTTGTCTATGCCGTACATCTCTTTGGCTGTGATGCGGCCGTTCTCGCAGACCCTTTCAAGCAGGTCGAACAGGGAAAGGTGACACTCCGAAAGATTGCAGCTCTCAGCAGGCCAGTAGTTCATCTCTGTGTTGATGTTCACTGTGTAGCGGCTGCCCCATGCAGGCCACATATCCTCGTTCCATATGCCCTGGAGGTTCATGGGCTGTGTGCCCGCACGGCTTGCGGATATCATAAGGTAGCGTCCGAAGTTGAAGAACAGCTCTATGAGCTTGTTGTCGTGTATAAGTCTGATGCACTCCTTGTTGTCCAGCTCGTCGCCTTTCAGACGGGTAATGCGCTGGTCCGTGGTCATTGAGCTTATGTCCGCCTCGCTGTTGTCCTCCAGGCTCAGCTCAACTCTGTCAAAGAGTGCCTTGTAGTCGTTGATGTGCCGGTAGAGCAGCTCCTCATAGTCACAGCCAAGTGCCATTTCTGCATCTACCTCTGCGGACTCCTCATAGTGCTCGCTGTAGAAGCTGGTGCGGACTGCAAGTACTATGGTGACCTCGTCGGCATTTTCCGCACGGAGCTTTCCTCCTACTGTCCTGAGTGTGCCGCCCTTTGCCTTTGCGCCTATGGCTGCGGCAAAGAAGATGCCATCACGGCTGCCTGTACCGCCTGTGTACATCAGCATATTCTCACCGCAGGGACGGTTGTCGTCGTAGTAGTCGTCACGGCCGTCCACAGAGCAGTCAAGTGTCACAGCGCCCGGCTTGTCGGCGGCGATATGTATCACCATTACCTCGTCGGGAGCAGACACAAAGGCCTCACGGGTATATGTCACCTCTTCTGCTGTGAAGCTCACCCGTGTCACAGCCTCGGATATGTCAAGGCTCCTGGTGTACTCCCTCGCCTTGCCGGTAAATGTCATATTTATTTTCAAATCACCCAGAGGCATATAGTGGCGGCAGTTTGGAGTTACTCCCTGCATCTTCTCAAATGCCACTTTTTCTGCGGCCGGGATGTCCCCCTCTTTAAGGAGCTCTCTCACCTGTGAAAGTCCCTCTATGGCATCGGGGTTGACCCTGTGACGGAGCCCTCCGGACCAGACTGAATCCTCATTTAGCTTGATAAGCTCCTCTGCCGCACCGCCGTATACCATACCTCCTATACGGCCGTTGCCTATCGGCAGAGCCCAGTTGAAGTTCTCAGCAGGGCTGTCGTATCTCAGAATCGTTTCTGTGCTCATATATCTTCTCCTTTCGGTCAGCTTTTCTCTCCATCCAAAACTTATATCTATATATTATATCACATTTTCGTAATTTTTGCAAATCCTGAGATGCGGTCTCTCATATTTCTGAGAATGTCATAAATACTTCCGCCCTTGAGTGCTGACTTTTGGACAATGCAACGGATGCCGCATAAAGAAAAGCCGCACATCTCTGTGCGGCCCTGAAATTCTTATTTCTTTTTCTTGCCCTTTGCTGCGGACTTCTTTCCGCTGGTGCTGTTCTTCTCAGCAGGTGCTTCCTTCTTTTCGGATGTATCTTCCTTCTTGGCAGGAGTCTCCTTCTTTGCAGGATCCTCTTCCTTCTTCTCAGAGCTTTCCTTCTTTGCAGACTTTCTTGCCTTCATCCAGGACCATGTTGCAGGTGCAACGTACAGTGAGGAGTAGGTACCGGAGATAAGTCCTGCCATAAGCGGTACTGAGAAGCTGAGGAGTGAGTGGTATCCTGTTACCAGTACAACTATTGTGATTATCAGCATGGTGCTGATAGTTGTTATAGAAGTACGGATAGAACGTGTAAGGGACTGTGTGCAGCTCACGTTGATGAGCTCGTTAAGAGAAGCCTTGGGCATGAGCTTGCGGTTCTCTCTTATTCTGTCGTAGATAACGATAGTGTTGTTGATAGAGTAGCCAAGTATGGTAAGGAGCACTGCTACGGTGTTGGAGTTGAACTCGAACCCGAAGAGCACGTTTACGGTTACTGCTACCAGAAGGTCATGGCAGAGTGCGAATATTGAGCACAGACCTGCGGACCAGCCGCCTATCCTTCTGAATCGGATAGCGATGTAGATGATAACGATGACTGCGGCAAAGATTATTGCTACCAGACACTTGATGAGGAACTCACGTCCTGTTGACGGGTTTACGTCGTTGGAGTCGAAGAGCTCTATCTTGTTGTCTGCAAACTTCTCCTGGAGCTTTGCTGTAAGCTCGGACTGCTGGTCGCCGGTGAAGCCGTCGTCTGTTGTGAAGGATATGGTTATCTGCTTGTCGCCGGTGCTGATGCTCTCTCCGGTGCGGACGTTTACAGATGTGTTTACCATGTCCTTTACGATGCTTTCAATGTCGCCTGTGTTTACGTCGCCCTCGTAGGTGTAGGTCATCATCGTTCCGCCCTTGAACTCGATAGCGAAGTTGACTCCTCTTACGATGAGTCCTACGATGAATGCAAGGACTACAGCAATTACGATGCCGAGGATAAGTCTCTTCTTGCCGGTTATGTTGTATACCTTCTCAGGCATGAGAGCGGCAATTTCCTTTTTGGTCTTTTTAGTACTCATTCGGCATCACCTCCGTACAGCTTTTTGTTCTTAAAGCAATTGAACTTGGAAAGTGATGTTACCATAAGTCTTGATGCGAACACGCCCATGATGAAGTTAAGGATAACACCTGCAAGGAGCGTGAATCCGAAGGAGTATACGAAGCCTTCAGCAGTTGCGCCGAATGCCAGGAATATCGTCTTGTTGAGTATCTTTGAGAAGAAGCTGGAGGGTACACCGAATGCTCCCATGAGGATAACTGCGATGAGAACGTTTGTTACGTTACCGTCCAGGATAGCGGAGAAGGCTCTCTTGTACGCTACCTTGATTGCGCCGTCGAGAGTCTTTCCGGAACGGAGCTCTTCCTTGATACGCTCTCCGGTGATGATATTGGCATCAACACCCATACCTACCGCAAGGATGATACCTGCGATACCGGGGATAGTCAGTGTGGAACCGCTCATGAATCCGAACCAGCCTGTTACGAATGCGATAGAGCCTGTTATCTGTCCTGCAAGGGCGATAACTGCTACAAAGCCGGGGAGTCTGTACAGTACTACCATGTAGACTGCGATGAATGCAAAGGCGATAGCTGCTGCCAGGAGTATTGCATCCAGTGAGCCCTCACCCATTGTAGGTGATATGGTGTTTGTGCTCTTTGTCTCCATCTTGAAGGGGAGAGCACCGCCGTTTATCTGGTCAGCCAGCTTCTTGGCTGATTCATATGTGAAGTTTCCGGTGATGATAGCGTTGCCATCTGTGATAACGGAGTTTACGGAAGGTGCGGAGATCTGTGTATCGTCCATCCAGATAGCTATCGGTACTCCTGAGCTGAGGGCCTCACTTGTTGCGTTTGCAAACTTTGTAACGCCTGTATCCTTGAGCTCAAGCTGTACAACGTACTCCGGCTCCTTTGTTGTCTCGTTCTGGTGAGTCTTTACAGACGCTTCCTCAACGTCTGCGCCCTGGAGAACGATGTCTCCGGTATATGCACTCTTTCCTGTCTCATCTGTAGTCGTATCTGTACCCATGCGGAAGGTGAGCTCTGCCATTTCGCCCAGTTCCTTTACAGCTGATTCCGGGTCGAAGTCAGTCTCGCCTGCCTGCCAGGGGAAACGAACTATGATCCTGTCGCTTTTGGGGTCGCTGTAGATCTCGCTGTCTGTGATTCCAAGTGCTGAAAGTCTGGTCTTGAATACCTCTGTGGCCGCATTGAGCTGGCTCTCTGAGGCGTCAAAATCATCAGCGGGCTCAAAGGTCGCATCAACACCGCCCTTGATGTCGATACCAAGGCGGATGTCGTCAACACCCTTGATGATAGTCTTTGGTATATCTCCGTATCTGTAATCGATACCGAAGATAGCCGTGACTGAGAACAGTGCGATAACAGCAACGACAATGAAGAAAGTTGATTTGCCGATCTTTTTCACGGTCAATGCCTCCTAATTTTTCCGGACTTTTCATTACAGGATATATGTACAAAAGCCCTTGATTTCTGTCTCTGTGACAATTACAATTATTGTACTATATTTTTAGCAAAAAGTCAAGCATATCCGGGACAAAAGTCATTATTTCAAAAATATGCACAATTCGTTAACGTCCCTATATGGCATTATGCATAAAATCCCCCATTCCGTCGAAATGGGGGATCGTCTCATTTGAAGTGTTTCTGCGACACCTTCAGCCGGTTCATGGCTCTGTTGAGTGCCGCCTGGGTCTGGTAGTACTCCTGGATGCTCTGCTTCTGCCGGAGCCTTTCCTCCGCCCGCTGTTTGGCCTCCTCGGCTCGCTTTATGTCTATCTCCTCCGGAAGCTCACAGGAGTCCGCAAGTATCACCGACTTGTCGGGCATGACCTGTATGAATCCGTCAGATATTGCCGCATAGCGCCATTTGCCGTCTACCATGTATTTCAGTTCCCCTGAGGGTAGGGCCGTTACAAGGGGCTCGTGGCCGGGAAGTATTCCCAGGAGTCCGTCTATGGCCGTTATGACCAGATGCTCACATTCACCCTTGTAGAAAATACGGTCTGTCGCCACTATTTCAAGTTCAAAGGTCTTAGCCACGGTGTACCTCCTTACTGGTCGTCACTGATGCTTTTGGCCTTGAGGATAACGTCGTCTATGGTGCCTGCCATGAGGAAGGCTGCCTCCGGGTACTTGTCCATTTCGCCGTCTATGATAGCACGGAATCCCTCGATAGTATCCTTCAGCGGCACATATTTGCCCTTCAGACCTGTGAAGTTCTCTGCTACGTTGAAGGGCTGAGAGAGGAATTTCTGTATTTTTCTTGCACGGTACACAGCCAGCTTGTCGTCTTCGTCAAGCTCTTCCATACCAAGGATGGCGATGATGTCCTGGAGCTCCTTGTACTTCTGGAGAAGCTCCTGGGTCCGTCTTGCAACGGTATAGTGGTCCTCACCCACTATCTCAGGCTCCAGTATACGTGAATTGGACTCCAGCGGGTCAACGGCCGGATAGATGCCCTGCTCGACTATCTTACGGGAAAGTACCGTAGTTGCGTCAAGGTGGGCAAAGGTTATTGCCGGCGCAGGATCTGTAAGGTCGTCCGCAGGGACGTATACCGCCTGTACTGACGTGATAGAGCCGTTCTTGGTGGATGTGATGCGCTCCTGGAGCTCGCCTACCTCTGTAGCCAGTGTAGGCTGATAGCCAACGGCTGAGGGCATACGTCCCAGAAGGGCTGATACCTCTGAGCCTGCCTGAACGTATCTGAATATGTTGTCTATGAACAGGAG
>CACWPR010000046.1:0-5420 GCA_902762855.1 Ruminococcus flavefaciens
TTTTGAATAATCTGATCTTGATTGTTCAAGTGCAATCAGTTCCTTTCTTAGATAATTTAAGTCTGATAAGGCAATATCCTTTTTTCTCAGATCAGTCATAAATGGGAAAAGATATTGACCATGACAATTGCGTAGTTTCTTTCCGCTTTTACATGGGCATTGGATATGACCCCGGTAATTATTTTCTGCCGCATATACAAGTAACGAACATGCCTGTTGAAGATCATCAGTATGAAATAATTGCTGATATGTATGTATTATACCTTCAAGCCCATGAGGCCTTTCGCCAAATGGAAACTCTCCATATCGTGAATAATATTCATAGGAAAAGAAGTGCGGCTCGACAAATTCATCCATCCATGCAACCAAATCGAAACTGTCAATAAATCGCAATTTAATCGCAGTATTCGTTTCAAGGCAAAGCTCTCCGTTAGGATATCTGTGTGCGTATTCCTGAGCAATCATATTTCCCTTGTCAATGACTGTTGGAAATTCATTGCTGTTGATAGGAATAATGATTTCTATTAGATATTCTTTTTGCAAAATATAATTGCAAGCGGATCGATATACTTCTATCAAACCATAGAGTCGGATCTTTTCAGAATCTGACTCTATGGTTTTAAGCTTAGGATATACCTTGAGAAGGTTTTGAACTTGTTCATAGGCTTCGGAAGGAGTCAAAATCATAATTTTCTATATGGCTTTGATGCAGCAGAAGTAAAGTCCTTCCATTTTTCCGCTGTTTCAGCACTGACTGAGTTATCATCGCAGCCGTATGGTGCATATATCGGGCAGTTGACACGTATCCCCTCCGGCTCATACTTGTGTACAAGACCGCAGTCTGCTTTGAGCGCAGGTATGAAAAAGTCAAGGTACGCTTCATTTTCTGTCATTTCACGGGTTATGTAACCCAGTCCCACAAAATGCTCAACAAGGGCTTCCCGGTCCATGGAATCCAGGTCTGCCGCACCTGTGACTATATGCGGATAACCGCTCGCAGCCGTTATGAGCAGTATCGGTGAGCATGAGAACTCTTTCTGCAATGTAACGGCTGTTTCATAAGCTGCAAGAGCTCCGAAGCAGTGCCCGAAAAGCACGAACGGACGGCTTTTAAAAAGGTCGGCATTGTCAAAGGCAGCCTGCCTGCCGAGTTCCTTCATAGCAGCAGGTACTTCCTCGCTGCGCCTGTTCTCACGCATGGGGAGCTGAACAGGAAAGAAACTGTACTTCTCTGGCAGTTTCTTGCCCCACGGTGCATAAATACTTGCACCAGCTCCCGCATGAGGGAAGCAGAATACGTTGATCTCAGCATTTTCCCTTTCGGTCGTGAAGCTGAACCACTTGTATTTTTTCTTCATCAATAAGCACTCTCCTCAATATGTCCGCACATCTCACCGAATGCGCTGTAGGTGTAGATGTCTCCGAATTCAAGCTCTGAGCCGAACCGGTCATTCACAGATTCTATCAGCACAGATGCAAGCATGGAATTGCCTCCAAGCTCGAAGAACGTATCCTCGTCGGCTATTTCTTCTTCTGTTTCAAGTACGCTCTGCCATATCTTCATCATCTCACTGCGGACGTCTATAGTCTCAGTGGAAATATTTCCGGCTGTATCCACAGTTTCCGGAGCTATATCCTCCTTATCAACTATCCAGCTATAGAGCTTGTCGAACTGATAGGGAACAGTATGTATCCTCCTGTATGAGCTGTTTTTGTAGTAATCGGCAAAATCAACGGTCTTTCCGGCACATATAGCTTCAAAGGCAGCCTTTGCAGGAGCATCTCCTGATATAGTTACTTTCTCATTAACTTCACCGAAGCTGGTCCCCTTCACTTTTTCAAGCTCATCAAGGAGCTGCTGCCTGTTTTCAAAATATACCGCAGCTCTTATCCCGAAGTCATCACGTCCACGATTGAGTGTATAGATGAAGTCATTGATATCAGGAACATCAGCAGCAGCCTGTTTAACTTTTTCAACATATGCCCTGAATGATGTCTCAGTAATAGCACTTAGTTTCAGCACACGGTTGAGCTCATCCGCCTCTCTGCTGTCAGGCACGTACTTTGCACTGTTTTCAACTATAACATGAACATTGAGTGAGTTAAGTCCGTATCCGCTCACTCCGGCAACACGTCTTTTTCCGGGAGCAAATCTCACAGGCTCGCCTATCGGGAGCAGATGTGCGCCCTCAAAATCAAGTGACCTCTTAGGCTCTGTGAAGTTAGCTATCGGGTAAGCAGTGTCGTTGACAAAGCCTGTAAGTGTCTTGATAACACCGGATATGCCTGCACACTGCGATGTATGTCCGATATTTGACTTTACCGATGTAAGGATGACCTTTTCGGTATTTTTTCTGTCATTGAGGGCGAGGGCAAGTCCATTGACTTCACTCTCGTCGCCAACATCAGTTGCAGAGCCGTGAGCTTCTATCTCGGTTATATCATCGGCAGTCACGCCTGCTTTCTCCCATGCCCTGTGAATAGCACGGCACTGTGAAACACCGTCAGTAGCGTAGGGTGAGATGCGGCCCTCTGCACGTGTACCGCATATTCCGCAGCCTGAGATAATACCATAAATATTATCATTATCACGGACAGCTTCATCATAGCGCTTCAGCATTATAAATCCTGCACCCTCGCCGTTTTTCAGGTTGACCGCCTTTTCATCAAAGGGTATGTACTTATCCTTCACTGCCTCAGTTCCGAGGAAAAGCTCATGTGCTCTTTTGGCATTGCGTGGAAGGAAAAGCTGTACACCTCCTGCAAGCATCATGTCTGCATCGCCGGAAATAAGAGCATCACAAGCCTGCTTGACCGACAGCAGTGAAGATGAACAGGTAGAATCAAGTGCAAAGAACGGTCCGCGGAAGCCAAAATAATAAGACAGCCGGCATCCGACCATAGTCTCCCTTGTATCCAGATAAGCAGTTGTACTTCCCTCCGGTGTAAGCTCACGATAGTCCGCAGCAGTTGAAGAACACGCAAGCACCATTCCGCATTCATGCTCCCTTATATCCGCAAGAGAGTAGCCTGAGTCATAGACTGCCAGCACCGAATGTGTAAGTGCCAGCTTCATTTCAGGTGACATCTCCAGAGTTTCCTTCTGCACTGTCTTGAAGAATCTGCTGTCGAAATATTCTATACCCGTCATCATAGGTGCAAGACCAGATACCTTGTCATACTCCGGCACATGAAGCAGAGCTCCTCTCTCCTTCCAGCCGTCAGCAGGAACGAATTCTCCTGCCTCAAGGTACTTCACAAGTTCCCCCATACTGTCTATATGAGGGTACTTAAAGCTCATTCCTATAACTGCTATCCTGTTATCTTTCACTGTAAATGCTCCTTTATATTTCAAAAATTTTCCTGTCCAGAACTGCTCCCGACTGCTCAGCAAGGTCTGCGGCACTAAGCATCTGCTTCCGATAGTCTCTTCCCATTTTCACTGTGGGTATGAAAACCGCCTTCCTGTCAGCAAGACATTTCTGTGCAGGCATAAGCAGTACCGGCGATATCCCAAGGTCTATCACTCTGTACTCCTCACCCTCAGGAAGCTGCTCCAGCGCATCCACAAGGTCAACGGTATTGCAGATGTGCTCGCACCAGTACTCACGCTGTGAGGGCTTTATATCCCTGCCGGCAGGCCTTATGGTATGCAGCATATCTATCTTCGGCTCACCGAGCTCCACCTGTGAGACAGTCTCCATAAACCTCTCAGCGCCGCTTCTGAGACCTTCATAGTGAGCTCCATGATGCTTGTTGATGATGCCGAACCTTATCTTTCGGCCCTTGCATATCTCCGTCAGCTCAAGCAAGTCGTTCGGAGTGCCGCAAACGGTCACTGTCTCAGGGGCATTTCGTGCAGAAATGCTTATTTTATAGCCGTACTCCTCTGCTATTGAAAGGATAGTCTCAGCACTTGTCTCTGATACGGCGGTTGCATGAGGAGAGTCTTCCGTCAGGCAGTCCGCTCTCTTCACCAGCATATGTACAGCATCATCTGCACTCATAATGCCGCAGTGTACAGCCTCCGCATACTCTCCAAGGCTGTGCCCGGAACAGTAGTCAGCAGGACATCCGAGCGCAGTCCAGAATTCTGCTATAGCCACCTCGGAAGCAAACACTCTTAACTGGTCGATTATCTCATCATCCTGAGTTTCGTCAAGCAGTCTTACAGAGTAATGTTTTGAAGCTATCTCATCAAGCTCGATGAGTCTCTTTGCTATCATAGGAGCAGCTCCGCTGAGAATGGTCAGCATCTTTTTCTGATGTATCCCGTTGCCCGGAAACAGAAACAGGTTTTTCATTATTAATCATCTCCCTTAATTCATTCAGCAGTCCGCTGTATGTGTATTCATAAATATCCGGTTCTTTTCCGCAGTATACAGCCGAAAAGCAAGCATCCGTCAGCGTCCGGCAAAGCACCTTGACTGTATTGTCGTCACGGATGATGTAACTGCCGTTTTCGCAGCTTACGCAGAATGAGTCCAGCGGCCTTGAAAGCCCGGTCCCCAGATATTTCAGATAAGATTCCTTTACCGTCCAGAGCTTATAAAAGCTCATGAGCCTTTCAGAAAGGTCGGCTTCTGAGGCAAGTTCCTCACGCTCATGAGGATGCAGGAAGGCCTCCGCCGACTCCATCACACCGGATGATCTTGTTAGTTCTTCAACGTCAATACCGCATGGAAAACGGTCAGCAATTACGGCAGCATAATGCCCGGAATGGGAAATACCCAGCCTTACCAGCTCTCCGCATGACTGTGCAAACGGCGGTTTTAAGTTATCAGAAACTAACATCGTATCAAAAATATTACCGCCGGTAAGCTGCACAGCAGCTCGCACAGCGACAAGTCCGGCGGTATAGCAGAGCAGTCTGTCACATGCTCTCCTGTACCTCTTCATTTTGTCCAGCCTGTCTGACGAAAGTAAAGGAAACAGCAAACTATCCGGGTCTGTATCCTCATCAGGCAGGCGAACGAGATAAATAATGCTCATGTTCATCCTTTTGTTATTTAAAGCTAACACCAGTATTAAAATAAACGGCTTTGCAGCCAGTCCGAATATTATTCTACCACATCAGCGAAAATTTTACAATAGTGGCATCTTACAATTTTACCTGTTAGACTATAATTTTTTTATTCAATGCAACAAAAACAAGCATTCTCGCTTGACAGGCAGTGAAAAAAATTATATAATTATTCCCGTTAAGTTAGCATTAGATAACTTTTATTTTTTAATCAAATGTTAGTTCAGTCTAACGTAAAGAGGCATTTTTAATGAAAATTTTAGAGATCAATGAACTTATGAAAAAATACAAGGACCTTCAGGCCGTCAACGGCCTTTCCTTTTCTGTTGAAAAGGGTGAGATACATGGTATCCTCGGTCCTAACGGTGCAGGGAAAAGTACTACGATAAGCTGTATT
>CACWPR010000046.1:5431-24611 GCA_902762855.1 Ruminococcus flavefaciens
CGGACTTTCTGCCTTCGACTCAGGCAGCGTTACATTTGAGGAAAAATACAGCATACGTGAGTGGAAGCAGAATATCGGATACGTCCCCCAGGAGCTTGCCATCTACGATGAGCTCTCTGCCGAGCAGAACGTCAGATTCTTCTGCTCACTCTACAGCACCAAAAACGTCCGGGAGAAAGTTGACAGTGCTCTTGACTTTGTAGGTCTCAGTGACGTCCGCAGCAAAAAAGCAGGCACCTTCTCCGGCGGTATGAAGCGCCGCCTGAACATGGCCTGCGGCATAGCACATGAGCCTAAACTTGTTATCATGGATGAGCCGACTGTAGGTATCGACCCCCAGTCACGCAACCGTATACTGGACAATGTAAAGGCTCTCAACGATAAGGGTACGAGCATCATCTATACCTCCCACTATATGCCTGAGATCGAACAGATATGCAGCCGCATGACCGTCATAGATCACGGCAGATTCATAACCGCAGGCACCAAGCAGGAGATAAGCGCTTCCCTTGAACAGTACACCGTCATGAAGGTCTGCTTCTCAGGTGACAGCGAAAATATCCGCAGTGCCTCAGACAGTATAAAAGCACTCAACGGTGTTATCGGCGCAGAACTGAACGGACATGAGCTCACTATCCGCTTCCGGAACGGAGAGCCTGTTATCGACAGCGTATTCAAGGCATCCGCAGAAAACAGTCTCAGAGTAACGGATATATCCACATCAGAGCCGTCGCTTGAAGAGATGTTCCTGACTATCACAGGCACAGAGCTCCGTGACAGTAAAGGCTGACAGGTGATACCATGTTTCTGACACTTCTAAAAAAAGACACACGTCTGGTAATGTCGAATCCGGTACTGATATCACTTTTCACGGTACTGCCGCTGCTCATAATACTGATATTCGGCTTCTCAATGAAAAAATTCGCAAATGCTGACTTCGGCACCTTCGACGACCTGGTGATACTCTACTGCGAGGACGGTGCAACTGATGATATACGTGCACAGTTTAACGATGTTTCCACTCAGATAGCAGAAAAGACAGGTGCGGAGTTCAAACGCATAGACAGCTACGATGAAGCTGTAAAGCTCACTGAAAAAAGTGAGGCAGCAGGAGTTATCGTCCTTAAAAGTGACGGCTTTGAATATTTCCGGTCCACCTTCAACGAGCCATACGGCGGTGATATCGTCCGTTCACTCTTCGTGCAGCTCACCTCTGACGGAAACGGCAGCTCCCCTGCTGCCGCAAGTATAGATATGGGCGTGAAAAGAACTAATGCTGAGGTCTACTACACATTTGTGGGAATGATCTTTTCGATAATGTTCATGGGCTCACTTGTCTCAAGCACATACGGCAGAGACATTGCCGCAAACACTCTCACCAGAATGTCTCTTTCAAAAGCAGGAAATCTCATGGTACTCGGCAGCAAACTGGTCTGCGGCCTTATATTCGGAATTATACAGATGCTTATAGCACTGCCCATAGCAACAGCTATTTTTGATATTGAGTGGAAACACAATACGCTCCTCATTCTTGCTGTTTTCTGTACAGTGCTGATATTCAGCCTCGCAATTGGCTCAGCAGTGGGGATATTCATTAAAAACGAGACCCTCTCCTACAGAACATTCTGTTACATCGTGCTTTTCAGCAGCTACCTCGGCGGAGCAGTAACTCCGGTATATCTCCTAAAAAGGATACCGGTCATCAGGTATCTCATTAAGCTGAGCCCTGTTTACTGGGCAAATGAAAGTGTCATAAGCCTTTACAACGGCACAGTTGATGAGCGGACAACAAACTGTATAACCGCTCTTCTCATACTTTCAGTCCTTCTTATATCGGTGAATATCATCACACTTGGAAAACCTAAGCTCTTCAGAAAAGAAGTAAAGGAGGGCACTAAAGAATGAAGAACATGATGCTGCATTTTTTCAGGCTGTTCAAAGCGCAGAAGGGTGTTTTCACCGCAGTCGTATTCATGCCTGTGATACTTTTTCTGGTAATGACAGTTCTGCTGCCTTACAGTGAGGTACATTCCATAGCGATAATCAACAGGACAGACAGCTCCGAAATAGAGGATGCGGTAAGAAATATCGAAGGAATAGCGATCCAGGAAATCGACGAGGATGACATTGCAGAATCGCTTGCAGGCGGAGTCATCGAGCTTGCTGTTGTAATAGATACCGACCCGGCAACAGGCCTGCCCGCCGCATCTGTGATAACTGCCAACGGCTCGGAAGTCAGCGGCGCAATTGAGCTTGCAGTCTCCAACGCAGGACTTTCAGAGGGCAGGAGCAGTACAGATGTAAACAAGGCAAAAAAACATACACATAAGCTCCTGACGACCACTCCGTTCATGCTTTTCAAGCTCCTTGAAAGCGGCAGCTTTTTCGGTGCCATGATACTCATGGAACGCAGGCGGATGATGAAGGACAGAGTTCTTCTGAGCGGCATCCCGCCACGCAGGTGTTATCTCAGTGTTACGGCTGTATATCTGATACTTTCAACTGCAGGAACACTTCTCTACTTCCTTACAGCGGCAGCCCTCGGCTTTGATACAGGCATGAGGCATCCGTTACATTACCTGCTGATGCTGTGCCTTGTGAATATTCTCTCCGCAAGTGTATACTTCTTCGCCTGCTCGTTCGTAAACTCCGAGAGCGGACTGGAGGCGGCAGCTACATATCCGCTGGAAATACTCTCATTTGTATCGGGACTTTTCTTCCCATATGAATATCTCCCGAAGGTCCTCAGAACGATAGGCAGATTCTCACCGCAGAGGTGGATAACCCATGGCATAGAATCCATTCAGACCAAAGGCGCCCTCAGTGCCGCTGCAGGAGACATCACACTTGTGCTTGTTTTCTCACTGGTGCTATATTCTGTGGGACTTATCAGGTCTGCAAGGAAGAGCTGAGATGATAAACGTTAAATAAGCTGTTATCAGCAAAAATAACCATTATATGAAAGGCGGTCAAAAGACCATGAACAATTTTACATTCTACAAAGACGAAAAGGGCAGAGAGGAATTTGAGCTTGCTTTCATGCAGCATTTCATGCTTTATAACGGCGAACTGAACAATCAGATCGCCGGTGAGAAAAAGGGATTTGCAAATGTAGGCTCAGCTTACCGTATCCGTGCAGCTATCGATCCTTCAAGGCTCGAAAAGTGCATCCAGCGTGTATACGATGAGAACCCCATGACACGTATCCTTGCTGTTGACAAGGGCGACGGCAGATATATGCAGAAGATAATAACCAACTACACCTTCAAGCTGGACGTCATAGAGGCTCAGGGTTCAACTGAACAGGAAAAATTTGATTACGGTGTTGAATATGCCACAAAGGTGATGCAGTCATATCTTGATCCGTTCACAGGCATCAGCAACAAGATATTCCTTATCAAGCTGGCAGACGATGATTTCTTCTTCACTATCGTAACTCACCACTGGATCGGTGACGGCGCATCTCTCGGCGCTATCTTCGGCTCTATCTTCAAATATTATATCGACCTCAATGCCCCTGCTGTTCCCGCCGGCTCATTCATCGAGTACATCGACGAGGAGAGAGAATTCAAGAACAGCGATGCCAGAAAGAAGCAGCTTGCTTACTGGGCTGATGAATTTGCAGGCTACGAAAAGATAGACCTTGAAAACAAGATCTCCGTCCTCGGAAATGACCACTCAAACATCGACCGCAAGTATACAGTTGATATCCGCAAGGTCGAGGAGATCTCAGCAGCTAACAAGACCAGCAACTTCCAGGTCATCCTCATGGCTTACCACATTGCACTCTCCATGATAACAGGTGTCGGAGACATCTCTATCGGAGCAACAAGCGCCTGCCGTACTGCAAAATACATGGCAACTGTAGGTTTCTTCGCACACTCCGCATTCCACAGACTCAAAGTGTCTGACAGCGACAAGCTCACAGAGCTTCTCAAGAACTCAGTAAAGATACATTCAAAGGCTATGTCAGCTATCAGGACATCCTTCGATTACTACGAGAATCTCCAGTTCAATATCGCCTACCAGAATTACATACCTGCTTCCAGCACAAAGAAACAGGCATTCGAGCTGGAGGATATACCGATCTCATCTGTTCGTGAGGTAAACGTATTCTACCTCTGCCCCTTCGAGCGTAAGGACGACCTCCTCATCATGATGATAGGAAGCGGAAAGCTCTTCCCAAGAGAATTCCGTGATATGATGGATCAGTGGATAAAGAGCACGATCGCAGTAATGAGCAGTGACCCTGAGGCTACTATAGCCGATATCCGCAAGTATCACGCTGAAAACTTCTGAAATGGAAAGCAGCTATTTTCAGTTTACCCGTGAATCTGAGGATCCCGCCGCAAGGCTCTTCTGCTTTCACTGTGCAGGCGGCAGTCCCTATGCCTACGCTCCCTGGGAAAAATTCATAGACCCACGCATAGATATTTTCCCGTTCCAGATGTCAGGACGCTGCGGCAGAAAACGTGAGTGCTATGCAAGCTCCATAGAGGCTGCTGCCCTTGAAGCAGCAGAACAGATAAAGGACTGTGCTGACAGGAAGATCTATCTCACTGGTCACAGCATGGGCGGAGTCGTCGCTCACTATACAGCATATCTGCTCAAACAGCTTTACGGTATCAGAACGGAAAAGCTGTTCATCACAGCCTCCGTCCCGGACCTTGGTTCATCTATAAGGGATAATTACGGAAGCACCGACAGATACGACGATAACCGCTTCTGTGAGATGCTCCTCGGCTTCGGAGCCGTTGACAGCAAGATAATAAGGATAAGACAGTTCCGTGAGCAGTTTCTGCCGATAATAAGGTCAGACTTTACGCTGATAGGCAATTACCATGCCGATCCGACAAATGTTATAGATTCGGATATATCAGTATTCTGCGGAGACTGTGACAAGATAGTGAGCAGAGTTGCCTGCTGTGAGTGGAAAAATTATACCAAAGGTAAGGTGGACATCACTGAGCTGAGCGGCGGACATTTCTTCATCAACGAACACGTTAAGGAAATATGCGGCGAAATAAACCGCTGTGTTTCATAAATCCAATCAAAGGAGAGCATATACAATGGAAAGACTTGATCAGATAATATCCATAATCAGAAATGTGGGCGAGCTCACCCTCTCAAAGGACCTTGAGATAACCGGTGACACTGACATCAGGACAGACATCGGATTTGACTCACTGGACATGGTAATGATAGTCGATGAGCTGGAAGAGACCTTCGGCATCACAGTTGAGAACGATATGGTCCAAGAGATAAAGACCGTAAATGACCTGTGCCGCAAGGTAAGTGAGCTCCTTGGAGAATGAACATGATAAAAAGAACAGATAAGCTCTATCCCGTTGGTGAGCTCCCGGAACCCGGCGTACTGCCGGAAAGGATGTATGCCTGGACTCTCCGGACTGAGAATCTCGGTGAGCCAAAAAACGCATTCAGGGAAGAGATAGTTCCTGTCCCCGAACCTGCAAGGAATGAAGTCATCGTTGCGAACCTCTGTGCATCTGTAAATTACAACGGTGTATGGGCGGCTCTCGGCAAGCCGAAGAATGTAGTTGCAGGCAACGGCAGCTACAGCGACAAAAAAGAGGACTTCCACATCTGCGGCTCCGAGGCATCAGGAATAGTTTATGCCGTTGGTGAGGATGTAAAAAGCGTCAAAGTCGGTGACAGAGTAACAGTCAGCGGCGGACAGTTTGACCCGGACTGCCCTGTTGTAAGATCAGGCGCAGACCCCGTTAACAGCCCGACATACCGTGTATGGGGTTATGAGGCTAACTGGGGAGGTTATGCACAGTTCTGCAAGGCTATGGAAATGCAGTGCCACAAGATACCTGACACAATGAGCGATGAGGAGGCATCCGCATTTGCAAGTGCCGGAGTTGTCGCATACCGTATGCTCACCCACTGGGAAGGCAACCGCATAAAGAAAGGCGATGTTGTCCTCATCTACGGCGGCACAGGCGGTATCGGCAGTATAGCTATCGAAATAACAAAGGAGCTCGGCGGCATACCTGTAGCTGTAGTCTCCTCAGACGAACGAGGCGAGCTCTGCAAAAAGCTGGGAGCTGCCGGCTACGTCAACAGGAAGAAGTTCTCACACTGGGGTACACCTCCGGACTATACCTCTCCTGAGCAGCAGAAAAAATGGCTCTCAGAGGCTACAAAGTTCCGCATGGCAGTTTACAGGGCAGCAGGCAAAAAACAGGCTCCTGCTATTGTCATAGAGCATCCCGGTGCAGATACTATCCCCACTTCCCTGCTGGTTTGTGCAAACAACGGCATGGTGGTGCTCTGCGGAGCAACGTCATCCTATTGGGCAAGCATAGACCTGCGGTTCCTGTGGATAGGACAGAAGCGTATACAGGGCTGTCATTCGGGCTCTGAGGAGGACTTTATCAGGTACATGGATTTCATGTCGGAGCACGGTATAAAGCAGCCGATAGGCCATGTGTATTCCTGGTCGGAGCTGCCCGAAGCTCATCAGGCTGCCTATGAGGACAGAGCCTTCCACGGAAAGTCTGTCATAAGGATATGCAGCCGTAAGGAGGAAAAAACATGAACAGAGTCGTTATAACCGGAATGGCTCCCATATGTCCGCTGGGAAATACCCATGAGGAGCTTTTCAAGAACCTCTGTGAGGGCAAAAGAGTGCTGCAGCGCATCGACAAGAACAATGCTGCACGCAGTAAGATAAGAGCTGAATGGCTCGTACCATACCCGGAGCTGGAGGACGGTAAATTTGCCGACAGGCTCTTACAGGTAAAGGCAAGAGGCTCGACCAGCGCATATGCTGCTGTCAAAGCATCTCTGCTCGCACTTGAAGATGCCGGACTTGAAAAAGCCGATGAGGATACAATGGTATTTGTGGGCTCGGATTCTTTCAGCATGAAGGAATACACCAACGAGATAACCAGGTTTGAGACTGAGCAGAAAATGAACATCATGACAGTGCCTATCACCATGCAGAGCTCCGTGGATTCCTGGGTGACGATAGTTCTCGGTACTCACGGACGGAGCAGCGTGCTGAATATGGCCTGTGCCTCAGCAACTACCGCTGTAGGCTGGGGATATGACAATATCCGTGCAGGGCGCTGTAAAATGGCACTCTGCGGCGGCTCCACCTGCATCACCGACAAAAATCTCACTATGAACAAGGGCTTCGAGTATCTGAAATGCTCCACGACCGATAAGGACGGCAATGTTTACCCCTTCTCTGAGGAGCGCTGCGGCTTCCTTTTCAGCGAAGGCGGAGCTTGTATGCTGGTAGTTGAGGAGCTTGAGCACGCACTTGCAAGAGGTGCTGAGATATACGCTGAGATAACCGGATTTGAGAGCTCCAGTGACGCTTACAGCATACTGTCCATGCATAAGGACGGTCACGTCATAGAGGCGATGCTCAGAAAGCTCATCGGGGATAAGAAGGTAGACTACTACAATTCCCACGGAACAGCTACACTGCTCAATGACGAAGTAGAACGCACAGTCCTGAAAAACATATTTGGCAGCAAGGAAGAGCAGCCGGCAATAAGCGCTACCAAAGCCTTCCTCGGACATACACTTGCAACGAGCGGAGCATTTGAGCTTTCGGTTTGCGCTGATTCTATCAGGCACAACAAGGTACACGGCAATATGCTTGGTACAGTTTTCAATGACATCAACATCACCTCCGAGACCCGTGAGCTCCAGGTGGATACAGCAGTTTCCGCTTCATTCGGCTTCGGAGGCTTCAACTCAGCTATAATGCTGGAAAGGTTCAAGGGATGAGCAATGGAGAATAACACTTCACGGACTGCCCTGATAACCGGCTCGTACAAAGGTATCGGCAGGAGCATTGCCCTGAGACTTGCACATGACGGCTTCAATATCGTCATAAACTACCGCAGCACCAGCAGCTCTGATGCTGCTGAAAAGACCGCTGAGGAATGCAGGACTCTCGGTGTAAGGGCTGAGGCTTTCAGGGCTGATGTTTCAGTCGAATCCGACTGCAAAGCGCTCATCGACTTTACGGTCAGCACCTTAGGAAGTCTTGACGTACTTGTGAATAATGCAGGTACAGTAAGCTACGGCCTTCTCACCCGCATAAAGGAAGAGGAGTACCGCCGCATCACCGAATCCTGTCAGACAAGCGTTTTCTTCATGACAAAGCACGCCGCAAAGGTGATGAACAAGCAGAAGTACGGACGCATCATCAATATCGCATCAATGGCAGGAGTAAACGGCTTTCCAGGCGGATTCGCCTATTCCGCAGCAAAGGGCGCTGTTATAGCAATGACAAAAGCTGCCTCAAAAGAACTCGCTGCAAAGAACATCACCGTGAATGCCATAGCTCCCGGAATGATAGCAACAGATATGAGTGATATAGTTGACGGAGAGAGGACAGCACAGGTACTGAAAAACATAGGCATGGGACGCTACGGACTGCCGGATGAAGTTGCAGGAACAGCTTCATATCTTGCTTCTGATGACGCTGCCTACACTACAGGCACAGTCATAGAGATACACGGCAGTATGATATCATGATCAGATAAGGAGAGATCACAATGAAAGCAGATAAGGAATTTATAAGAGAATCAGTTGCTGATATAATCGGCTGCGAGGTAAGCGACATAAAGGATGATACCAACTTCGTAAAGGAGCTTGAGGTAAACTCTATCCAGATGCTCGAAATAGTTGCCGCTGTCGAGGACGAATATGACATTGAAGTCAAGGCAAGCGACCTTTCAAAGTACGACACGATCGACAAGATCGTCAGCGCACTCGAAGAGATGTAAGGTCCTGCGGAGGAATTATGAGAAGAGTTGTTATCACAGGTATAGGTCCCGTCTGCGCTCTCGGCAGCGACCACGAAGAGGTCTTTACCCGGCTCTGCAATAAGGAACAGGTAAAGGTCAGACTCGATAAATGTACACCTGCAAGAGAAAAGATAAAGGCAGAATGGTATGTCCCCTTCCCTGACCTCTACAGCGACGGGAAATATGCCGACAAACTCGCACAGGCTGAGAAGGAGGCTGCCAAAAGCGCCTATGCAGCCGCAAAAGCCGCACTTATCGCTATGGATGATGCAGGCCTTGAAAAAGCTGACGACAATACGATGGTCATTGTAGGAACAGACTCTTTCAGCATGGAGGAGCTCATCGAGGAAACTGTAAAATTCGATACAAAGCAAAAGATGTACAGCATGATGATACCCTATACCATACAGAGTGCCATTGCATCGTGGGTAACTATCGTTCTGGATATACACGGCATGAGCAGCGTCATAAATATGGCTTGTGCATCGTCTACAACATCTGTGGGCATATGCTATGAGAATATCCTTGACGGCAAGTGCGATATGGCTGTCTGCGGCGGAACTTCCTACATCGGTGACAGGAACATGACCATGTTCAAGGGATTCGAGTACCTGAAATGCTCATCCACGAACAAGAACGGAGATGTGTTCCCTTTTTCAAAGGAGAAAAACGGCTTCCTTCTGAGTGAGGGCGCAGCCTGTATGCTCGTGATAGAGGAGCTTGAACACGCAAAGAAGCGTGGAGCTAAGATATATGCTGAAATAACAGGATTCGGCTGCACGAGCGATGCGTACAATATCGTATCCATGTATCCCGGAGGAACTATCGTTGAGGATATGCTGAGAAAGCTCATCGGGGATAAGAAGGTTGACTATTACAACGCCCATGGTACTGCCACTATACTCAACGACGAGGTCGAAGCAGATGTTATCCGAAGGATATTCGGAAGCCGGGAAAACCAGCCTGCCATAAACACATCAAAGCCGTTCCTCGGACACACTCTTGGCGCAAGCGGAGCACTTGAAATAGGTGTCTGCGCTGATTCTATAATGCACAACAGAGTACACGGAAATCTCTGCGGGACCGTTCTTGACGATCTCAACTACGTTCCTGAGACAAGGGATATGCAGGTAGATACAGCAGTTTCCGCATCACTTGGTTTCGGCGGACACAACTCTGCTGTCATGATAGAAAGATACAGGGATTGAGGCACAGACATGAAAAGAAGAGTAGTGATAACGGGACTGGGCGCAGTTTCGCCCTGCGGTCTCGGCAAAAAAGAGCTTATGGACAGCCTCATGGAAGGCAGGAACTGCATCAGTAACATAAACGTTGAAGGACTGGAGGACTGCTACTGCAAGCTCCACGGAATGATAGACCGTAAAAGGCTGTATGAAGCCTTTGAGAAGCACCTGTCCCCTGAGGAAAGAAAGCTGTCGCTCTGTTCCCGGCTCTCCATTTTAACGGCAATAATGGCTGCGGAGGATGCAGGTATAACATTCAGCGGCAGTGACAGATACAGGACAGGTGTACTTTTCGGTACTACCCAGTCAGACCAGTATGCCGTTGAGGACGGAACAGAAGAGCTCCGGCATGACCGCTTTACAGCTCTCATGAACACCGCAAGGCATTTTGATGTACACGGACCGTCGCTTTTCAATACCAATCTCTGTGCATCAGGCAACCACGCAGTCGCCTATGCATCAGACCTCATCAAGCAGGGCCGTCTTGACACAGCTATAGTCGGCGGTGCAGACGTATTTTCAAAGATAACATACGTCAGCTTCAACAGGCTGAAGGCTCTGACTGCTGATGCCGTAAGGCCCTTTGACAAAAAGCGCAGCGGCACAGTCCTGAGTGAAGGCGGCGCTGTTCTCATCCTTGAGGAATACAGCCATGCAAAGGCACGCAATGCTCACATCTACGGTGAGATACTCGGCAGCGGCGTCAGCAATGATGCCTATAACATAGTCGCTCCCGACCCAAGCGGTCAGGGAATAATCAGCGCTATGGAAAAAGCCGTAAAAGACTCTGGTATAGCCCGTAATGACGTTGGGTTCATCTCACTCCACGGCACAGGCACTCCTGCAAACGACTCAGCAGAGATGCTGGCTATATCTGAATATTTCGGCAGTCACGCAAAGGAAATACGTGCCACTGCAATAAAAGGCAGCATAGGACACCAGCTCGGAGCAGCATCTGCTACCTCGATGATAATGTGTGCCCTTATCCCTGAATACGGTGCAGTACCTCCTACTATCAATGTCACAGAGCCGGAGGAAACAGCCTTCAGGCTGGTAACAGGCAGTCCTGAGAGATATATGCCCGAAATATTAATGAATAATGCCTACGCTTTCGGCGGCAGCAACTGCTCAGTCATCATGAGGAGGTGGAATGAGAATGAATAACGTACATATCTGCGGATTCAGCTATATGTTCCCTCACAGCACCGGCTTTTCTACGGCCGGAGCCGTCGTCACTGACGATGACATCAGCCGTTACCTTGATGACAGAAAAACCGCCTCAAACGAGCAGATAAGCCGTGAGTTTTTCTGCACTGCGGAAAAGCTGTCCGCTGCCGGCCTCCCCTCCCACAGAACAGGTGTATCCTTCGGCACATCCGACGGATGCTTTTCTTCGCTGAGTACTGCGGCTGAGGGCATCGCTGTAAAAGGCGTAAAGGGCATGAAGCCGAAGGACGCCTCCAACTGCACCATGAGCGGTGCAGCCGCTAAGACTGCCATAGCACTTGGGATAAAAGGATTCAGCCTGACAAATTGTGACGGCATGAACGGCGGACTTGATGCGGTCATCTTTGCCTGTGATATGCTCCGCAGCGGAAGTGCTGACTATGCTTTGGCAGGCGGCGGTGACGAAGGTAAGGCCTATGGAGCTGTAATGCTGAGTACTGATGATAAGTCAGAGGGCTGCACAATCTCCCCTGTTTCGTGCGGACTTGTTTTCGGCAGTGACACAGCCGCTCAGATAAAACACCTTGTGAGCTGCGCTGTAGATAACTGCGGTACAAATATCGAAGGTGCAGTTATTGTTTCAGAGGATCATTACGCAGAGATACGCACTGCCCTTTCAGAACAAATATCCGCTCCGGACATTTCAGAATTCAGCGTTCCGGATAACACCACCTCTGCAAGCGGTATAATGGCTATTGAATACACAGTCTCACTCGCATCAGAAAAAGGCAGTATCCTGCTTGTGCAGTGCGGCAAAGAGGGCTATTTCTCAGCAGTCATGATAAAAAAATAATAACGCATGGATTTGTTTCATAGGCAGGGTATCACTCCCCGTTTTAATCAAATAAGAAAAGAGGATCTTATGTTTATAGAGATCAGAAATGCAAAAAAACAGTACGGTAAAGATGAAGCTGTCGTCAATGCACTTGACGGTGTTGACCTTTCCATAGAAAAAGGCGGTATCAGTGTTATACTGGGACCCTCCGGTTCCGGAAAGAGCACACTCATGAATATGCTCGGCGGTATCGACTCCCTCACATCCGGTGAGATAACCGTTGACGGCAAGAACATCTCAAAGGCAAATGCCAGGGAGCTGACGGAGTACCGCAGGGATGATATAGGATTTGTTTTCCAGTTCTATAATCTTATCGCTGACCTGACAGTACAGGAGAATATCGAGGTCGTGGCAGAAATATCAGACTCCCCTCTCAATATAAATGAGGTCATGGAGGCTCTCGATATAGAGAAGTACAAAAAGCGCTTTCCCCGTGAGCTCTCAGGCGGTCAGCAGCAGAGAGTTGCTATCGCAAGAGCAATGATAAAGAATCCCAAGCTGCTCCTTTGTGATGAGCTCACAGGTGCCCTTGATACAAAGACTTCACGTTCAGTTCTGGAATTCGTCCAGAAGGTGAACTCCCAGTTCGGAACTACTACCGTCATAATAACACACAACAATGCAATAGCTGACATGGCAGATCAGGTCATAGTCATAAGGGACGGTAAGATCGTGGAGAACCGGAAGAACAAGAACAAGCTACCCGCTTCAGGGCTCGTTCTTTGAGCGGAGGAGCGCTATGAAACTGAACAAACGCTATGCACGGAGTGTCCGTGCAAATCTCTCTTTTTATGTGGCTGCTTCGATAATGACCATGACAGCTCTGCTTGCATTCTATCTGTTCTACATTGCAGGTATAGGCATAAACAGCTATGCTGACGAATTCTTCAGCCGTAACAAGCTGGAGGACGCACAGTTCACTGTGTACACTCCGCTCACTGATGAGGATATAACATCACTCGAAAGCAAATATGACGTAACACTTGAGGCTGAACAGAGCTTTGATTCAGAGAATGACGGAGTAACAGCACGTATTTTCAAGGCAAATCAAAAGATAGACCTCTATGAGATAATCGAGGGAAATGACATAAAGGAAGATTCCGATATTGTCATATCCGCAGGCTATGCAAAGGCTAACGACGTATCAGTCGGAGACAAGCTCACTGTCAGCGGACGTAAGTTCACGGTCACCGGATTGTTTCTCCGCCCTGATTATCTTTATATGCTCAAGGACCTCAGTGACTCCTACAAGAATGTCTCGACTTTCTACTTAGGCGCTGTCACTGACAGTATGTTCAGCTCCCTGAACTCCGGACCTTCTGTAACATATAAGGTCATCTTCGGTGAGGACAGCTCTGATACAGAATTCCGACGTCAGCTCAACGAGGACTTCTACCTCATGTCCTATGTCCCTGCTGAAAGCAATGCCAGAATAAAAATGGTACATGACCAGGCTGATACATACATCTCATGGGCATGGATGATGCTCATTCTCCTTCCGTTGATAACAGTCATCCTTATCAGTATCGTAATCGGGCGTAAAATAAGGTCTGAGCAGCGTATTATCGGTACTCTCAGTGCATTTGGCTATAAGAAGTCAGCTCTTATGCGTCACTACAGTCTGCTGGCTATGCTTCCGGGCATAATGGGCGGTATACTCATATCTGTGCTTTGTCTGCTTATAGCCCAGCCCTACGGCGAGCTCACTCTTATTGACTATGAACCTTTACAGGCTGAATTCCGGCTCCCTGTTTCAGCAATGATAACAGGCATGATAGTGCCTACAGTCATATATATGCTTGCAGCCATGCTGAAAATAAGGAAGCTCCTTAAACACGACACCGTTGAGCTTCTCAATAACTCAGTCGGCAAGGACGTAAAGACACACAAGATACTTACCAACTCTGACAAAAAGGTAAGGTTCAAGTTCGCAGTAAGGTCCCTCATCGGCAGCAAAGGCCGGACTTTTGTAGTCTTTCTGGGAATATTCCTCGGCGCCATGATAGTCTCGCTCGGACTGATGTTCTCTGACTCAGTAAAGGGCATCGGAGATGCAGTAAAGAGCTCCTACGGTGACCTTGAATACGAATACATCCTGAATACGATAAAGACGGAGGCCCCCTCCGAAGGTGAAGCTGTAGTTGCTGCGAAGTTTGAGAACGAGGACAGCACCGAATTCACACTCATGGGTATCGGAGCTGATACACAGCTCTGGGAGCTCGGACTGACAGACGGCGGCAGTGCCGACCTTGAAAAAGGCTGGTATGCAAGCTCACTGTGTTCTGTAGTACTCGGAATAGAAGCAGGCGACGAGATAACAGTCCGCAGCGTGACGACTCTGGAAGAGCATAGTATAAAGATAGAAGGCATCATTGATAATGGCTACAACAGCTTTATCGTCTCAACCCGTGAACGTGCAGAGGAGCTTACAGGCCTTGAACACGGCAGCTACACAGCTATCATCAGTGACAAGGAGCTTGACATCCCTGCATCAGAGGTATCATCTGTGCTCACCAAGGACACTCTTAAAGAACAGATGGATGCTATGCTCGGTGAGAACAACAGCCTGATATATGCCATACTCATAATAGCGGCGATAATCTGTATCTCATCCCTTTTCATAGCCATAGGACTTCTCATATCCGAGAACAGCACGAACATATCCATGCTCAAAATACTTGGCTACGACAACAAACGCATCAGCCGTATGCTCCTTGATATGAACCAGGTCCTTCTGATACCCGGTATCGGACTTGGTATAGCAGCAGCCTATGCAGCGCTTTCAGCATACAAGGACCACTATGCAGCGCTGGTAAATGCAATGCTTCCTGTAGAGCTTACAGCATCTCAGGTAATAATAACGACAGTATTTGTATGCATATGCTACTACGGCTCACTATACTTCCTGAAACGTAAGGTCGGCAAAGTAAACATGGCTGAAAGCCTTATGGACAACAGAGAATAACAAAAATATCACCCCCGGAGCTCTGCTTTAAGGCCGCTTAGAGGGTGATATTTTTATGCAGTTTATGAGCATATGCCAAAGACCTCCCCGGGAATTCCAGGGAGGTCTTTTTCTGTTCATGAGCCAATGCAGTTTTATGTTCCGCTGACGAGCATATCATATGTCACGCCGTACTTTTCTGCAATGTCCTTTGCGTATGACGAGCCCTCAGGCCGTGCCAGAGCGACCTTGAACGAACGCTTGCCGTCCTCAGTCCGCATGATGAGCGATGCTGCTCCTGCCCCGGAGCTTTCACGGTCAAATTCCTCAGCATCCTCCCCCAGCTTGTGCATATGGGTATTGTATATCGTCCGCACTGACCTGGTCAGGAGCGCTTTTACGGAATCTTTTGCGATATAGTAGCCCTCCTCAAATGATGTCGTCGAGAAGGTCTCATTCAGCAGCATGAGACTTTTGCTTGTAGACTGAGAGAACATCTCCTTGAAGCGAACGCACTCCTCTCCAAGCCGTCCCAGGTCCATTGTCTTGTCCTCGTCTGCCGGGAAGTGGGTGTAGATGCAGTCGCAGGGAACATAGCGAAAGCTCTCCGCCGGAACGTAAAGTCCTCCCTGTGCCAGTACGAACAACTGACCTACAGCCTGAGTGATAGTAGTCTTTCCTCCACGGTTTGCGCCTGTGAGGATATAGACTGTATGCTCCTTATCGAAGGTAAGGTCATTTGACACGATGCAGCTGACATTCTCCATGTTCATTGCCAGCTTCAGATTGTAGAAGCCTTTTGCCAGCATGGACGCACCGCCCTCAGTTTCCGGCTGAGCCTCGCAGAATACGCAGCCTTTTTCCATAAGGCCGCTGATAAACTCCGCACATCTGATGTAATATATAAACTCCGGCACCAATCCTGAAACGCTCACTATCGCCACATCAGCATATCTGGTAAGCGTATCCCTCAGTTTCTTCACAAGTGAACTGAGCATCTTATTCATTACATTATCCAGATAGAAAGTTGAATTTCCGGTTCCATCGCCATCAGGAGTTTTCACGATCGTGGAACGGATATGTCCGTCAACAAACGGGTTATTTCGCACAGCAGAAAAGCCTGAGAGCTTTTCGATAAAAGCGCCTGCATTTCCGGTACTCTCCTTGTCAACGAGCTGATAGTGCATATCCCCGTCCCAGTCTGCGGTATCCCGGAGCTTATCCTTAGAAGCTATGGCATCTGCAAAATTGCTGACGATGCCGGACTTTTTAAATGGCTTTCTGTTAACAGAGACCAGGCCTATGCTGACGGCTTCAAAGCGCTCGTTGACATTGATGCCGAGGGTGACGCTCTGAACATCTGATGCCTTAATTTTCAGTGCAGAGATGTCCTTTTTCATATCAGCAAAGCAAGCGTCCTCGTACAGTCCGGTGATGTGCTCCCTGAGAGAGATAAGTCCCTCGGACTGTATCCTCTCATCTGAAAGGCAGTCCCTCATAGTCTCTACAGTTCTGATATAGCTGTCAAGCTCATCAAGACGGTGAAAGAGATGCCACAATCCAAGCTCCTCATCGGAGGTCTTGTGCATGGTGGAAAAATCCTGCATGAACTGCAGCTTGTCGAACAGCTCCAGCAATGTCTTTCTCAGCTCAGGGAGCCTGAGAATATCCCTGAAGACCTGCCGGCGGTATGAAGCGACATTTACATCATCTGTTATCTGAGAAAGAACATTTGTTATCAGACGGCGTTCCTTAGCATCGCTTGATATAGCCTTGCAGAATTCCTCCAAACCGAGGTCATGGATCACATTATCCGGAAGTCTGCGGTATCCGCTGTCTGTTCCGACCGGCTGGAGCAGACTGAACCCGATATTATTATCCATGTTACCTCTCATAGTTTTCACCTCTCATATTTTTTTCAATGGGATCCAGATATAGCTGACCGTGTCAGCAGGGTCTTTTGCAGGCGGCAGGTAAACTTCCAATGAATAATTTCCAGCCAATTCATAGCCCTGTAAAGCAGGGAGCCACTCGGACCAGATCTGTGTATTGACCTTCTGTATACTGCCCGGCAGAGGCCCTTTGCACTTGAATACAGCCCACAGTCCGCCTTGGATCTGGTACACTTCACTGTCTGCCGGGATATCATCCCATGGCATATACAGGTCAGCTATCCAGTAGTAAAAGTTCTTTCCGTCCATATCCGTGCTTATACCGAACATCCCTTTCAAGCCTTTCCTGTCTGACATCCACTCGTCCCAGAATTCCGGGACTTCTTTATAGTTTGTCTCAGTATTGAACCTCTTTTTGATTCCGACAATCGTAAACGGAGCCTTTTCCACAATTTTATAATCCAACATATTTCCGCCCTCCAATGTTATTTTGATATGCAGCGGAGCAAATGAACGCAGGTGCGCCCCAGGCTCTCTGGCCTGTGCAGGGGTGATGCTGTGAAAGCGCTGAAAGGCTTTTGCGAAGCTGTCCGGAGAATCATAGCCGTACTTCACAGCAATGTCGATCACTTTGCGGTCAGAGCAGCTAAGTTCCTGTGCCGCCAGCGTCATGCGCCGGGCACGGATATATTCTCCGACGGTCATGCCGCACATAGCACCGAAGATACGCTGATAATAGAATGATGAAAGTGCAGCTTTTGCTGCTATATCCTCTATTTCAAGCGTTTCGGAAAGGTTCTGCTCTATGAACTCTATTGACTGCTGAAATCCTTCTATCCAACCCTGCATTGCGTTTACTTCCTTCCGCTGTAATACCATTATAACACATTGTTGCGAAGCGTACCCGACATTTTGTGCTCTCGTTGTCAGGTACGGTATGTGTCCTGCCGGCTGAAGCCTTTGTTATTTTTCCGGATATGGCAGGTGAGCTTTTGAAAAGGTTTGTTTACATTTTAAACTTCTTCCGAAGCACACGTCTCCTGTATACTTCATTTTATCATAATGACAGTATCCTGTCAACACTGGTCATTCAATTCCGAGAAGTTATTATTATATTGGATGATCTCAGACATTGACTTTTTCTTTCATATGAGTTATAATTTTATTTGCATTAGAAGCGCAGACTTCTGATCACTAATAACAACTTGGAGGAACATAATTTATGCATAAGAAAAAAATGTTGATCGCGTTATGCTTTGTTTTCTTTAGTCTGATCTCATGTGGAACCCAAGATGAGAATTCCAGTACACCTAAAGCTGGATCAAGTGTTACAACCGAAGCTGCACAGGAAAGTAAACCGACAGAGGATGCTCAGCAAGATCTAACCGAAACGACTCCTCCCGAACCAAGTGAAGCGGCTCAGCAAGATCCAACTGATACTGCTCAGCCTGAAATTAGCGAGGATACTTCCATTGCACTGAGTGAAAATAAAGCAGAGACTCTTTCAGAGAATCAGGCATTGGATGCGATCAAAAACTATTGTTTCATTAAAAATCCTGAATTAGAAAGCATGGTGGATTCAGACGAATACAGTATTTACTGGGATGTTACGACCAATGATGCCAATGAAATCGTTGTTTTGTACAGGGCTTATACCGGTGCTCAAATACGCTATTACATCGACCCTGTTTCCGGAGAAGCATATGTTACTGAATTGGTTCCAGGAATAATAGACGATGAACAGCGTACAGAGGAAACCCTTAATGTAAGAGACTACTTAACATAATTTTTGTTTTCTATACATATTTAGCAATTGCGTTTTTTAAGGCAATACCGCACAAAGATTGTGCTGAAGATGCGCCGTGAGATTTTTCGTCAGATTGTATAGACATTCCGCAGGCATACTGACGTATGTCAAGGGATTTCTGTGCAAGATTACGGAAAATATCCAAGCAGATTCAGTACAAAGACGTCAGGCGGTCTTTATGCGGTGTTGCCTTAATACAAAAATCAGCCAGGCTCAAACTTTGAGTCTGGCTTTTTTCAAACAGTTTCAAAAATCGCAGATCGTTTTGTGTAAATCACGATTTTGTGTAAACATTTGGAAAACAAAAAAGCTCACGCAATTGCGTGAGCTTTGCTGTATGGCCATGACTTAATAGATGACATATGACAAATGTCTATTTATCGGACTTTGTCAAAACCGAGCCTCTGAAGAGCTGGTACAAGAACTGGGACGT
>CACWPR010000047.1 GCA_902762855.1 Ruminococcus flavefaciens
TGCTGCTTTGCTGCTGTAAGAGTATTCTTCATGAGCATTGCTATTGTCATGGGGCCTACTCCGCCGGGAACAGGTGTGATATATGAGGCCTTCTTCTCAGCAGTCTCAAATTCAACATCTCCGCAGAGCTTGCCGTTTTCGAGACGGTTGATGCCTACATCAATAACAACTGCACCTTCCTTTATCATATCGCCGGTCACAAAGTTTGCCTTGCCTACTGATACCACAAGGATGTCAGCTCCAAGGCATATCTCCTTCAGGTTCCTTGTCTTTGAGTGACATACTGTAACAGTGCCGCTCTGGTGGAGAAGGAGCATTGCCATAGGCTTGCCGACGATATTGCTGCGGCCGATAACTACGCACTGCTTTCCGCTTATCTCTGTACCTGTGCTCTCAATGAGTCTCATTACTCCGGCAGGTGTACAGGGCAGGAATGCATAGTCGCCTATCATTATCTTACCTACGTTTACAGGGTGGAAAGCATCAACGTCCTTATCAGGGGAGATAGCGTTGATAACAGTCTTTTCGTCGATATGTCCCGGAAGCGGGAGCTGCACCAGAATGCCGTTCACTCTGTCGTCACGGTTGAGTACATTGATGAGGTCCAGGAGCTGCTCCTGTGTTGTGTTCTCGTCGAGAGCATACTCAAAGGACTGGAAACCAACTGTCTCACAGGCCTTCTTCTTGTTGTTTACATAAACTCTTGATGCCGGGTCATTTCCTACGATAACTACTGCAAGGCCTACCTTCAGGCCCTTTTCCTCACGGAGCTTTGCAGCCTCATCAGCTACCTCCTGCTTTACTGCTGCGGAAACTGCTTTTCCGTCAATTATATTTGCCATATTATTCTTCCTCCTTGTCGGTATCGGCTTCTGTATCTTCTTCATCCTCAGAAGGCACTTTCTCTGCGCCTGTATCCTCTTCATCTGCGAGCTCTTCGTCATCTGCGTCCGGGAGCTCATCATCGTCCTCGTCATCAAGGATGTCCTCATAAAGCTCCTCGTCGTCATCATTGTGGAGCTCGTCCTCCGGAGGCATACCCATTCTCTTACGGCGTGACTCTTCTATGAGCTTTCTGGACTCCTCGGTGCTTGCATAGAGCACAAATGCCTCAGGGTCTCTTCTGCGCTTTGCAAAGATCACTATCTGTATCACCACTGAAGCTATGCAGACTATAGCTGAAAGGAGCTGTGAAACTCTCAGGTTGCTGCTGCCTACATAGAGACTGTCGGTGCGTAGGCCTTCAACTACGAATCTCTCTGCTCCGTACCATGTAAGGTACATCAGCAGGAGCTGTCCGTCATACTTTCTGTGCTTAGAGTACCATGAGAGCAGGAAAAAACCGAGTATGCACCACAGCGACTCATAAAGAAAGCAGGGATGTACCATGTATTTTTCCGAGACATCCAGTCCATGGGCGAGCATTTCACCGTCAAGGAATGAGGTCTCTCTTCTGATGCGGCTCTGGATGAGTCCGCCGGTCATGCCTAAAATGCTGTTGGTGTTGGTGCCGAAGGCCTCCTGATTAACGAAGTTGCCCCAGCGTCCGATGCCTTGTCCGATAAGGAATCCCAGCACCGTTACGTCAAGCATCGGCAGCATCTTCACCTTGCGTATCTTACAGGCTATCAAGCCAAACAGCAGAGCGCCTATGATACCGCCGTATATGGCAAGTCCGCCGCCTCTGGTGTTGAATATCTCCTTCAGGTTCCCCTTGTACTCGTCCCAGCGGAAGGCCACATAATAGAGCCTTGCGCCTACAAGTCCGCCGATGATGCCTACGATAGCGACATCAAGGGCTCTGTCGGAGTCTATGCCGAACCGCTTCATCTTTGAGAAACAGTACAGCAGTGCAAGGAGAAGGCCTATGGTTATCAGTATACCGTACCACTGTATATCCAGACCAAAGACGGTGAATGCAGTCCTCTTTATGTGGAACACCCACCCCAGCTTCGGAAAACTTATCTCGGTCTGGTCAACTATTGTTTCAACTTCCTTCACTTAGTCCGCCTCCCCTTCTATAACAGACATTACCATGTGCTCTCTGACCATTTCTTCCTTCATGAAATCAAGGACGTCCTTGCTGGTCATATGGGAGAGGACACTGATAGTGTCGTAGGGTCCTACACCGTCCATATGAGCGTTTATGAGGAGGTTAGCAACTGCCTCAACGTTGTTGAGCTCACGTATGAGCATTCCATAGGTGGACTTTCTTATCCTCTCGAAGTCCTTCTCATCAATGCCCTCACGGAGCATCCGGTCTGTCTCTTCTATGAGCGCATCCCTCACCTTTGCAGGGTCTGATGATTCGCCGCTGAATATTACTGTAAAGTAACCGTCGCCGTTGAATACCTCAGTACCGAACGTGGAGTTTATGGCTCCTTCGTCGAGCAGTCTCTTATACATATCAGAGGATGCGTCAGAGAGCAGTGAGGATGCAACTGATGCGGCCATGGTCTTTTTCAGTCTCTCCTGTCCACGGCAGTCATGGCACTTATAGCCGATATTGAATATAGGAGCTCCCACAGGCTGAGTCTCAAAGAACTCCGGCATAACGATGTCATCCGGCTCATCAGGGAATACTGTTTCCAGGCCCTTGTCCTCGCATGGCCTGAGGCACTCGTCGCATATCGCCAGGACCTCGTCTGCGCTGATGTTTCCTGCAATTGAAAGCACCATGTTGTTGAGATTGTAGAAGGTGTAATAGCACTTGTAAAGCAGGTCAGCATCTATCTGAGCTATGCTCTCAACGGTACCTGCAATATCTATCTTTACCGGGTGGGAGTGATACATACACCGGAGCATATTGAAGAAAACTCTCCACTCCGGATTGTCGTTGGTCATCTTTATCTCCTGCCCTATGATGCCCTGTTCCTTGTCAACAGTCTCCTGTGTGAAGTAGGGCTTCTGCACGAAGTCAAGGAGTATCCTAAGGGAATCCTGATAATTCTTTGAACAACTGAACAGATAGCAGGTCTTGTCAAAGGAAGTAAAGGCATTTCCGGAGGCTCCGGTCTTTGCATAGAGCTCAAATACGTCGCAGTCCTCATTCTCAAAGAGCTTGTGCTCCAGGAAGTGGGCGATGCCCTCCGGTACTACTGTGTACTCCTTGTCATCACGCATTTTAAACATCGTGTTCACAGAGCCGTACTTCGTGCCGAAAAGTGCCTCAACGCTGCTGAATCCGGGCATCTCACAGATGTATATATCCAGTCCGCTGCTGTGCTTTACGTGAATGCAGCTATCGCCGGTATCGGGACTTGTTATGATATTTTTTTCCATTATTCAGCTGCCTCCTTATCGAGCATGAGGTATACACTGTCCAGACTGAGTGAATTTGCCGCCTGGACTATCCTTGCCTTAGTCACATTCTTGTACTCAGTGAACTGCTGCTCAGGAGTTACGATATTGCCGTCGCAGAAGCGCTCGAAGTACCATGAAGAGTAGGAGTTAGGAGTGTCTCCTACCTGTGTGAGGGCATTGTCAAGGCTCAGGAGTGCACTTTCAAGCTCCTCATCAGTGATGTTGCCCTGTCTTATCTCATCAAGCTGACGGATTATCTCAGTCTTTGCCTTTTCGATATTCTCCCTTTCAACTCCGCTGTCAACGGTGAGAGCGCCCTTTGAGGCTACAGTGCGGCAGGCACAGTAGTAGCAGAGACTCATTTTCTCACGGACGTTCATGAAGAGCTTTGAAACAGGAGTCTCGCCGTAGATAGTGCTGAGGAGCTTCATAGCGAACACATCGTCGCTGTCGCTCTTGAAGGTAAGCACCATTTTGCACTGTCTTACGTCGAATTCATCGGACTCAGTGACTACCTCGCTGCGGAGAGGGCTCTTTGCCCTGAACACCACCGGCTCTGCCTGACGGCTGATAGCTCCGAAGCTCTCTGACATTGCCTTTTCAAGGGCAGGGTCAGCAGCGGCAGCAACGTAGAATATCTCGACCTGAGCAGTCTCCAGGAGCTTTCTGTAGGCGCTGTAGGCCTCCTTTGAGCTGACACCTTCAGCGGACTCCCTTGTGCCGTAGCATGAATTCTCAGCAGGCTCTCCTCTGAAAGCTATCTCAGCGGCTCTTGAAATGGCGTAGCCGCGCTTATTGTTGAGCTCCGCATCTATCCTGTCCAGCATCTCCTTCTTTGTGATGCGGAAAGAATCAGCATCGAACTCTCCGTCAGAGGCGTTCGGAGCAAAAAGGCAGTCCCTTACAAGCTCAGTCATCTCTCCGGAAATATTCTCCCCGTCGAAGGCATAACGGTCGTTTATCCACGATGCGGCGACTCCAAGTATCTGGACATCTCCACGCTTTCTTGCGAAGCTGCTGAGCCCTGCGCCGTAGAGTGCAGAGAGCTTTTCGTTGAGCTTTGCAAGAGTAGTAAGTTTACTGTTAGAACAGGTGAGTACGCTCATACCCATTGCATTGGCAGCAGCAGTTTTGCTGTCAAGAGGGACCATGAACCTTATCACCAGAGAGCCGGTCTTGAATTTCTCATCAATAACAGTGGAAAATCCAACGTTTCCGGCAATCACGGTACGTTTATATTCCATTGGCGATATACAACTCCTTGTATGAAATACTATATTATAAAACAGCTCAGAGCAGCCGGTGTATTCCCGGACCTTCTCTGTTCTGACAAATATCAGATTTATTATAACACACTTTACTCAGAATTACCATACTATTTTGAAATTTTTTCATTTTTTGGCGACTGTATCTCGCACATCAGCACTGCTGTCATCAGTATCAGCATCACTGACGGCACCGGAGATGTACTCTTGTGCAGTTTCCGGAATGCTGCTGCGGATACCGTCTCCTCCGCAAGCATTATTGGCATCAGGCCACGGCATATCCACCAGCTTGCTGCTGCGGATACGGTCCTCATAACTATCAGCGGCCTGACAGAAAGCTCACCTCTTGTCAGGGAGGCTATCTGCATGATAACGCATATCCCTCCGAATGAGACCAGCCCGCTTATCCAGGGCAGCAGCCTGTAGTTACCGCAGGGCAACTCACTTACTGCTGTTACGTCAAGCAAGGCCTCTGCTATCCCCTCCGGGCAGTCAGCACCGGTCAGACTTATGACTCTCCCGGCCGCTCCTATAGCTCCAAGGTCCCGGAGCATGGCAGTGAATACCGCAAATGCCACTACCATAAAGCATATCCCGGCTATTGAACGTCCTGCTGCCGCCACTGACTCCGTGAGCACATCTGCATCTATCCTTAAAGGCGGACGGTCCGTAGAGCCCTTTGCCTCCCTCTTTATAAGGACTGCCGTCACCGCACCCACAAGGGTGTTAGCTGTTACATTTGACACAAGTATCACACTGCCGGCTCTGCTGCTGCCGTAAAGGCCTGCTGACACACAGCCCTGTACAAAGGCTGGTCCTGCCCCGAAGCATACTCCCATAAGGAGCTCCGCACCTCTTTTGCTAAGCCGCCCTCTGCGATACTCTCCCGTAAGTATGGCCGCTCCTGCCGGATACCCGGCTGTCTGACTGAAAAGGAATACCGCTATCCTCCCGCCCGGCATACGTCCTACCAGGCCGCTTGAAGTCAGCATGGCAGAGACCGCAATCATCGCATATAAGGACGGTATTATGACCTCTGTACACCGCTCCATACCCAGAGATGCCGCACTCCGGACCTCAGCACTTCGGGCGGTACAGTACCACAGAGCTGCGGCAAGTCCTGTGATGCCAAGCGCTTCCGGCCATTTCCCCAATATTTTTTTCATAATCATCACCCTGTCAATCATATTATTTGGAAGTGAGAAATATTCAGAAAGGGTGACATACTTGTTCGACAAACTGGCCGACAGGGCAAGAGAGACCTTCTTCCTTGAACCGCAGATATACCTGAATTCCAACTCCGAGCTCCTTATTGAGAACTGCCGCCGTATAGAGGAATACAACGAAATATCCATGCAGCTTATCTCCGGAAAGCTCTGCATCAGGATATGGGGCTCGGACCTCCGGGCATACGACTTCCGGGCAAACGGCCTTATCGTCCGTGGAAACATACAAAAGGTAGAATTCATCGAAAGGAGCAGCCGCCATGACAGAGACTCAGATCCACAGCCGGACCCGGATAAGCGTCAGCGGTAAGGGCCTTTATAAATTCATAAATGCCCTGCACTCCGGCAAAGTCTGCTGCTCAGGGCAGTTCTGCCGGAAGGATGTTTTCTACTGTGAGATACCCTCATCCGCACTGCCGGAGGTCAGGAGCCTTGCCGAAGAACATGGCCTTGAACTCACCGCTGCTGAGTACTCATCACTTTCCTCAAAGCTGAAAAGCTACCGCCGGAGACTGGGCATCCTCATAGGCCTTATAGCGGTCATTGCTGCCGCTGTATACTTCTCCGGAGTCGTGGTAACTATTGATGTACAGGGGAACTCCGCAGTCAGCGACCAGGCATTGCTGGCTGCCCTTGACGAGCTTGGAGTCCGTCCGGGCACTCCTCTGAAGGACATAAATTTCCATGTAATCGGCAATCAGCTCCGGGTCATGGTAGACGGTGTCTCATGGGCGGCAGTAAGGCACACCGGGAACCGGGTAGTGGTGGAGGTAACAGAGATAAGGGAAAAACCGGACATGGTCAGTGAGCGGCTCCCCTGCAACCTTGTGGCGGTCCGGGACGCTGAGATAACCTATACCTCTGTCTACGACGGTCAGCTCATCCACAAGGTAGGAGACTTCGTCCCGGCAGGCACTCTTGTAGTCAGCGGCATTACAGACGAGCTCACCGGTCATGTGATGCTCCACCACGCTATGGGAGTCATAAAAGGCAGCTACGAAGAGACTGTCACATTTCAAGGGGAATTTATGGAGGAGAGATACGTCCGCACAGGAGAGGAGCGTTCCTGCGACCGGCTGAGGCTCTTTGACCTGAAAATCCCCCTGTTCATAGGCCGGAACAAGTACTCCACCTATGACTCGGAGGTCAGCGAGGACACTCTGTACTTCTTCGGCAGGGAGCTCCCTATAGGAAGGGTCAGGGAAAAGCTCTGCGAGACCGAGAGGGTCACATCAGAACGAACTCCCGATGAGCTGCGGGAGCAGCTCATGAAAAAGGTCTATCTCTATGAGAAAAACTTTCTCTCTGACGGCACAGACATTCTCCGGCGTGATATATCCGAAACGGTCACAGACTCCGGCATGGAGCTGATCGTCCGCTACAAGCTCAACGGTGACATCTGCCGTGAAGAGGAAATAATAACACGCTGACACGCAAAAAGGGCGCCTTTGAAGGCGCCCTTAGTCCGGTATATTACTTTTTCTTTCCGCCAAGTGACTTGACGATATACTTTCCGCAGAGCTGACGGCTCTTGCCAACGTTGAAAACGTGCTCATGGAAGGTATTTGTGATAGTCTCAAGGTACTGTTCCCTGTTTGCGAGCATCTCGGATACAACGTCTCCGACAGTGCTGATGTTCTCCGGCTCGACCTCACGGCCTATCACACTTCTGAGAGTTATGTTGATAGGTCTGGTCTTTATCTTCTCCCACTCATTGTTCATGACCTTCATGGGAGTGTTGATAAAGAGTACCGGGCGCTTTGTAACAAATGCGAATTCCCAGCTTATATCGGACCAGTCTGTAATGAGGATGTCAGATTCCATAACAGGGTTGTTTGATGAGAAGTCTGTCTGTATCTCGATATTCTTGTTATCCGCAAACTTCTCCTTCATGAGCTCGAACTTCTCAGGCTCATGACGTACCTGCTGAGGATGAGGTCTTACGATAATGTCGTAATCAGTCTTTGCAAGCGCTCCAAGCAGACCTTCTATACAGGAGTCGATGATGTTGTCCGGCTGCCATGAAGGGGCAATGAGTATCTTCGGCACCTTGTTCTCTGGATGCTCCGTACTCTCGTACTTCTCTATCATCTCATCAATGAGCGGATAGCCGGTCTCAACAAGTCGCTTCTTAGGAGTTTTGTAGAGCTCCTCAGAGTCTCTGAGCTCGTTTACACAGTCAACACCTACTGCAAACACAGTATCGTACCAGTCAAGAGCTCCCTTTCTCAAAGTCAGAGCAGTACTTCCCATTCCGTGGAAGGCATAGACATACTCTATATCCTTGCGTACTCTTGAACGTTTCAGGTGATACTTTTCAAGGTCAGGGACTGTAGTCACGCACATATCGCAGTCCAGCTTCATGAACAGAGGTATGAGGTACTTGTCCGAGGCAATGTAATAGGGCTTTATCTGCTCCCTTGTGTCATTGAATATGACATCGTTAGGGTCGCTTGTAACATAATGGATGTCAATGTCAGAATGCTCGCAGATATAATCTATCATTCCGGCATAGTACTTATAGAATCCGCTCTGCTCTGAATAGAACATGAGCTGCATCTTTTCAACAGAGAAGAATTTTTTGTAGTCCTCCTTCTCCCTTGCGCTGTAGAGCTTATGCTGCTTTTCCTTTTCGATACGCTGCTCCTGCATTTTCTTCAGGTAGTCGTAGTCGATGTACTTTTTCGGCGGCATACAAAGGTTTGTGAGGTACATTACCGGGATAGCGAAGAGGTTTCCGAATATCCAGTAAAGTCCTACGCCGGCAGGTACGAATATTGCAAAATAAGTAGAGAACGCTACCATGAATATGGTAGTCAGCACCTTATTTGCATTGCCCTGAGCCATTTGAAGGATGTTTATCTTGTTCTGTACATAACAGAGGAGCCATGCGCTGAGTCCGGAGAGCAGCGGTATGAGCAGCAGTCTGTCAAAGTGTCTCAGTGAAGGCGTCAGGCTGAGGTCGATGCCAAGGAAGTGAGTGTCGAAATTGCGGATGTCCCTGAGGATATTGTCACTTGCTCCCTCAGGTCCTGGCATGAAGCCGTCCTTTATCTGGCGGATTATCTCATTCTGATAGACGCTGTCCTCAGTCTTTGAACTGCCGACGATATTGATGAGCCAGTCCCGGAGACTGTCGATAACACTGCTGTCTATCTGTAATACATATGAGAGCGGACGATAGATGACATAGACCAGTCCAAGGACCAGAGGTATCTGTATGAGCAGCGGGACCGTACCCAGTATCGGGTGGTACTTGTACTTTTTGTAAAGAGCGAGTCTCTCGTCAGCCAGCTTGTCCTTGTCGTCGATGTACTTTATCCTGAGTGCGTTCTCCTCAGGCATGAGCCTGACCATGTTGATAGAGTTCTTCTGTGTAAGCAGGCTCAAAGGGAACAGCAGGAACTTTGTGAACAGGGTGAATACGATGATACTCAGGCCGTAGTTGTGTATGACATCATAGATGATGCCCATGAACCAGCCAAGTATATTACCTAATACAGACATATCTCAGATGCTCCTGCTTTCTCAGTTGTCGTCATCATCAAGGAGGTCGTCAGCAGTTATAACGTCCTTCTTGCCGTCGTGGAGTGCGTTTATCTCTGATGCGTCAAGAGCCGGTGCTTCCTCATCCTTATTCTTCTTGAATACTCTCTTTATCTTGCTCCAGAAAATGCCGAGGCAGGTTCCGAGAGCGATCACTACAGCAGCTCCTATCTGGATGATGTAGCTTGTAGTGGCGGGGTCAATGTACATTGCAGCTGTTGATGTTATCATATTATCCTATCCTTTCATAATGAGGAGGACTCACTCATGCTTATCCTGAGCCTCCCAGTTGTTAAAGTCACGGGCATCGCCTGTGATCTTGTAAAGCGTCTTGTATATGGCTTTTCCGTAGCCGCCGAAATCGTAAGTCTGCATCCAGCGGACGGGGTGAAGGTCTCCGTCGATAACGTCATTGAACGACGTGCCGAAGTCCTTATGGTCGATACCTGCGTACTCTATTATACTTGCAGGGAAAAAGTCATTTGTGAGCTCTGACCAGCGGTCGAACTGCAATTCCTCATGTTCTGCGCCGGCAGGCTTTATGAGAAGAGCGGTAGTTATAGCGCTTTCAAGGCCGTCCTTGCCCTCACGCTCTATCTCGCTGGGAGCTCTTCCGTGGTCACCGAGGATAATGATAGTCGTGTCGTCATACACGCCAAGCTCCTTGAGCTTGTCCATGTAGTAGAAGATTATCTCGAAGTCTCCTCTTGCTGTGACCCACCTGTCTACCGGGATAGTCTCATCATAGAGTGCAGCCAGTTCCTCGGAGGAGTCATGAGCTCCGTTCAGGTGAATGTATGAAAATGTCTTTTTCTGTGAGTCAGCAGTGAACTCATGAGACCTTATGTAGTCGTTGTATCTCAGGTCGGAGTCGATGCCTATAGCCATCGGGAGCATATCGTCTATATCCTTGCCGTACTTGACGAAGTCCGCAGAGAGGTTTGCACCGAAGCCGTTGACCAGGTCAGTCTTCCACATATAGGGTGAGAGCTTTGCAAGAGAGAGGATAGTCATTGTGGGAACTATTCCTCCGCTGCCCACGTAATTGAAGCTGACATCCTCAGGGTCGCAGTGTCCGATATTATCACACTGGCCTTCGAGCTGACCGACACTGCTGAAAGTGGTGAGATTGTCTATGAGCAGATTCACATGATAGCCATTCTCAGAAAGAGTTTTCGGCACTGTGTCTCCGTCCCATGACTTTGTCACATAGTCTGTCCAGTCCTCGCCCTTGTAGTAGGAATTGGTGAGCATCTGAGGAATGGAGGGGAAGGTATTTGTGTTGTGGGAGATATTGTTCTGGTAGAAGGTAAATCCGTCGAGTTTTTCCTTCATATCGGGATACTCTTCTACGATAGTGTCCATCCAGAGGCTGTCCAGTCTGTCTGAGAGGAACACCACGACGTTTCCTTCCTTGGAAAACTCAAGGGTAGGTTCGTAGGAGAGGTAGGATGTATAGAGTTTCTTGTACTTGCTGAAATCAGCGGTGAGCACTGATGAAGCAGTACCAGCAAGCTGCATTGCAAAGATGAGTCCGCAGAGATATGGAACTACTTTTCCCTTGCCTGCATTGAACACCTTGTTCTTAGGCATCAGCCATGCAAGGAGTGTCAGCAGCAGCGGTACCAGTGCTATAACTGTGAGCAGCACAAGGTTGAGTATGACTGACTTGTCGTTGTCCTTGTAGCTGGCATCATCTCCGGTTATAGCTGCCATTTTGCTGTTAAGGAACAATGACTGTGTATACATAGCCGCCAGCAATCCGAAGAGCAGCCGTGAAACTATAGTGCAGACCTTTTCATGGACTGCAAGTAAGAGATTCAGCAGCAATACCAGTACCAGTGTGGACACCAGTGCAGTTAACAGCATAGGCACTGCCACATGGCCGAAGGTAACCACGAACTCTCTCTGGTTGCCGAGGAATATATCCAGCGGCGAGAAAAAGAAGATCGTAAAGCTCAGTGAAAGACTGAGCAGTATTATCGGTATCTCGTTCCGTTTGCAGAACCTTGAGGTATATCCACCTGTCTTTTCCTTTGTCGGAGTCTTTTCTTTTTTTTCAGTTTTTCCCATATAATTACCTCATATCAGGTCTTTTCCCCGGTATTCTGTCTGTTATCCGGACCCTCCGGAAAGGGGAAAAGTATACAATCATGCACTTTACATTGTACCACAGCATCAGCAGGTTGTCAAGGAACTGTCAAAGAATCGGCATTTCAAACAAAATTGTAATTCCTGTCCACAAAAAAAACAGCAGTCAGAGACTGCCTTATCAATATAATTGAATAATAAAAAATCACCGGACCATGCTATCGGGCCCGGTGACATTATTATCTTTTGCTCAGACTATGCAGAGCACTGCTCCTGTGGAGATGCCCAGCTCATTGAGGGTCTTTTTGCTGTCCAGTATCTCTCCCCTCTCCTTGCTGTAGAATATCATTCCCTGACTGCTGCCCTTTCCGGAGTACTGCTCCTTCTGCCTGAGCATCGACGATACTTCGTCTGCCAGTACACTCAGGGGCGTGTTCTCGTCAAGGTTAAAGCTGAAATACTCAGACGATGATGCCGAGTATATCTCTATTTCCTTCATCTTGATCACCTCCGGTAAGACTCTTCTGTATCAGGTCCATTATTTTCTCTCGGTCAAAGGCTGTACATCTGCACCCGCTGCCGCTGCACTCTGCCAGGTAGCTGCCAAAGGTCTCTCTTCCGGCCGCACAGTACTCCGTACCGCTGTCAGTAACAGTCCTTATCAGCACTGAAAAGTCCAGGTCTGAGAAGTCGCCGTATATCTCGCCGGACTCCAGCGCCCTGACTACCCGTTCTTCAAAGTCATTTGGTATCTCCCCGCAGTAGGTGCCAAGGTCGGGGACGAATCCCTCTTTCAGCAGCATTTCCCGGAAGTCCTCCCAACTGAATATCAGCAGGGTGAACCTGTCCGTGACATATCCGCTTATCTCCCATATGACTATCTGCTCGCCTCCAAAACATACATAGGCATTCATCAGATAGTTTTTCGACAGCAGAGAAAGACTCCCTCTGCTGTTTTTCATATCCTCGAAGGCTCCGGCAAAAACAGGGTTCAGCACGTACTCGCTGCCGTCCCAGCTCATTACCTCCTTCCGCAGGAGCTGACGGATGATGCTCATTTCCTCCTCGGCATCCAGTTCTCTGCAATGCAAGGGCAGTCCGTAGACATTGGTTATCCCGATACAGCTAAATATCACCTGGAGCTCTGCACCGGTAAAGACATATCCCAGATAGAAATCATTCATTTCCGGAACTTCCTCCTTTGCGGATAGTTTCATCGTTCAGCCGCCATAGACTTCAGCTCTGCCTTATAAGTCCTCGAAAGCGGCACCATTTCGCCGTTATCCAGTATTATAAGATTCTTAGCCGCCGCTATGCTGCTTATCTTGTCCCTGCTTACGATAAAGCTCCTGTGGCACCTTATGAACTGTCCTGCCGGAAGGTCCTTTTCAAGGCGGTCAAGGGTATCGTAGAAGGAATACTCGTTCTTGCTGGTATAGAGGAATATCTTCTTCTCTCTGGACTCAAAATAGGCTATGCTATTATACGGTATGAGCATACGTCCTTCCTTGCTGTCGAGGACAAAGCTGTTTCCTGTACCTGCTCCCGACATCTTTCTGACGTAGGCTCTGACATTCTCACGGAGTCCTTCCTCTACCTCCTGTGCTCCCAGCGGACGCATTATAAGTCCCATTCCGAAAACAGCCGGAAGAATATAGCTTGCCGGAGATACGTTTTTCCTTGCCACCATTATGATATGTGCATCAGGATTAAGAGCTTTCAGACGTCCGGCTGCTGTGAGCATCTCCGGAACATCTGCGTCTATGCATATCATATCGAATATATCTCCGCCGTCTGCTGCAAGAGTCATTTCGTCAGCGGACTGACAGTACCGGAACTCCCAGCGTTCATCGCTCTCCGATGCTGCAAGCTCTTTCATCACCGTGGCAAAGTATCTCAGTTCCTTTTCCTCCGGGGAACATATCAGCATTGATATCATCTTGCTTCACCTCCGGCCAGCGGGACGATGACCTTGTACATCCTTGTATCGTCGTCCTTATATGGAGTCATCGCAGTGCCTCTCGGCATGGACTTGCTCTGGTCTGCGTAGCTTATATTCGTTGCTGTGAACTGTTTCTGTCTGTCAAGGCATCCGCCCAGGTGCATACCCTGTTTCCTGTCCATGTACCTCTTATACGCAGGATAAGCCAGCATAGAGGTATTGTTGTCAGGGTCCATACAGGCAAAGAACCAGAAGTTGTGCAGGTCGCCCTTGTCCATGATGTTCTCAACGAATCCCTTCATCTGACCTATGCCCTCCTCCGGGTGGTAGACCATGTTCAGGAATTCCTCCAGTGAGGCTATGAATACAAACACCGGCTTGAACTTCTGCATCTCGGTAAACATCGTACTGTCCTCAAGGCCCTTGTCCACAAGAGTATGCTTGAACTTGTTCCGCTCAATGAACGGAGCCTTTATCTCTGTGAGGAAGTCATAAATTCCCTGGCAGCTCTCGATATACTTCGCCCCTACCTGTCCGGCAAGAGACTTCAGCTCATTCTTGTCCTTTTCAATTATGTATATGGTACCGTCCTTTTCAGCGGCAAGCTCTATGGCTATCTTCATAGCATTTGTCTTGCCGGTCCTCTTTCTTCCTGAGAAGGTGTAGAGGAATGTGGAGGACAGGTCTATGCACTCAAGGGATGCATCGGACTCTGTATAGCCGATAGGTATATACCTGCGTCCTGTGAGAGCCTCGCTGTAGCCGTCTGTCCTGCTGAGGTCCGCAAGTGTAGGCTTATCCGGTATGCATGGTATCTCCGCCGCTCTCCTGCCTGTCCACAGGTCTGAGAGCCTGCGGCTGAACTCTACCAGCTTTTCGGTCCTCTCGTAGTCGTCCTCGCCGTCAACTGCAATGGCAGTCTGGAACTCAAGCACTCTGTCGTCGGTCTTTACAAGTCCACGGCCTCTTACATCAGCCTCCGGGAGCACAGATATGCGGCCCTGTCTCAGAACGTCCATATACTTGAACTTGTCGCCCATTTCAAGGCAGATGACTGTCTTTATGTTCTCTGACATCCTTGAGGATATCTCATTCATGCTGAAACCGCCGGCACTGAGTGCAAGATAGATACCAACGCTCTGGCCGTCTCTTGATATACGCATGAGAATGCTCTCATATTCCGAGGCGGTCTTTTCCTTGAAGGTGCCGAAGTTGTCGATGACTATTACTATAGCCGGCAGCTTTCTGCCGTATGCACGGACATATTCGCCGTAGCTTCCTCCTCCGAGCTCCTGCTGACGATTCTTCATTATCCTCTCGGTCATCATGAAGAACTTGGATATTTTATCAGTATCGTTCTCATTCATGACTCCGCCTACGTGAGGGAGTGAGGTGTAGCAGTTGAGTCGATGGCTGCTGAAATCAAGGATATACATATTCAGCTCTTCAGGAGTATAGTTCACTGCAAGGCTGTAGACAAGAGTCTGCATGAATGTGCTCTTGCCCGTTGACACTGCCGCACAGAGTGCGAGGTTGCCGTTTTCCGCAAAGTCTATAGTCACAGGAAGCTGGAGCTGATTCTCAGGGTCATCGTAGAGTCCGAGAGTAGCTTTCAGTGAGAAGTCTCTGCCCTGGAGAGGGCCATAGGCCTTTCCGTCGAACCTGTCCGGAGTTTCCTTTGCAAGGCTGCTGTATATGAGCTTTTCAGGGAGTACAGGCAGCCATAGCTGCATCTTGTACCTGAATCCGCTGCTCTCTGCCACGGACTTGATGTACTTGACAAGCACGTCGAGCTGAGTCCGCTCCTTTACCTCCGGCAGCTTTATGCCAACGAATGAGCCGTTGACCACTGATGCTCCGTCAGTTATCTTTCCCTGTGCATAGAGCCGCACAAAATTCCGGACGGCTCCCAGATGACTGGAGCTCATCTCATAGTCGTTTTTCAGAACGAGCAGACGGTATACAGTCTCTGTGAGGTCCTCAAGCTCTTCCGGCTCAAGCTCAGCAATGGACCTGCCGTCGTAGCTCTCGCCACGCACGTACTCTATCCTGCGGATTATCGTATCGTACCAGCTTATCTTTTCCTTTTCACGTCTCTTCATCTTGGTCCTGCTGCCGTATATAGCCGGACGTCCGGTGAGAGTTATCATCGTGGCGATATTCTCGTTCTTCTCGCCCATGTTCTTGTCGAACACCGCTCCGCTGTAGCCGGACTGGAAGAGCTCGAAGATCTCATCATTGCCCACCTGCAAATAGCACCGGCCTGCCTGTGTGATGTAAGCAGCATCAGGCTTGTGGAGCATATCGTTGGAGTCCTGCCTGTCCTGAACTCTCAGACACAGGTGGAATTTGGAGTTGCTTCGGATGTTATCGTCAACGGTGCCGCTGGGCTTCTGGGTAGCCAGTATAAGGTGAACTCCCAGGCTTCGGCCTACCTGCGCTACAGAGATGAGCTCCTTCATGAACTCCGGCTCCTCACGTTTCAGCTCTGCGAACTCGTCGATGATTATTATGAGGTGAGGTATCGGTATCTTAGCCTCATGGCTCTTATAAAGGCGGGTATAGAGATTGATATTGTTCACTCCGTACTCGCTGAAAATACGCTGTCGGCGTCGGTTCTCGCTCTTTATGGATATCATTGCACGGCGGACCTGGTTTCCGGAGAGGTTTGATATCTCGCCTGCCATATGGGGAAGGTCGGTAAAGAGATTTGACATTCCTCCGCCCTTGAAGTCGATAATGAAAAACGCTACGTCATCAGGACTGAAATTGATAGCCAGCGAGAGGATGTATGTCTGGAGTATCTCACTCTTACCGGAACCGGTAGTACCTGCCACCAGTCCATGAGGACCGTGGAATTTCTCATGTATGTCCAGATAGCAGTCGGCACCTCCGGCCTTTCTGCCTATGAGAGCACGCATGGAGTTGTAGTTCCTGTTTTTATACCACTGCTCAAGGATATTCAGTTTTTCCATTGAGTCAACACCGTACATCTCAAAGAAGTCAAGTGATGAGGGTATCTCGGTGTCGCTCTCTATCTCCTGGACCTGTAACTCAGAGAGGTTCTTGGCAAGTGCTGACACCTCCCCGGCAGTGACAGTATCAAAGTGTACAGGGGTCTTTTCTGCGATATTCGTGGTCTCGTAGTAGCCCTGGAAAACTGCTGTATTTTCAAGTATGAACTCACATTCGTTAGGCAGCTCCTCGTAGCGCTCTGCCATTATGAGGGCAGTCATTCCGTACTGTTTCTGATTGTGGTAGATGTACTTTGCTATGAGCTGGTTTTCCAGCAGACGGGGGTCAGAAACGAATACCACATACTGAGGCTTAGGGATAACATTGTCCTTGTGCTCGATAACGTCATCTCTCTGGCGCATGATGTTTACAAGCTCATAGAGCACATCAGACCGGTCGTTGGAGTTGCAGGCCACATAACGTGTACGGCGGTTCTCACTCCATACATGAGGGAACCACTTCATGAATTCCCACTGCTCCGGGTCATCGTCCTCGCTGTAGAGAAACACCATTTTCACGTCGGTATAGCAGTTGCAGGCAGCAATGCCTGACACTATGCTGTACATCAGACTTATGGCTCCGCCCTTGTTTTTTCCGCCTATGATACCGCAGAGCCTGTGCTTGAAGAGGTCTATGCCTATTGGCACATCCTCCATCGTATCGTAGTTGCTTGCAAGGGTGCGTACCTTGTCTTTGAGAAAGTCCTTGTTGAGAGTGAACCTCTCCTGAGGAGCGTCGATATGGACCTGGAAGGGTATATTTCCTATTCCCACACGGTAGTACATGAAGTCATCGTGAGTCATATTCCTGTTCCACAGGTCTGCACTGGAGCCGTTTTTCAGGCAGTTATCCGCCGGTGAGGGGTACATAGCGAACATGGCATTGCGATTCTCGCTGTACTTTTCTCTCAGGTCGTCAGATATCTTCATAAGGTATTCGCCGTACTCATTGAAACGGGTATTCTCGTTTTCCAGCTCGTCACGTCTGTCACTGCGTATGTTCATCAATGCCCAGACTGAGCCTATCAGAGCTGAACCAACAGCGGTCACGAGTCCTGTGTACATGAATGCTCCTGACGCTGAGCCTCTTGCTTTTGCGGCATACATTGAGAGCAGACATCCCAGAAGCATGGGTATGGCCATTGTAAATGAAGGTCCTATCTGCATCAGCAGAGGTCTGCGTTTGGCTATGCGAGGCTCCGGGGGAGCTTCTATCTGCACTGTCTCACGGTGTATCAGCGGCATATTTCTCGGCGAACGGTGGAAATAGGTCCGGGTCTCGCCCTTTACCGCTCTGAACTCCCCTGCCTCCGGGATGACCATTGGTCTCATGCCTGTTATGGCCATTTTTCCGTAGTGGGAACCTACAGCAAGGATATTTCCCAGATAGACCATCCTGAGTCCGAAAGCGTTTATCTCATCTCCGAACCGGAGCTCGTAGCTCCGGGATGCCTTTCTGCCGTTTACAAAGGTACCGTTGGCACTGGTGTCCTCCAGTATCCAGCCGGAGCCGCGCCTGGTGAGGGTGGCATGGTTCTGGGACACATATTTCATAAAAGCATAGGAGATGTTCTTCCCAGCCTGATTTCCGATAGTTATAGTATTATTTGCGGATATATCGTATTTAACAAAAGAGAGCAGGTCCTTTTTGCCCTCTACTGATATTCCCTTGAGCTTTTCGTTGTCACGGGTGATAAAACAGAGTGTGAACTCGTTCATCAGCGGGATGCGTCCGAATCCGGGCTCCGCCTTGTCGATACGATAATCCGAGCTCTCCTTCACATACCACTGTCCGCCGGTATTCTCAAGCTGTATCAGCAGATCATGCTTCAGGCCATAGCTCTCCTTAGGCAGAAGTATCTGGTGGTCCATTCCGTCAGATGAGGGCAGAAGATACTCCTGCAGCATATCCGTTCTTGACATCATCAGTATCATATATCTTCAACCTCTCACATCCATATAGTATCGTAATAAAAGAGCTTTATTTTAAGCTCAACGGTGCCTATGATGAGCTTGTCGCCGTCCTCCAGGACTGCATTCTGACCGTTGGCTATGACGTAGGACTTCATACCTCTTTTCAGCACTGTGCCGTTTGAGGAATTGCAGTCCTCCACCACTGCGGTATCGTTCTGGAGAAGGTATATCTTGCAGTGAAAATTCGACACCACAGCCTCATTTATAGTTATCTGGTTGCGGGTGCGCTCACGGCCGATATTGACTACCTTAGCCGGGTTGAAAACGAAATTCTGTTTTTTGCCGGACTTGCTGACCTTTACATTCAGCATGAGTTGTCTCTCCGGCTCTTCTTCAATGACAGTTCCCTTGATGAAGGGATTTTTCAGGGAGTTATCCAGTATGTCATTCTGTATCATCCGCTCTGCGGCGGTATACATACGCTGGGTCTCCTCCTGCTTTGATTTTATCATTACGGTCACGATGACCATTATCACTACGCACACAAGTGCTGCGAGTATCTTAATTATCATATAATCACCCCTGCGGTGTTTTTATGCCGTTGGAATTTAGGCAGGGCAGTCCTTCCGGAAAGTATCTGACCTTTCCGGAAGGCCGCAATGCTTTGCTTTAGGGCAATACCGCACAAAGATTGTGCTGAAGATGCGCCGTGAGATTTTTCGTCAGATTGTATAGAAATTCCGCAGGCATACTGACGTATGTCAAGGGATTT
>CACWPR010000048.1 GCA_902762855.1 Ruminococcus flavefaciens
TTATCCGCATAGGGAGTCAGGTCACCTGGAATATTGAAGGGAGAATCCGGGTCAATGACAGCATATCCCTTGAAATCGCAGTAAAGGAGCTGCCCCTGAGAGTCGCAGATATAGGTATCGCCAAGATCGTACTTTCCGATGTCGATTATCTCACCGCTGCCGTCCACTAAGACCATGACCTCATCAGTGGTTATTAGGTAGTTCTCGCCGCATGGAGCAAATCCGCTTATGAAATGCTGGTCAGCGTAGCTGAAACAGCGGTCATCTGCAACGGTGAAGGAGCCAATGAGCTTGCCGTCCTTGTTGTAGGAGCTGACAGTCATGGTCACAGTTCCGGTCGCAAAATATTTTTCCCATGCTGACTGCTCCTGTTCAGTTTCATCCGGTTTCAGCGACTCATCAAACTCAACGGAATGGTCGAGGATATGAGTCACACCGTCAGGTGACGTAAAGCAGTAAAGGTTTGAATTCTGTGAGAATCCTCCCTCCAGCTCAGAGTCGCTTATGCACTGGAAGCTCTCATCATAGACAGCAGCTCTGACAACTGAATCGGTGTCACGGTATATCATACGTGTGCCAAGACCGTCGATATAGGCGATGTCGATAAGACCTGAGAAGTTATTCGGCCAGTCCATTTTCTCCATTTTATACATAGTCTGTGTAACAGCCAGAGTCTCAGCAGGAGGCTCGGACAGGCTGTTCTTAGAAGAGCAGGATGCTATTCCGGTGAGCATTAATAAAGACAAAGATAAAGCGATAAGTTTTTTCATAAAAATACCTCCTGAAAATCTGGTTTCACAGTGTTTTAACCATAAGTGATTTCAGGAGGTCAGAAAGACGAACTTATTCAGCTTTTCGTATAACTGCACAAATACATATGTTTTTGATAGTGCAATACTGACAATAAAAAAAGAGAGCCATAAGCTCTCTTTCAAGTGACCAGACCGATAAGCCGGGTTCTGTCGTGTGCGGTAATTTATCTACGCTTACCGTCGCCGGCAAGCTCAAGCCGTCATTACTCCATATCCGCCGAGCCGGCGTTATGACATAGAGCACCAATAGACGTTGCATCGGATAGGGTTTACATAGCAGCACTGTCTCCAGCACTCTGGTGAGCTCTTACCTCGCCTTTCCACCATCACCCTGCAAAAGCAGGGCAGTATATCTCTGTTGCACTTGCCCTAAGGTCGCCCTCGGCTGCCGTTAGCAGCTATCCTGCTCTGTGATGCCCGGACTTTCCTCATGAACTAAAACGTTCCCGCTACCGCATAGTCTGCTCAATCATATTTTATCATATTTCCGGAGATATGTCAACAGATGCTATCACTTTTTCTTTTATACCACAGTTGTAATAATATCTTAATTGACATGATGCGACAAGTGTGATAAAATAATATCATACAGCTCAGGATGTGTGGGGAGACCCCGCCGGTGAGCATATCTGAATGACTCAGGAGGCTTTATTTTGAAAAAAATCGCTCTTTTATCAATATGTACTGCCGCATTTCTGTCGGCAGCCCTTGCCGGATGCTCTGACAAAAAGAGCTCTTCAGCAGAAGTTGAAGATAAACCAGTCGAGAGGGTATCTCCAAAGAGGATAGCATTCGAGTGGCAGGAGCCGTACAAGGCAAAAATAGACGAATTCCGTTCTTCTGCTGATTTTTCACAGGAGGATTCCCGTTTTGATATCCGTGACCTTGACAGGAACGGGACTCCTGAGCTTATCATATCGCCTGCATCATACCCGAACTCAGCCTGCCAGCTCTACACCTTTTCAGAGGGAGAGGTCATATCTCTTGGAGAGAACGGCAGCTTCGGCTGTTTTGTATACTACCCTGAGAACTGCTGTTTCAACAGCGAGCATTACGGACAGGGATTCATTCTTGGAGAGTACAGGACTCTCAGTGAAAACGGCTTTAAAACAGAGCTGAGCTACTACAATAACGCTGATTCCGCATCGTCCGGAGCTGCGATAACATATGAGATAGACAAGGAAGAGGTAACTCTCAAACAGTACGACGAGGAAATATCTAAATTTGCCGGTTATCCCTCTGTACTGCTTGGACGAAAGTATACCTTCGGAAATGCCTGCGAGGAGCAAGCTCTGTATTTCACAGAGAGCTGGAGAGCAGTCCTTTCCGAGAAGGAGAAGGAGCTCATCCGCAATAAGCTGACAGAGCTTGCACCGGATTATGACGGTTACGCTGGCTTTGAGCTCTGTGACCTTGACAACGATGACTGCCCGGAGCTGATATTTTCGGAGGGGATCTCCGACGGATGCGGATGCAGGATATTCTGTCTGAATGAAGGTGAGCTCACGGAGCTTGAGGGCAAGTACGGAAACAGCGGAAAAATAGGATTTGACGCTGAAAAATACGTATTTTTCTCAGTTGATTCCAGCGGGAATCAGTGCTGGAACCTTACAGATGAACCTCTTGACAACTATGAAAAGTCTGACAGCATAATCGAGTGCGGCAGAAATTATCTTCTCAGCGACGCTGTGATAAACTACGCTCTTCAGTGAGCCGGAGGAAAAATGGCTAAGTCAAGATTTATTTATACCTGCAACCAGTGCGGCTACGAGAGCTCCAAATGGAACGGAAAATGCCCGTCATGCGGTGCGTGGAACAGCTTTGAGGAGGAAGAGGCGAGTCCTGCGGCAAGTACAAGAGGGAACTCTTCACAGCCTGTCCCGGACCTCTCCGACAAGATACTTGAACTTGAACAGATAGGTGTTGACAGTGATGTAAGGTACGATACAGGTATAGGCGAACTGAACAGAGTCCTCGGAGGAGGCCTTGTAAAGGGCTCACTTGTACTGCTTGGCGGAGAACCGGGTATCGGAAAGTCCACCATACTGCTACAGATATGTCAGTTCCTTGGCGAGGAGCATTCCATACTCTATGTATCGGGGGAGGAGTCTGCAAGACAGATAAAGCTCCGTGCACAGAGACTTGGAGTTGACACTGAGAACCTTTACATACTCACATCTACAGACGCAGAGGCCGTAGCTGAGACTATTGCTTCCAGTGCACCGGATATAGCCATAATCGACTCTATCCAGACCATGAGCATAGGGCGGATAACCTCCAGTCCCGGAAGTCTCACACAGGTCAGAGAGTGTACGAATCTTTTTATGCACACAGCCAAAAATCAGGAGATACCAATGATAATCGTGGGACACGTCAACAAGGACGGTGCCATAGCCGGACCAAAGGTCATGGAGCATATCGTGGACGCAGTTCTCTACTTTGAAGGCGAAAGACATCAGAGCTACAGGCTTCTCCGTGCGGTGAAGAACCGTTTCGGCTCTACCAATGAGATAGGAGTATTCGAGATGAGGGACAAGGGCCTTGCAGAGGTGGAGAATCCCTCCCAGATGCTGCTGTCCGGACGTCCCCACAATGTTTCCGGCACCTGCGTAGCCTGCGTTATGGAGGGCAGCAGACCTATACTTGCGGAAGTACAGGCACTTGCAGCAAAGACCAGCTATGCTGCTCCAAGAAGAATGGTCACAGGCTTTGACTTCAACAGGCTGAACATAATAATAGCAGTACTCGAAAAGCGGCTTGGCATTTTCATGGGTACACTGGATGTATACCTTAATATAGTAGGAGGATTCAGGCTCGATGAGCCTGCCGGAGACCTACCAGTAGCAATGGCGCTCTACTCAGGCATAATGGATAAACAGATAGACGAACAGCTCATAGCATTCGGGGAAATAGGACTTGGCGGCGAGATAAGGTCAGTGTCGCATATAGTGCAGCGTATCCGTGAAGCGGAGCGAATGGGATTCCGTACCTGTATAGTCCCGAAACAGTCGATGTCTGCGGTGGATGTATCCGAATTTGACATAGATATAATCCCGGCATCAAGTCTGAAACAGGCTTTCAGTGTGATAAAATAAAACTGCCCATTTTTGAACACAATATCCGTTTGCTATTGCATTTTAAAGTAAATGGTGGTATAATAAGGATATAATTTTGAACGGAGGTATCTGTTATGTTAACTGATATTGAGATAGCTCAGAATGCTGACATGAAGAAGATCAACGAGATCGCCGCAGAACTGGGCATAGAAGAGAACGACCTTGAACCATACGGACATTATAAAGCTAAGCTCTCTGAGAACCTTTATTCAAAACTTGCATTCCGTACAGACGGAAAACTCATACTTGTAACTGCAATAAATCCCACACCGGCAGGAGAGGGCAAGACTACAGTCAGTGTAGGTCTTGCTGAGGCAATGGGACGTATAGGCAAAAAAGCCGTACTTGCACTCCGTGAACCCTCACTGGGACCTGTTTTCGGCATGAAGGGCGGAGCAGCCGGCGGCGGATATGCACAGGTAGTTCCCATGGAGGACATAAACCTCCACTTCACAGGAGATATGCACGCTATAACCGCAGCCAACAACCTTCTCTGTGCAATGCTGGACAATCATCTCCAGCAGGGCAACGAGCTTGGCATCGACCCTCGCAGAGTAATGTTCAAGCGCTGCCTTGATATGAACGACCGTGCCCTGAGAAACATCGTTATCGGCATGGGCGGAAAGGCAAACGGAGTTCCCAGAGAGGACGGCTTCAATATAACAGTTGCCTCTGAGATAATGGCTATACTCTGCCTTGCAACAGATATTTCAGACCTGAAGGAGCGTATCGGCAATATCCTTGTTGCCTACAATTACTCCGGCGAGCCTGTATTTGCACGTCAGCTCGGCGCCTGCGGAGCAATGACAGCTCTGCTCAAGGACGCTCTCAAGCCGAACCTTGTACAGACTCTTGAGAACAATCCTGCATTCATCCACGGAGGACCATTTGCAAACATTGCACACGGATGCAACTCCATAAGAGCAACAAAGCTGGCTCTGAAGCTGGGTGACTACTGCATAACTGAGGCAGGATTCGGCTCTGACCTGGGAGCTGAGAAATTCTTCGATATCAAGTGCCGCTACGGCGGACTCACACCAGCCTGCGTAGTGCTCGTTGCAACTATAAAGGCACTGAAATACAACGGCGGAGTCCAGAAGAATGACCTTGCAAAGGAGAATATGTGGGCACTTGAAAAGGGTATCGTCAACCTCCAGACTCACATTGAGAATATGCACAAGTATCATCTGCCGGTAGTTGTAGCTATCAACAGATTCGGTACAGATACGGAAGAGGAGATAAAGTTCGTTCAGGACTTCTGCGCCGAGATGGGTGTTGAGGTATCAATGTGCGAGGTATTCGCCAAGGGCGGCGAAGGCGGTATCGACCTGGCAGAAAAGGTCTGCGAAACTATCAAATTCTGCTCAGAGAACGACTCCGAATTCAAGCCTCTGTACAGCACTGAGCTCTCTATCAAGGACAAGGTCGAGACCATTGCCCGTGAGATATACCGTGCAGACGGAGTAAATTTCACAGCACAGGCTGAGAAGGCAATAAAGGAAATAGAGGCTATAGGCTTCCGTGACCTGCCTGTATGCGTTGCAAAGACCCAGTATTCACTGTCTGACAACCCGGCACTCCTCGGAAAGCCAAAGAACTTCAAGATAACTGTCCGTGATGCAAAGCTGTCCTCAGGTGCAGGATTCGTGGTAATATACACCGGAGACATCCTTACAATGCCCGGACTTCCAAAGAGCCCTGCCGCATTCAATATCGACTGCGACAACAACGGCAATATCACAGGACTTTTCTGACAGGCAGGCTTTATGATAAAGATAACTACACATTCTCCGGAGGAGACTATAAGAGCAGGGGAGAAACTCGGCTCACTTCTTGGCCCCGGAGACATGATAGCGTACAAGGGAGGGCTCGGTGCCGGCAAGACCACATTTACCCGTGGCATAGCCATAGGCATGGGACTTGGCGACAATGTAACGTCGCCCACATTTGCCCTTGTCAATGAATACCGTGGAGATAAAATGAATCTCTACCACTTTGATATGTACCGCATAGAAAACGGCGATGACCTTGAGTCCACTGGCTTCTATGACTATCCATTTGAGGAAAATGCAGCGGTGATAGAGTGGTCAGAGAATATCGTGGAGTTTCTCCCGGACAGCACTATCTATGTAACAATAGATACGCTCGGAGAAAACGAGCGTGAAATAACTATCGAGGAGGGCGGCAGATTTGCTGATTCTTGGGATTGACACATCCGGAAAGACTGCATCGGCAGCCTTGTTCGACACAGAGTCGGAGGTCTTTCTTGCACAGTCCGCACTGTACACTCAGAAGACTCATTCACAGGTCATAATGCCAATGGTAAGGAGCGTGGTCGAACAGGCCGGAAAGACTCTCAGTGACCTTGGAGGCATTGCCGTTGCAAACGGCCCCGGCTCATACACAGGCCTGCGTATCGGAGTTGCTGCTGTAAAGGCACTCAGCTTCGGACTTGGAACAGGCTGCTGCGGAGTTTCGACTCTGCTTGGACTTGCCTGCAACAATATAGCCCATAAGGGGATCATATGCTCCATAATGAAGGCAAGAGGCGAGCTTGTGTACACCTGTACCTACCGCAGTGACGGCTACAGCATCGAACCGCTGTGTGCAGAGAGGATGATAACACGGGACGAACTTGCACAGGAACTGGCATTTTCCGGCAAGGAGGTGCTGGTCTGCGGTGACGGTGCACCGGACTTTTTCAGTGACTACATGTCACCGATGATACTGATAGCTCCGCCGCAGGGACGGCTGCAAAATGCTGCCGGAGTATGTCTTGCGGGAGCTTCTGTTAAAATGACATCACCTGACGAGCTGGAAGTCTCATACCTCCAGAAGGTCAAGGCAGAAAAGGACCTCGAAGACAGACAAAAAGGCTTGAAGTGACGTACTAAAACTAAATAGAACGGAGAATAAGATATGATAGCTATTGGATGCGACCATGCAGGGGTAGAGCTTAAAAAATACATTATCAGCGAGCTTTCTAAAAAGGGATTTGAGTTCGAGGATATGGGCACTGACGGAGAGCCCTGTGACTATCCTGATATGGCTGAAAAGGTCTGCCGTAAGGTCACCGAGGGTGCCTGCGAAAGAGGCATACTCATCTGCGGTACGGGAATCGGTATGTCTATGGCAGCAAACAAAATAAAAGGCATAAGAGCCGCACTTTGTGCAGACTCATTCTCAACAAAGTTCACAAGGCTCCATAACGACGCAAATGTAATGTGCATGGGCGCAAGAACAATGGGTCCGGGACTGGCTGCTGAGCTTGCAGAGATATTCCTGACAACCGGATTTGAAGGCGGACGTCACCAGAGACGCATAGACCTTATAACAGCCCTTGAAAATAAGTAATGAAAGGAAGAAATATCATGGCAGAATTACATATCATAGACCACCCCCTTGTACAGCACAAGGTATCCCTCCTCAGAGATAAGACCACAGGTACAAAGGAATTCAGAGAGCTGGTATCTGAGATAGCAATGTTCATTTGCTACGAGGCTACCAGAGACCTTCCGCTGAAGGAGATAGAGATCGAAACTCCCCTTGCAGTTGCAAAGACAAAGATAATCTCAGGCAGAAAGCTGGCATTCGTGCCCATTCTCCGTGCAGGACTTGGCATGGTAGACGGTGTCACAAAGCTGGTGCCTGCTGCTAAAATAGGTCATATCGGACTTTTCCGTGACCCTGATACAAAGGCATCTGTACATTACTACTCAAAGCTGCCGGAGGATATTGCCGAGAGAGATGCTATCATAGTTGACCCTATGCTGGCAACAGGCAATTCAGCAGTCAGTGCGATAAACATCCTCAAGGAGAAGGGCGCAAAGAGCGTGAAGTTCATGTGCATAATCTGCTCACCTGAGGGAGTTGCAGCAATACAGGCAGCACATCCGGATGTTGAGATATATACCGGAGCAATGGACCAGGGCCTCAACGAGGATAAGTACATAGTACCCGGAGTCGGAGACGCAGGCGACAGGATATTCGGCACTAAGTAAGTGTTAAAGGGAGACAGCAGTCTCCCTTTTGCTATGAGCTTTTGAAATAATAGTTCCGGATTATATATAAGTATTGAAAAAGCGTATATCGCAAAAAACGGCAGAGCTATTGACAAAAAACGGGATACGTGATATATTATATATAGCCTACCGGAAAGGTAGTTAAATACCGCATGATGCCCCTGACATCATGTGAAAGGAGCAATTATTATGAATGGAAAAAAACTCAGACGCTTGACACTTTCTGCTGTTCTTGCAGCATTCACCTGCGTCGCAACACTGATAGTGAGGATACCTACTCCTACCAAGGGATATGTGAACCTCGGCGACTGTCTTGTGAATCTGTCTGCATGGATACTCGGCCCTTATTACGGAGCCGCAGCAGCAGGTATAGGCTCAGCCCTTGCTGACCTTTTTGCAGGCTATGCTGTATATGCAGCAGCAACTCTTGTTATAAAGGGTCTTATGGCGGCAGCGTCTTACGGTACATATAAGGCAGTATCAGGAAAGACACACAGCTTTGCAGGCCGTATCTCTGGAGCAATAGCAGCAGAGCTTGTAATGGCATCGGGTTATTTTATTTTCGAGGCAGTGCTCTACGGCTCTATAGCAACAGCAGCTCTCGGAATAACCGGCAATATCGCACAGGGAATAATGGGTGCAGTGAGCTCGGTAGTGATATACGAGGCAGTGATAAAAAGGATACCAAGGTCAATATGAGAAAACAGCTTCGGCGGCAGCGCCGGAGCTTTTTCGGGTTATAGTAAGGAGTAAAATATGCTTAATGAGTTTCCAAGGACACAATTGATATTCGGCGGCGAGGCAATGGAAAAGCTGGCCGCATGCCGTGTAGCAGTATTCGGCATAGGCGGAGTAGGAGGGTATACAGTGGAGGCCCTTGCACGTTCTGGAGTCGGAGCCCTTGACCTCATCGACGATGACAAGGTATGTCTGACGAACATAAACCGTCAGATAATCGCACTCCGCAGCACTGTCGGAAAGTACAAGGTGGATGTGGCAAAGGAGAGGATACTCGACATAAACCCAGACTGCAAGGTCAACACGTATAAGACATTCTTCATGCCGGAAACTGCCGGGCAGTTCGATTTCACACAGTACGATTATGTCGTGGATGCCATCGACACAGTCACCGGTAAGATAGAGATAATAATGCAGGCGAAGGCTGCGGGAGTACCGGTGATAAGCTCAATGGGAGCCGGAAACAAGGTTGACCCTACAGCGTTTGAGGTCACAGACATATACAAGACATCAGTATGTCCACTTGCAAGAGTGATGAGGTATCAGCTAAAGCGCAGGGGAGTAAAAAAGCTGAAAGTCGTTTATTCCAAGGAGCAGCCCATACGTCCGCTGGAGGATATGTCCATAAGCTGCCGGCAGCACTGCATTTGTCCGCCGGACACAAGGAAGTGTACAGTAAGACGTGACATTCCAGGTTCAGACGCATTTGTCCCCTCAGTGGCAGGTCTGATAATTGCCGGTGAGATAGTAAAGGACATCACAGGCTTCGACCGCAGGAACAGATAAAAAAACGGAGACCATAATGGTCTCCGTTTTCGTTTATTATCAGTCTCAGAGTGTTATCTTTCTTGCTTCCATGTAGAAACGCTTGTCCTCAGCGTGGCCCATAGAGAAGGTCTTGCGGGGGAGGGCGCCGTCCTTGATAACAGTTGGGAAGAGCTGGGACTTGTCCATATCAGGCAGAATGAAGCCAAGTCCGGAATGCTTGTCAGCCAGTGTCTTGACAGTATCAGCACCGTGGATGTAGTCTATCTTTCCGCCGTTTTCCTTGATGTAGCCGTCGAGGAAGTTCTGGAGGGAACCTACAGAGAGGTTTGAGGACTTTTTGTTTATCCAGAGCTTTTTCTCCTGACCGCTGCGGCAGCAGATAACGTACTGGTCGGAGGTCTCAGTCTCAGAAAGGCCGAGAGCATCTGTTAATCCGGACATGAGCTTATCGCAGTCAACATCGTAAACGAGTCTGTGGATAGCCTCAAATTTAAGAGCATCGCTGTGGAGGTTAACTATCTCAGCGAGAGCATACCTTGCAGGGTGGTCAGAGAAGTCCTTTTCGGGAGCGGACTTTTTGAGCTGTTCGTAGAATTCCTTAGCAGTAGCGAGAGAATGGTTGCCGTCACCCATAGCATAGAGAAGGACGGGGGTATCACTGAGGGAGTACTTCTTGCAGAAGGTCTCAGGGTCAGAGAGAGCAGTGAGAGCAGCATCGACCTTTTCCTGCTGAGCGGAGTCAAGGAGGTACCCGGAGATGCTGCCGCCGTTCTGCATGAGTTCAGTGTCATAGAGCTTTTTCATGCCGTTCTTGTCTGAAGCGAGGGGCTCGATAACGGTGTTATCGGGGTCATCAATGAGTATCATGATGTGGGGGAGTTCAAGGGGAGCGCCCTGACGGACCTTGATGCGGGGAGGTATTCTTTCGATAACAGTAGCCTCTGTAGCACGTACCTCAGAGGAACTGCCCTTTGAGAAATCATACTTTTCAAGGTCAATAGCTCCTACGATACCCTGTCGGAGGATGCCGTTGCCCTGTATTCTTTCAACATATACCATAGCGTTCTTGTACTCATCGAAGATACCGTCAGCGATGTACTTGTCCATAGACTTGTGGATGTCGCTGATGCGCTGAGCAACACCGTCCTCTTCGAGGTAGAGCTCAGGGAGGATGAGGTTGAGAGTTGAGGGAGCGTCACCAACGATAGAGTAGACCTGGTCCCAGTATTCAGGCTCGCTTGTGTACTGGTCGCAGGCAATTACAGACCATTTTGCAGTGTCAACGGACTCCTTGGGAACAAGTATATCCGCATTGTGAAAAGCAGTAGAGTTCATATTAATTCTCCTTTATATTTCTTAGAAATTTTTTAAGCTCCTGATAAAGACGTGTTACGGGAAGACCCACCACGTTGAAGAAGTCGCCGTCGATATTATAGATAAGCTCCGAGCCAAGCCCCTGGATACCGTAGCCGCCGGCCTTATCATATGGCTCGTCTGTGGAGGCATACTTTTCTATCTCCTCATCGGAAAGCTCACGGAAGGAAACGTCCGTTATCTCAGAGAATGACTCTATCATGTCACCGTACATTATGGAGCAGCCGGTAACAACCTGATGAGTCCGGGCATTGGAAAGCAGTGTTATGCAGCTGATACACTCTTCTTTGGTATGAGGCTTTCCCAGTATATCACCATTGCAGATGACCGTAGTATCGCATCCTATGACGACAGAATCGGGATATTTTATCGCAGCAGCCAGCGCCTTGACGTTTGCAAGGTACTCAGATGCCTTCATCGGATCGATACCGTCAGGCAGAGTCTCGTCGGTGTCGAGAGAGACAGCTTCAAAGTCCTGGACGATATATTTCATGAGCTCCCGGCGTCTTGGTGAACCGGAGGCGAGTATTATCTTCATGTTATCACATCCTTTGACCATTATATTTTACCATTATAAAGGGGATATGTCAAGGAATAATGATAAAAATACTTGACATATCGGTATTTGAGTGTTATAATTTAATTGCAGTACGGAACTGAGGGAATGTGGGGAAGAACCACAGCAGCAGCCACTACCGTGACCGGAGCATTTCCGGGAGCCGGGTCGCTCGCCGTAACTGCGGCATAAAACGTTTTTGGGCAATGAAAAGCGTCAGCCGGAAGGCTCCGTCAGGAGCTTTTGTTGTGCTGCTTTTCTGTGTATTCAGAAAGGCTTTTTTATTGCGTAAGACAATGGAGGAAAATAAAAATGAAAAAGACATTAGCTATCACAGCAGCATTCCTGCTCTCATGCACAGCAATGAGCGTAATGCCCACAGCCGCAGAGGGCGATTCCACAAGTGTTTACGTTACTATTTCCGATAAGGACGGAAAGCTCGCAGTTGCACAGGAAAAGATAGATGTCACAGACATTGACAGTGACGGAGCACTCACTATCAATGATGTATTCTATATTGCTCACGAGAAGTTCTACGAGGGCGGAGCAGCAGAGGGCTACAAGTCCTCAACAGGCACATACGGTCTTGCAGTAGACAAGCTCTGGGGAGCAGAAAACGGCGGAAGCTACGGCTACTACGTAAACAGCAAGGCAGCAAACGGCCTTGCAGATACGATCAAGGACGGCGACTATGTAGATGGCTTTGTTTATACAGACCTTTCTGCATGGTCCGATGCATATAGCTGGTTCGATGTAAGGACCGGTGAAACAGACAAGGACGGGGAGCTCACATTCAAGCTGTCAAGAGCAGCATTTGACGAGAACTATGCCCCTGTAACTCTTCCTGTTGAGGGAGCAGTTATAACTCTCAACGGCGAGGACACAGAGTACGTGACTGACGCAGAGGGTGCGGTAACTGTAAAGTTTGAGAAAGCAGGCAAGACATTAGTCAGCGCAAAGTCTGATTCTCTGACACTTGTACCTCCTGTATCTATCGTAGAAGTAGCCGGTGAAGAGGAAGAGAATGTTACTACAACAACTCAGGCACCTGCCGCAGCTTCAACAACAACTACAACAGCAGCTTCAACAACAACAACAACTACCAAAGCAGCATCAACAACTACAACAAAGGCAGCCGCAGCTTCAAACGCTCCTGCAACAGGAGATAAGGGCACAGGCATTGCAGCCGCACTGCTTGGAGTTTCCGCAGCAGCAGCACTCTCTTTAAGAAAGAGACATGAGGACTAAGGTATTATCCGGTATCCTGAGCAGTCTGATCATCATTGCATTTTTCCTTGGAGATGTTCCAATGAAGGGAAGGTGCAGAGAGTATACCGTCGATGAAGTACAGAGCTTTATCGACGGTATCGTCGCTTATAAGCTCAGCGAGACCGGTTCAGGCAGCGCACAGGACTGGATAAACGGCGACCTCACGGAAGGGGCCGGTTCATGGTCCGAGTGGTACATAATAGCGCTCAGCCAGAGCGGACAGTATGACCTCAGCTCTTACGAGAACGGACTCATGGCATATATCAGGGACAATAACGTCCCTTCTGCAACTTCGAGGGAGAAGTATGCCCTTGCTCTTGCGGCATCCGGAAGTACAGACCGTTATATAGCGGAAGTGCTGGATTCCTCTATAGGACAGCAGGGGATAATGAGCTGGATATACGGACTTCACATAATAAACAACGGCTATACCAGTGATTCCTTCGATGCGGACAAGGTCATAGACAGTCTCCTTTCCATGCAGCTTGGGGACGGCGGCTGGGCACTGTTCGGTGCAAACGGAGATATTGACGTCACAGCGATGACTATGCAGGCAATGGCACCGTACTATGGCAGCCGAGATGATGTCCGGAGCGCAGTTGACAGGGGAATAGACTTCCTGTCCGAGCGCCAGAATGATGACGGCGGCTTTGCCAGCTTTGGAACGGCCAATTCAGAGAGTACAGCGCAGGTCCTTGTGACTGTTTCTGCACTTGGGATAGACTGCCTTTCGGATGAAAGATTGATTAAGAACGGCTGCACTCTCATAGACGGCTTGTTGAAGTACCGTCTGCCTGACGGCAGCTTCTGCCATACACTTGACGGATATCAGAATGAGAGCGCAACGATGCAGGCATTGTATTCACTTGTAGCATATAAGCGTTACAGAGACGGCAGAGGTCCGCTTCTGATAATGGACAACAGAAGAGCCCTTGATGCACCGTCACCGGAGCAGCCGTCAGTACAGCCTGCACAGCCTCAGCAGCCGGGCGGCAGTGTAAGTATTCAGCCTGATACACCGGCAGTTACAACTCCGTCAGCTCCGGGAACTGTATCTCCGACAGCTACAGCAGCAGTTTCAGGTACGGTTACGACCGGTAACGCAGCTTCACAGACTACAACGGTATCCGGTAGGACTTCGACGACTATATCAGCAGTTTCCGGCACATCGGGAGTTACCGTCACAATGTCGGTGACTATTGTATCAGGTACAGGCAGTGACACGTCAGTTACATCTGTTGCAGTCACAGCTCTGACTACATCAGCATCAAAAGGCGGAGGGAACAGCAGCTATAAGGTCAAAGCGATCATCATTATCCTTATTTCGGCGGTTCTGCTGTCATTGATATTATTTGCCACAGGAAAGCGGAATTACAAGAATTTCATTGCTGTGGCTATAGTTGCAGCGGCGGCGGCCGCAGCAGTACTTTTCACTGACATAAAGACCAAGGATGAATATTACAACGGCGAGAAGAAGTCCAAACCAAATGCTGTAGGAACTGTTACCCTGACTATCAGATGTGACACTATCGCAGGGAAGTCTGATTCTGAATTCATTCCTGAGGACGGTATCATCCTTGATACAACAGACTTTGACATAGACGAAGGGGAGACAGTTTTTGACATCCTTACCGAGGCAGCAAGAGCCTACGGGATACAGGTAGAAAACACAGGAAGCAAGGGAAACTCCCATGGAATGGTATATATAGCAGGCATAAATTATATCTATGAGAAGGACTTTGGAGACCTGTCAGGCTGGGTATATCATGTCAACGGCATATCGCCGTCACGAAACTGCGGAGAGTATGTGCTAAGTGACGGCGACCAGATAGAATGGCTGTATACCTGCGAGCTGGGCTATGACCTGAATGAGGTATACGAGGAATGAGGAGCTTTTCAGAGTATGACCCCAAGGTAGTAGCACTTTACTTTTTCAGTGTGACAGGACTTGCGATGTTTTGCAGCTATCCTGCTATAACAGCCATGACGCTTGGCGGCGGAGTACTGTACTACATTGTACGCAACAGGCGGAAGCGTATTAAGTCACACCTGTTTTTCTTTCTGCTGTTCCTTGCACTTGCCCTCATTAATCCGCTTATTTCCCACAACGGAGCGACGGTCCTGTTCGTTATGAACGACAACCCTGTTACTCTGGAGGCACTTCTCTATGGAATAAATTCAGCGGCAATGGTAGTGGGAGTACTGTATTGGTTCAGGTCCTTTACAGAGATAATGACCAGTGAAAAGCTGCTTTATCTCACCGGGACACTTTCACCGAAGCTGTCACTGGTGCTTTCAATGGCACTGCGTTTCGTACCACTTTTCCGGAGGCAGTCAGCCAAGGTCAGTGATGCTCAGAAGGCAATGGGACTTTTCAAGGAGGACAACGTGATAGACGACGTCCGCAGCAATATGAGGATATTCTCGGTACTCATAACCTGGGCACTGGAGAACGGGATAATCACCGCAGACAGTATGGCTGCGAGGGGATTCGGCACCGGCAGGAGGACGCAGTTCACAAATTACCGGATGCGCCGCTGGGACTACCTCTTTCTTGCAGCGGACATAGTCCTGATGACTCTGTGCATCTGGGCGGCAGCATCGGGAGCGTACACATTTGAATTCTATCCGATGATACGTTACCGTGGCAGTGCAGAGCATAAAATAATAGGGGAGGCGGCCTATGGGATACTGGTGCTGCTCCCTGTGATAGTTGAACTGGAGGTGAACATCCGTTGGAAATACTTAAAGTCGAAGATATGACATTTACTTACCCCACCAGCGCCGCTCCTGCTCTTGAAGGCATCGGAATGACAATAGAAAAGGGGGAGTTCGCAGTATTATGCGGAGCGACGGGAAGCGGCAAGTCAACACTACTGCGGATGTTCAAGCGTGAGCTCACACCTTTGGGGAGCTTGTCGGGGTGGGTCATGTTCAGCGGACGTCCACTTGAGGAGCTTGATGACCGTACATCAGCATCAGCTATAGGCTTTGTGATGCAGCATCCTGAGCAGCAGATAGTCACTGACAAGGTATGGCACGAGATAGCCTTCGGACTTGAAAATCTTCATGTACCAAAAGATGACATTGCACGCAGAGTAGCGGAAATGGCAAGCTATTTCGGCATCGGGCCCTGGTATGACAAGGACGTTTCGGAACTGTCCGGAGGCCAGAAACAGCTTCTGAACCTTACAGCGGTACTGGTGATGCAGCCGGAGCTGCTCATACTTGACGAGCCGACTGCACAGCTTGACCCGATAGCAGCGGCGGACTTCATAGCAACGCTGAAACGTCTTAACCAGGACTTCGGACTGACTATCATCATAGCCGAGCATCGTCTTGAGGATGTCATACCGGCAGGTGACAGGCTTATAGTAATGGATAAAGGGCGTATCATAGCCAACGACAGGCCGGATAAGGTGATAGCAGGACTTCGTGGCCGTGCGGACATACTATGCGGTATGCCGGCAGCATCGAGGCTTTTTGCGGAGCTTGACGGCGAAGGCAGCAGTCCGCTGACAGTCCGTGAGGGCAGGAGGTATATCGAGTCCACGTATAAAAACGATATAAGAAAGGCAGAAACAGCGGAGCCGGAGCACAGTGACGAAACTGCACTTGAGTTCAGAGAGGTATTTTTCCGCTATTCAAGGGAGTCCAGAGACATCCTGAAGGCTCTGGACCTTAAAGTTTATAAGGGCGAGATCTTCTGCATACTCGGAGGGAACGGCTCAGGAAAGACAACATCCCTCAGTACAGCAGCAGGACTGCTCAAGCCGTACAGCGGAACCATAAAGGTGTTCGGAAAAAAGCTGAAGGAGTACAGGAACCGTTCGTTGTACCGTAATTGCCTTGCCATGCTGCCGCAGGATGTACAGACGGTATTTCTGAAAAATACAGTACGTGAGGAGCTGCGTGACAGTGGAGCTGACCCGGAAAAGCTGCCATTTGACATAACGCACCTTCTGGACAAGCATCCATACGACCTTTCCGGCGGAGAGCAGCAGCTCACGGCATTGGCGAAGGTACTTGCAGCGGAGCCGGAGCTCCTTCTGCTTGACGAGCCTACAAAAGGACTTGATGCAGGAGCAAAGCTGAATATTATCGGAGTTCTCAAAAAGCTCCGGAGCAATGGAGTCACAGTGGTAGTCGTGACCCATGACGTTGAATTTTCGGCATTATGTGCCGACAGGTGCGGAATGTTTTTTGACGGCAGGATAGTTTCCTCCGGAACTCCGGAGAGGTTCTTTTCTGAGAGCAGCTTTTATACAACTGCAGTGAGCCGTATGACAAGGGGATTCTATGATAACACCGTCACAGTTGAGGCAGCGGCGGAACTGTGCAGGAAAAACGGAAGGAGACTGTCATGACTGTGATAAAAAGTCCCGGACTCCGCAGGACTATAAAAGTGGCAGTTCCTTTTGTGCTTGTGCCTATGCTTGCCATAGCAGGTTCAATGGCTTTTGACAGAAAAAGGCACATCATAATCTCCCTTGCTATAGCGGTGCTTGCACTTCTGCTATTCACGGCAGGCTTTGAGAAGAGGTCCACAGGCACACGCAGAATGGTCATAACAGCAGTTATGACAGCGCTCTGTTTTGCAGGGCGGTTCATACCATTTCTGAAGCCAATATCTGCGCTTACCATTATCACAGGTATGTATCTTGGCGGCGAGGCGGGATTTCTTGTAGGAGCACTGACCGCAGTACTTTCAAACTTCTATTTCGGTCAGGGTCCCTGGACAGCTTTCCAGATGCTTGCATGGGGGATGATAGGACTTTTCGGAGGAGTACTGTCACCGCTGCTGAGAAAGAACCGGATGTTCCTGCTTGGCTACGGGCTTATCGCAGGGCTCATGTATTCATTTACAATGGATATATGGACAGTCCTGTGGTATGCGGAGGGATTCAGCATAAAGCTGTATCTTTCAGCACTTGTGACTGCGATACCCTACACAGCATCCTATGCAGTATCGAATGTACTATTCCTTGCACTTCTTGCAAAGCCATTCGGAGAGAAACTGGAGAGGATAAAAATAAAATACGGAGTATAAAGCCGGCAGCATTTTAAGCTGTACGGCTTTTATTTTTGAAAAAATCGGTAAAAATCGACAATAAACTATTGACAATCACTGAAAAGTGATGTATAATGTAAAACAGTTCACTACTTTATTAATTTAAAGCTGTACAGGTTCAACGCTGTAAGCTGACAGAAACGGAGAGATAATAATGGGCGCAAAGGCCGCAACGTTCATCATCCTTGCCATTTATGTTTCAATAATGGTGGGGATAGGCATTTACACATCCAAACGTACCCGCTCAACTGAGGACTTCATGCTTGGTGGAAGAAGCGTAGGCTCCTGGCTGACTGCATTTTCCTATGGTACCACCTATTTTTCAGCGGTAGTATTCATCGGCTATGCAGGACAGTTTGGCTGGATGTACGGAATATCAGCAGCATGGGTCGGTATCGGCAATGCTATCATAGGAAGTCTGATACCATTTTTCCTTATAGGACGAAGGACAAGACTAATGACCAACCACCTCGGAGCAAAGACTATGCCGGAGTTTTTCGAGCACAGATTTGACTCCAAGTCCCTGAAAACTGTATCGGCAGCAATAGTGTTCATCTTCCTGATACCATATACAGCATCAGTATACAACGGACTTTCCAGACTTTTCGGAATGGTATTCGACCTTGGAGAGAACGGAGCGACCTACATAATAATAGCAATGGCTATCCTTTCCGCAGCATATGTTACACTGGGCGGCTACAAGGCAACAGCTCTCAACGACTTCTTCCAGGGGATCATCATGCTGATAGGAATAGCAACAGTAGTAGTGCTGACAGTAAAGAAGAAGGACGGACTTTCCTGTGCTATAGATGCCCTCAATGCAATACCTGATTCCAAAGGTAAAACAGGAACTCTCGGTTCACTTTTCGGACCTGAGCCCCTCAACCTCTTAGGTGTCGTTATACTTACATCTCTGGGTACATGGGGACTCCCTCAGATGGTCCAGAAGTTCTATGCGATAAAGAGTGAGGATGCTATCAAGAAGGGTGCAGTTATCTCCACATTCTTTGCACTTGTAGTTGCCGGAGGTTCCTATTTCATGGGCGGCTTTGTAAGGCTTTACAATACCACCAAGGAAAACGGCGGTACTGGAAATGCCTTTGACCAGGAAGGAAAGCCTATATACGATAAAATGGTACCTGAGCTCCTGCATCAGGCAATGCCGAACATACTCATCGGACTCATCGT
>CACWPR010000049.1 GCA_902762855.1 Ruminococcus flavefaciens
CCTAAGCAGAGAGACGGCAGGCTTTCCAAGAGAGCTGTCCAGGAACTGGCAAGAGATACCGAGAACAGCAGAGAGTATGAGCGCTACTACCCGGACTACTGCCTTGCTGAGGCCCGGAGAGTCTACAGTGATGTAACAGGAGGCATTTACATATACGCAAGATTTTACAGAAAGGAGGCGGAGTTTTGCAGGGAGAAGAAGCGGAGCAGGTCGCACTGTTCCAGTGGGCAGAGTTTGCAAAGGTGAAATACCCGGAGCTTGAGCTGATGTATCATGTCCCGAACGAGGGAAAGCGCAGTCCTGTCACAGGAGCGAGGATGAAGCGAGCCGGATTGAAAAACGGTGTCCCGGATGTGTGCCTGCCTACAGCACACGGCGGATACATCGGCCTGTACATCGAAATGAAGTACGGTAAAAACAAGCCTACTGAATCACAGAAGAAATGGCTGAGAGCTCTCCGAGCTCAGGGCCACATGACAGCAGTATGCTATAGCTGGGAGCAGGCACGGGAGCTGATAGAGCAGTATCTCAGTCTGCCGAAGGGAGGAACACAGAATGGGAAAGAAAATCTCATGGGAGGATGCGGAGCGTCTCGGAGTGCAGAAGAACAAGAGTGAGTCCATTTATGCTCCGCAAAACAAATATGGCTACAAAATAAACATCAATCATCCAAACATCAGACCGCTATACGATAAATTCAAGCGCAGCATCGGAGCTATCATCCTATCGGATACGGAGAGGCTGCGATTCGAGGCGCTCATAACAGGCATGATCGAAAGGAGGCAACTCAAAAATGAAAGAAACTAAGTGCTGCTATGCAAACGATGCTAATGTCTGCACTATACTCATGAACGAGCACTGCACGGGCTATAAGTCGATATGCAGTTTCCGAAAGACGGAACAGGAGCACATAGATGCTGTCAACGATGCTATCAGCATCAACCGTGCCAAGGGTAACTGTGACAAGTGCCGGTACAGGGATGTTCGCTGCCAGCTCAGGGAGGAGAACGAAGGATGACAACAAAAGAGTATCTTGAAATAGCTATCGGAATCGATAAGAGAATCATATCGCTATCAGATAGGATAGTCATGCTCAGAATAAGAGCCGAGAGCATTACTCCGTCATACTCTGGAGATGTTCCAGGAGGAAAAGGCGAAAGTAAAATCTCAAGTTCTGTTGAAACAATGGTGGATACTGAATGCGAAATAAAGCAGATAAGGGATGAATTCGTAAAATTCCGGAGCAGGATTGAAAAGGAGATACAAAAAATCCCGAATAATATATATGCCACGCTGCTGGAAGAACGTTACATCAAAGGTGAGAATTGGGACCTGATAGCTGAAAAACTTGCTTACAGCGACGTAAAATACGTCCGGGAAGTTCTACATAGCCGTGCTTTATCAGAATTTGATAGGTTTACCCCCGAAAACACCCGTTTTGTCCCTTTTATTCTCCGGCAAAATAGTGTATAGTGTAATTATAGGAACCAGGCAAAAAGGCCGGGGCTTACGGAATTTCTCCCGTGCCGCCTGTTCCTGAACTTCCTTTCTTTTGTTCTACACATCTCGACATCTTTCACCTCATTTGCCGGAGCAGTCCGGCAGACCTTTGGCAGGGTAGAACAGCGGCGAGTTCGCAAGGCTCATAACCTTGATGTCGTGGGTTCGAGTCCCACCCCTGCAACCATGCTGACAGATTGTTAGCCTCCTAAAGTTATTGTTCCGCCGGGAGGCGGAGCAGTATGCGGTCGTAAGCACAGGCAGTTCCCCTTCTGCCTCCGGTGCCATTCCGGAAACCGCTCCAGTGCAGTCAACTGCACGTTTCCACACCTTATTCGTGATATGTCAGTTAAGCTCTCCTTTCGGGGAGCTTTTCTGTTACCGTAAGGAGGAAAGTCTGATCATGAAAAAAGCCTGCCCGTATTGTGGGAGTATACACGACAGGAAATACATATGCGATAAAAAGCCGCAGATTCAAAAGAGACAGAAAAGCAAAGAGGATATTTTTCGCTGGTCTTATGACTGGAAGGCCATGCGTGAGTATATCATGCGCCGTGACAGATATCTATGTGTTGCTTGCTTCAATAATCTTCCCGGAACTGTACGGCGATTGAATAACGAAGAACTATCCGTTCATCACATAAGGCCGCTGAAAACTAATTTTGAACTGCGTTTAGATGAAAAAAACCTGATAACTTTGTGCCGTTTTCATCACGAAAAGGCAGAAAACGGAGAAATTTCTGCGGAAAAATTGTTAAAAATCTTGTGAAACATCCCCCCGGAGGGTATATTTTTTAAAAAAGAAGGCTGACATCCAACGACGCCCCCCTCTGAAAACAAAAAATTCCCTAAATGAAAGGTCGTGATACTGTGGCAAGACCGGCAATGAGTGCGAAAACAACATCAAAGCACCTTACAAAAGCTGAGGCTGAGGCGAAATCTTCAACTGAGGAGAAGCTCAGAGGCAGGGCCGACAAGCTGCGTCCGCCGAAGTATCTGACGACTGCTCAGAAGAAGATCTTCAAGTTCATCGTCCGGGAGCTGGAGGACAGCGAGATCCTGGGGAACCTGGATATCTATGTACTGACCGAATGCAGTATAGCTCTGGACCGTATGCAGGAGATAGAGAGCCGCATCAATGAAGAACCGCATAACATTCTCAATGACAAGCTGCTCCAGGCAAAGGACAGATATATCAAATCCTTCTTTCGCTGCTGTAACGAGCTTTGTCTCAGCCCTCAGAGCCGGGCAAAAATGGGCAACCTCAACCTACAGGCAAAAGAAGAGAATCCGCTGCTTAAGGTGTTAAGTGATGATGAATAGGGAATGGTTCACAGACTATGCGGAGCACGCTGTGAGAGTTATCAACATTGAGACACACTGGCTTGAACTCCGGGGCTGGATAACTAAAAACGGAAGGCATATCCTGATCGGTGATGCCGAGGGCGGTGGAGGTTCTTCCGGCGGGGCAGGTAAGCGTATTGACAAAACAGAAAAAAATGGTATAATAAAATCAGGAGCGGTGAGTGGTGCGTTATCTCCTGTCAGCAAAGAAGCACAGGCTCATGCTGAGCAATACTATGAGTCTGTTCGCAAAATGAAAACAGATGTAAAAAATATCTCAAATAATACCGGCTTTAGTGAAAGCGACATTTTGCAGATAAAGAATCATGTATTCATAGCAGAACATGATTTGGGTGGAGATATCCCGGAGCGTTTTTATCCAAATTATGCTATGGCTCAATCATGGCAAAGGCTTATTGATGGAAAAAACATCCAGAAGCACGATATTACATTGCTTCATCACGAAAAAATGGAAAGTGACTTGATGAAAAAAGGCTTATCTCAGTTAAAAGCACATAGAATATCTGAGAAAAAGTATAATTACGCTAAAGAAAGTAGGGAGTATTATGCTGAAGTTAATAAACATAGCAATAGGACTAAAAAAAATCGAAGCTGATTATATCCCTGAAAACAGTGATAAATCGGCTCATATAACGCTTGATATAAAAACGAGAGATTATGCTGCCGAAAATATCAAGGAATTCGGTTCCGAGTATGGCAGAATGGCCGCTAACGGACTTATAAGAACCCTCGACGAGTTAAAAAGCGGTAAGAGAAAAGAAATTCCCAGTGAAAGAGTTGTAATGTGGTATTAATAGCGATTAAACCGTCTGAGTGATCAGGCGGTTTTCTTATACACATTTGTGCAGTCAACTGCACGGAAAGGAGCTGACAGCAATTGACATAGTTAAGAATAGTCGGGCGTACAAGTATGCACTGTGGTGTATCGAGCCGGATAATCACTATGTCGGAGGGTACATCAAGAGGCAGGCACAGCTCTGGCTGGATATAGCGAATGACGGTGATAGTGATGCTTATGTCTGCGAGAAGCGCTGGAAGAAAATAACTAAGCTGCTGAAAATCATTATGCATCCGGATCTTGGATGCTCCATGTACGAGGGACTTGAAGAATATGCAATATTGTTCATATACGCTTTGTTTTGTACTAAGCGCAGAAAGGACGATTTGCGATACTATGAAACAGGTCTGTTAGAGATCGCACGAAAGAACTTCAAAACGTTCACTTCGGCGGTCATTTTTATTATCGGACTGCTGACAGAGCCGAAGTTCAGCCGCTTTTTTAGCGTGGCTCCTGACCTGCGGCTTTCCAGCGAGTTGCAGGTCGCAGTCAAGAAGATAATCAAATCAAGTCCCTGCCTTGCAGACGAAAAAATATTCAAGCTGCTGCGGAAGGAGATACGCTGTAAGTTGACTGACTCAGAATATACTCCTCTTGCTTATTCGCAGGACAGAATGGACGGAAAGCTTGCAAATATGTTCCTGGCGGACGAATGCGGAGCAATGGATAACTACCCGATAGAAGCAATGCGTTCCTCGCAGATAGTTCTGAGGGAGAAGCTCGGTATCATCATATCGACACAGTACCCTAACGAGAACAACGCTATGCTTGAGGAGATAGACAACGCAAAGAAGATACTTGACGGACTCCGCAGCGGCAAGGTGTTTGCTCTGCTTTATGAGCCCGATGACGAGTACAAGACCGGCGATATGTGGATGACATCTGACATAGCGCTGTATCAGGCTAATCCGGTAGCATATGCTCATGAATATGTCATGGATGATCTCAGAGAGAAGCGGCAGGCTGCTATAAACTACGAGAATAAGCGTGAAAACTTCCTATGCAAGCACATGAACATCCTTTACAAGGGACTTGGTGTTGAGGGCTTTGTTGAAATAACAAGGGTCAGGATGTGCAGTTCTGCTCCGGACGTTGAGTTCTGGAGCGGCAGACAGGTATATATCGGGCTTGACCTCTCTCAGACGGATGATAATACATCCGTTGCAATGGGGACATATGACCCGGAGCAGGATGTTATCTTCGTCAAGGTCTGGGGATTTATACCGGCTGACCGCATCGACGAGAAATCTCAGCGCGAAAAGGTTGACTACAGGAAGCTTATAGAGCATGGAGAATGTTTTGCCTGCGGTGATGAGGTCATTGATTATAGTTTTGTTGAGCGGTTCATACAGTCCCTGCCGGAGCAGTATGGAGTGGAGATAATGCAGCTCGGCTTTGACCGCTATAACGCTATCTCAACGGTACAGAAGCTTGAAAGCGGAGAGGAACCTATCGAATGTGTCGAGATAAAACAGCACAGCAGTGTGCTGCATCGTCCTACTAAGCTTCTCAGAGAGCGGATCCTCAGTCAGAAGTTCCGTTATGATGCAAGTCTAATGCTTGAGATCAACTTCGAGAATGCCCGATGCACCAAGGATACAAACCTCAATCAATATGTCAACAAGAAAAAGTCCGCCGGCAAGGTAGATATGGTCGTATCGATCATAAATATGCTCTATCTCTTGCAGGTGGACGTTCTTGATAATATCAATGACAGCTTCGGATGTCAGATAATATGAAGGGAGTGATAAAAATAGGATTTTTCAGAAAAAGAAAAAAGCAGGAGATCAGAGCGGATACCGGTGCGAATAATGAAGTCTCTATACTGACATTCTTCGGTATCACGGGAGAGCTTACCAGGGAGGCGGCACTGAGCATACCGACAGTTTCCGCTTGTATCAACAAGATAGGTGAGACTATATCACGTCTGCCGGTGAAGCTGTATCGGAAGGACGAGGAGCAGGTCACGGAGATATTTGACGACAGCAGGCTGAAACTGCTGAATGGCAATACCGGAGACACTCTCAGCACTGTGGATATGTGGAAGGCGGCAGTAGAGGACTATTATCTCGGCCGTGGAGCATGGATATTTGTCAACAGCGATATGCTGAGAGTACGGAGCCTGCATTATATCGACAGCCGGAACGTGAGTATCATGTGCAATACAGACCCTATATTCAAGGCATTCAGAGTGCAGGTGAACGCACAGACGTACTACGACTTCCAGTTCATCAAGCTGCTGCGTAAAACCAGAGACGGATACACCAATATCCCATTGCAGGAGGAAGCCTCCTCGGTGCTGTCAGCGGCCTGGAATGCTCTGAAACTGGAAAATATGATGAATTCCAACGGCGGATGCAAGCCGGGATTCCTGAAAGCGAAAAATCGTCTTTCTGATGCTGCAATAGCAGCTATCAAGGAAGGATACCAGAAGGTCTATGACAATGAGCAGAAGCGTGACAAGATAGTCGTGCTGAATGACGGAGTAGACTTCGAGGCAATATCCTCTACAGCGGCAGAGCTCCAGATGAACGAGAACAAGAAGACCAACAGCATAGAGATATGCAAGCTCTTCGGGTTCCCTCATACAGTCATTGACGGCGGCGCATCTGATGATGACAACAAGAAGTTCATATCTGCGGTGATAGCGCTCCTGAACCAGATCGAGACAGAGCTTGACAACGTTCTCCTGCTTGAATCAGAAAAGGAGCAGGGCTACTACTGGGCCTTTGACACTAAGGAGCTAACCCGTGGCAGTCTCCTTGAACGTATGCAGGCTTATGAGATAGCCAAGCGGAACAACATTTTGCAGGTTGACGAGATACGCCGGGAAGAGGACTATGAGCCTCTCGGCTTCAACTATATCACCCTCGGTCTTGCCGATGTTCTCCTGGATCCTGCTACAATGGACGTATTCACGCCTAACACCGGGCAGACAAAGAATTTGCTAAGTGGCGAGGAACGTGCTGAGCTGCGAAGCTGGATAACCAAAGGCGGAAGGCATATTCTTATTGGAGATGACGAAGGCGGTTCTTCCGGCGGAGCAGGCGGAGGTCGAGTGATGCATCATCATGACCCAGGCACGCGCGGCGGAAAATCTGCGAAAAAGGTTGACAAATCCGATGAAAGTGGTAAAATAAAGAAAAGACCAAAGTCACTTAAAATTGGCATTAAAGAGTACGAAAGGCTTAGTCATCAGATTGCCACCGACTTTCCTGATTTGAAGGCGGATGGTGAAATTCATAACTATGAAAACAGAAATCATTTTTATAGGTTTTCTGTTAATGGTTTAGGAAATTATAGTTATCACTTGAAAATAAAGATTGTCGGGAATGAGGACTATATCAACAGTATCAGAAAGAAGGGTAAATAATGGCTGAATTAACTAAAAATGAAGAGAAACTTCGTGATATACTTTGGTCGCTGAAATATGATAAGAGCAAAGTTTCTGTTACTAATGACCGAGAAAATGCTATTATTATTGCTTGTCTTGCTGCACATCAATATGATTGTGTGAAAGAAATGCTTGATATTGTAGAAAAAAACAAGAATAAGACCTTAGACGATGTAATGATTATTCTTACAAGAGAAGGTTTCTTCCCAGAACCCGAAATCGTTGATGATGACAAGCTTGACGATGATGAAAAATAGTTGATTAACCGCCATAACAAGGCGGTTTTCTTATACCCATTTGAAGGAGTTGATAAAATGAAAATCGAAGTAAGAGCTGACGGCCTGCATATCTCAGGATATGTAAATGTCACCGGTAAGCTGAGCAGGCCTGTGATAACTCCGAGGGGAAAGGTACTCGAAACTATCGAGGAGAGAGCTTTCAGCGAGGCAATCAAGAAGAACGGTGACATCACGGTGACACTCGATCACGATCAGGGGCACGCCTATGCAAATACCCGTGACGGTTCACTCGTCCTCCGTGAGGATGCTATCGGTCTCCATGCCGATGTGCTTATCACAGATGAAACGGTCATCGAAATGGCTCGCAAGGGCAAGCTGAGAGGCTGGTCCTTTGGTATGTTCAACGTTAAGGACGAAATGGAGAGCCGAGGTGCTGACGAGCTGCCAATCAGGCACGTCAAGAGCCTCGAACTGGACCATGTGTCACTGATAAAGGATAAGGTCCCCTGTTATGCTGCAACCTCGGTAGAGTGCCGTGCAGGCGGTGACATCGACATGGAACTGCGTTCCCTCGATATCGAACCGGAACTGGTTATCGAGAATAAGCCTGACTTAACGGAGTATGAGAACAGGCTGAAAGCACTTGGATAATCACAAAGTGCAGTCAACTGCACACTAATACGTTAAAAAGCACCTTTATAGGTGCTATTTTTATACCCATTTAAAGGAGGAAAAATCCATGAAGAAACTTATCGAAAGAAGAGCCGGACTTGCTGCCCTTCTCAACTCCATGCTGGAAGCTGTAAAGACCGAAAACAGAGCCTTTACAGAAGAGGAGGCTAAGAAGTTTGACGAGACAGAGGCTGAGATCAAGCAGCTTGATGCTACTATCAAGGCCGAGGAGAGAGCAAAGAACATCACAGAACTTCCTGTACCTCAGACTGCACCTAAGACTGAGCAGCTCACACAGGAGCAGATCGAGGAGAGAGCTTTCGCCGACTTCATCAATGGCAAGATCACAGAGATGAGAGCAGGCGAGCAGAACATTGACTGGACAAACGGTGCATCAACTGTACCGACTACAATTGCAAAGCGTATCATCGATGCAGCAGTTGATATGTGTCCTATCCTCGCCGGAGCTGAGGTGTACCACGAAAAAGGCACACTCAAGATCCCGAAGTGGACAAAGGCGAATAGCACCCATGATGTGACAGTAGCTTATGCAACTGAGTTCACTCCACTCACAGCTGACAGCGGCAAGTTCACATCGGTGGATCTTGGCGGATATCTTGCAGGTGCTCTCGTTCTTATCGGCAAGAGTGTAATCAACAGCTCTGCGATCAATGTTACAAATTTTGTCATCAATAAGATCGCTGAAAAGGTTGCACAGTTCCTTGAACAGGAGCTGCTCAAGGGATCCGGTTCTTCCGCAGCCCAGGGCGCTACCAAGACAAGCAATGTGGTGACTACCGGTACTGCGCTTACTATCGGTCTGGATGATCTTATTGCAGTCCAGGCTGCTGTAAAGCAGAAGTATCAGAAGAATTCCTGCTGGACAATGACATCCAATACTTTCACAGCACTCAAACAGCTCAAAGACGGTGATAACAGACCGCTCATTCAGCCGGATGTTACAGCAGAATTCCCGTTCCGACTTCTCGGCAAGCCTGTGCATCTTTCTGACAATATGGATGAGATCGGCGGCAACAAGCTTGCTATCCTTTACGGCGATTACAGCGGACTTTCCGTGAACTTCCGTGAGGATATCGGTATCGAGGTGCTCCGTGAAGCGTATCACGCTCAGCACGCTATCGGAATCGACTGCTGGTTTGAGTTCGACTCTAAGGTCACAGATGAGCAGAAGCTTGCAGTGCTCAAGGTGAAGGCATCATAATCAAATACAGCGGACAGGACCTTTCTGTCCGCTTAATAATATCAGAAAGGCGGTAACGATATGAAGATAAGCGAACTCACACCGGAGATAGTAAAAGATTACTGCGGTATCTCAGACAGTGACAGTGATGATATCATCACAGCGCTCATATCTGCCGCAAAGGCATATATCAAAGGTTATACCGGTCTCGATGACAGTCAGTGCGATGAACATGAAGATCTCACCATAGCCTGTATGGTACTGGTCAATGATATGTTCACGCAGAGAGACTATACGCTCAGCCTTCACCGGCAGGTAGCTCCCACGGTAAAGACCATACTCAGTATGTATGCTGTGAATCATCTGGGGTGATACTATGGCATACAACAAGAAGATCGAGATACAGTACTATACTGAGGAGCAGGATGGTATCGGAAATGATACCCCCGTGTGGACTACTCTTTTCAGGCCCTGGGCAGAGGTCAACTGCACCGGTGGAAAGGAGTACTATGCGGCAGCTCAGGTCAATTCCGAAAACGATATGCTTTTCAAGATTCGCTATTCCTCCTGCATGGAGGGAAAACTTCCCTCTGAGCTTAGAATAGTTTACAAAAGCCTTATCTATGATGTCAAGCATATAGACGACTTTATGGAGCAGCACAGGGAGCTCATTATAAGGGCGGAGCAGCTCAATGGAGGTGTTCGGAATGAGCAATAGTATATCACCTGATGAACTTGTACAGGCACTTGTTGATTATTGTGCAGGCTATACGGCAGAGATCAAGGAGAGAGTCGGTGATAGGATAAAGGATATCGGTGAAGAGGCACTTGCAGAGGTGAAAGAGTTATCACCTGTTTACGAAGGCGATAATAAGAATACTCCGAGAGGTGCATACCGTCGTAACTGGACTTACCTCATCGAGAAAGAGCGAGGCGAGATCAAGGTCACTGTCCATGTAAAGGGAAAACACTATCGCCTTACACATCTTCTTGAAAAAGGCCACCTTAACCGTGACGGTACAACAAGATCGAAGGCTATACCTCATATCAGCATAGCTCAGGAGCACGCTAATAAGAAAGCAGAAAAGCTGCTGGAGGGACTGTAATGGAACTCAGCGAGATAAAATCAAAACTTGACACAATAGGTATTCCTGTAGCCTATATGATGTTCAATAAACCTCAGAAACTGCCGTTCATGGTGTACTATGAATCTGGTACGGATATCCGGGGAGCTGATGATCTGGATCTCTTACGGGAAACTGAAATAACGGTTGAACTGTATACAGAAAGAAAGACACCGGCTCTTGAACGGCAGATAGAATCCCTTTTTGCGGACAGGGAGATAGAAAAGTCCGCAGACACATACCTGAAGGATGAAAAGATGTTCATGACAGCATTTTCATTCGATACAATTATCAAGACTGGAGGATATGATAATGGGACACACACAGACTAAGGAGCTCAACAGGATAATCCTGGGCTCAATGGATTTCTACGTTATCGAGTTCACTGGCACTATCCCTGCCGATACAGCTATCGAGACAGAGGCTAATATGATAGGCAGAACAAAGAACGGTGCTACAGTGCGCTATAATGCTACATGGTATCTTGCTGAATCAGATGACGGCAAGGCCAAGAAGCGCAAGCTCACTGGTGAGAACGCATCTATAAGTTACGGCAATATCACATGGAACGGCAATACTCTCAAAAAGCTCATAGCCACTGCAAGAGTTACAGAGGCAGAGGGTAAGCGTACTACAAAGATAGGCGGAGTGTCTAATGACGACGGAAAGCGCTATCTTATCAGAGGAGTACACAAGGATCCTGTTGACGGCGATGTCCGTATAACCGGTATCGGAGTAAATACCGGCGGCTGGGAGGCTGCATGGTCCCCTACACAGGAAACGATCATTACTCCCACCTTCGAGCTTGAGCCTAAGCTCGATACTGAGGGAACACTGCTCATCCACGAAGAGGAGATAGTTGAGACTACTCCTGCATCCACAGGCACATAATTGATATATCAGGGCAGGTGAAATATCCTGCCCTTTTTTCGTAAAGGAGAATAACTATGAGACGTTTTGAATTTACTCTCGATAACGGAACAACTCTTACCATAAAGCCGCCTACGCTCAGGCAGTATTACAAGGGACTTCTCAAAGCAAAGAACGACCCGCAGCTTTTTGGCTCAGTTGCTGAGATATGCAATGCCAATGATGAGGGGATAGAGGTCACAGAGGAATACGTTATCGACAATTTTAACACCGATGACCTGAGCAAGTTCCTTAAAGAGCTGTCGGCATGGGTCAAAGGCGAAAGAGAGTCAGACCCAAACTGATGCTGCCTTATTACCCCGAAAGTGGGGAGAATAAGGCTTTTTTTACTAACAGCTCAGGCGATATCAAAATAGTATCTGACTATACAAGACTGAGCTTTCAGGCAGTTGAGGATATGGATATTTTTGATTACTACGGCTATCTTCACGATGCTGTAGTATGGAATTGCAGTAAGACAAAGCCCGGAAGGGAATACCTTGAAAATGCTTACTATTATCAGCAGACGGAGCCTGACCGTGAGGCACTGAGGAGGTTCAGCAATGGCAAATAAAAAAATAAAGGGCATAACTATTGAGATCGGAGCTGATACTCTTGGCCTTGACAAGGCTCTCAAAGGAGTTGAGCAGTCAAGCAAAAAAGCGTCAGATGAGCTCCGTGAGGTCAATAAGACAATAAAGACAGCAGGTGATTCCGCTGTACTCTGGCAACAGAAACAGAAGCTGCTGACTGATGCTCTTGAGGGCAGCAGAGAAAAGCTGAAACTTCTCGAAGGTGCTCAGGAGCAGGTGAAAAAACAGCTTGACAGCGGTGCTATAAACGGGGAACAGTATCGAGCTTTCGAGCGTGAAGTGGAGTATGCCCGCAAAGAAGTAAGCAAGTACGAAACAGGTCTTGAAGAGGCTAATGACAAGGTCAGAGAGCTCGGTGATGAATCCGGCGACACAGCAAAGGACGTCCAGAATCTTGGAGACAGGGCAGAGGATACAGCAAACGGCGGTATCTCCGCAATGACTGTCGCCCTCGGCGAGCTTGTAGCAGACGGTATAAAGCTCGCAGGCAGGGAACTGAAGGACTTCACGACTGACGTTGTAAAGACAGGGATGAGCTATGAGGCATCCATGTCAAACGTGCAGGCTTTATCAAAAGCCTCCTCAGCTGAAATGGAGAAGCTGTCTGCTAAGGCCGAGGAAATGGGAGCGACAACAAAGTATACTGCTGCGGAATCCGCTGACGCTTTCGGCTATATGGCACTTGCAGGCTGGAAAGTTGAGGATATGCTCAACGGTATCGATGGAGTGCTTAACCTTGCAGCGGCCTCAAATATGGACCTTGCAAAAGCATCAGATATAGTCACAGATTATCTTACAGCATTTGGCTTGACTTCAAGCGATTCTGCACACTTCGTTGACATGATGACCTATGCAATGGCCAATTCAAATACTACAACTGAGATGCTTGGGGAGGCATATAAAAACTGTGCTGCAACATCAGCATCTTTGGGGTATTCTGCCGAAGAGACTACAGCTGTCCTCATGACTATGGCAAATGCAGGTATCAAGGGCGGAGAGGCCGGAACGGCTCTCAATGCTATCATGACACGTCTTGCTACAGATACGAAGGGATGTGCTTCTGCACTTGCTGAGTATGGTGTTGATGTATACGATACAAAGGGCGAGATGCAGAGCCTTTCAAGTATACTTGAAGGAGTTTCCGGTGTATGGGGAACGCTCAGCGACCAGCAGCAGGCGAATATGGCTAAGACTCTTGCAGGAACGAATCACTATGCAGCATTGCAGACCATAATGAACGGTCTGTCAGATTCCGCCAAAGAAAGTGAAATGTCATTCGGAGATTATGCCGCTGCACTTGAAAACTGTGATGGTGCCGCATCTGATATGTCCACTACGATGATAGACAATCTCCAGGGCGATATGACACTTCTAAGCAGTGCAGTAGACGGCATGAAGATACGTCTTGCCAAGGAGCTGAATCCGGCTATGAGGGATGTTGTGCAGTATATAACAAAGAATGTCCCGAACGCTGAAAAGGCTGTATCGAGTATATTCAAAAAGGGTGCTGAGGGTACTATATTTGTTATCAAGCATCTTCCGACAGCAATATCATTGCTGAAAAAGGCAACTCCGATTATTGTCGGCGTAGGAACTGCTTTTGCAGCATGGAAAATAGCAGGAACGGTTGATAAAGCAGTAAAGTCTATATCAGCGTTGAATATGGTAATGCTTGCTAATCCTGCCGTAGCTGTTACAGCCGGAGTTGTAGGTCTAACGGCAGCTATAACAGCGCTCGCTATCGCATCCAAGGAGGCAGGAGATAACGAATTATCAATTGCCGATGAGGTAGCCAAAAAGTATGAGGCTGAACATCAGGCCGTTGACGACCTTCGCATCAGCATGGACTCCATGAAAGACGATTTCAATAAGCGTGCAGGGGATATTGAGAATGAGACTCGTAGGACCGAGGACCTCTGGAAGGAGCTCGACAGTCTTACAGATTCGACAGGAAAGGTACAGGACGCTGATAGAAAACGTGCTGAATATATCCTTGGTGAGCTCAACGAGGCTCTCGGCACGGAGTATACAATGACCGGTGACCAGATAGACCGCTATAAAGAAATGGAGGATGAGATAGATACTCTCATAGAGAAGAAGAAAGCGGCGGCTATGCTGGATTCTTTTATCGAACAAGATACGGAATATACAAAGGCTCAGAAAGAGGCTGCTGTCGGATATGAAACGGCCGGCATAAGATATGACGAGGCAGTTTCTGAAATGGATAGAGTAAGGAACGAATTTAGAAAACTTCGTGACAGCGGCTATAATATTGACGAGGCATATGGTGTATATTTGCCTAAAGACTACGATAATGATACACTTTATAGATTCTTCACGGATTACAAGAAATATATAGGCAATGACAGTACAATAGTATCAATGGCAGATTCCTTTCTTGAAGCCCAGGCCAATATGAGAGAAAACTATGAACTGATGAACGGCTATCAAAGAGACTATGATACTGCTATAGCGTATCAGGAAAAGCTCCGCAAAGCCGAAACTGCATACTCTCAGGGTGAATATTCCTCTGTCAGCGATATTCTCTTTTCTCCGGAAGATCAGGACAAGTATGCTCTTGAATATGAAAAAGACATTGATAAAAGAACGGAAGCGTTTGAAAACCTTCTAAAAAAATCCAGGAAGGATTTTGAACTTGCGATGAAAACAGACAGTGAGATAGCTGCTGGAGATGCTATAAAAGCTCTTAAAGAGACTGTAGAGGCCGGAAAACTCGCTGTAGAGGCCGGAAAACTCGCTGGTGTAGATATTGGCGACTCGTTTAAGAAGAACTTCGGAGATGAAATACAGGTCATGCTGGATAAAGGCTGGGATATATCTGAGCTAACTGAATGGGCAAAGGACAGCGGCCTGGATGTAGGCGACGTATTCAAGGATGACTATAAAACAGTCGTGCAGAAGCAGATAGACAAGGGATTTGATATACGCAACCTTGTTATCTGGGGAGCTAACTCCGGAGAGACCACCGGCGACAACTACGACGAGAGGTTTGAGAGGAGCGTACAGGATGCACTTAATGAGTTCTATCCGGATGCAGACGCCCTCATGGACTGGGCACGGGATAAAGGCATGGCTATCGGAGAGATACTCGGAGAAAAGATCGGTGAGTACTGTATTCCCGATATTGCTGATAAGATCGATTATACAAGGCTTGTTGTAGCAAATATCAACAGTGCATATGACGCACAGCTCGCAAATTGGGGAATGTATAACACCGGCATCCGCTATATGGCAGACGGCGGATATCTCAGAAGCGGACAGGCTGTAGTCGCTGAGGCAGGTCCGGAGCTCCTTGAAATAATGAACGGCGGAGTTAAGGTAACACCGCTAACAGGAACATCAAGAAACACTCCTGTTAGCTCCGGAGCAGGACAGAAAATAGTGTCCATAACCAACAAGATATACGCTACGATAACAAGCAAGTATGATGTCAGAAGACTTGCAGAAGACCTTGCAGCAGAAGAGCGTATGTTAGAAACGGCAAAGGGGTTGTGATATGAGTACGTTTATATTCAATGGCACAAGCAGTGATGAGCTGGGAATAATGGTCAGAAAACCGATAGTGCGTCCGACATGGGGCAATGAGTATGCAGAAGCTGCACTTGCCGGGGGGCTGAGAAAGCTCATGCAGAAGTCAAATTACTATGACAATGCAAGTCTTGTGATAGAGGCATATGTGCATGAAGCTACACAGGCAAAAATGAGACAGATATACAGCGCACTCAATGGAGAGGGTAAGTTGTGGATATCAACTGCTCCGGATGAATACATAGACGTTATCATATCTCCTTTGATACCTGAGACGGTGGCGCTGCTCTCTGCGGAACTGCCGATAAATATGACCTGCCTGCCTTTCGCCTACGCAGTATCCCCCACAGAGCTTGACCTCACATCAGCAAGCAGCTACATGAAAGTACCTAATGCAGGAACAATGTTCTCAGCTCCGGAGATACGTTTCGTACCAGCAGCGGAGCAGGTAAAGGTCGATGTCAACGGAGCTGAGTTTATTGTGTCCGGACTCCTGGAGCAGGCAGCTAACGGGTTTACAGTTGTTATAGACTGTGACCTGGAAGTTGTTTACTACATAAGCGGAGACCAGAAGATAGACATCACGTACAAGTCAAAAAATAATTTTCCGCTGCTGCACACCGGTGATAACTACATCAAGCATAACGGAGCAGTCAGCAGCATGACAGTAACAGTGAATGAGAGGTGGCTGTGATGACAGGGACAGGCACACAGGCAGATCCATTTATAGTTGATAACTGGCCGGACTTTGTAACGGCAGTGGAGACTTCTGGGGCATATGTAGCGTTCCCGGAAGGTGGCGGCACCATTGATATGAATAGTGTTGCTCCGGAGGGCATCCAGCAAGTTCAACTCAGGTGTGTATCTATTGAAGGTAACAATTGGAATATTTGTAATTTATATACAGTTGGACACGGGGCATTTTATTCACAAAGCAGTGTAACTATTACTGGTCTTAATTTTCTTGATTTTTACGGGGATTTTCAAAGTGAGGCGGCACGTTTCTTTGATAGTAGTAGAGATTACCCTTATCACTATACATTTAGTCTCTGTAAGTTTTCTGGGTTACTGACAGGTACATATAATAGGGCGGGTTTTTCTGTCGCTTGGGTAGGTGGGGGTAGCCATATAAGGTTGCATAGATGCTCTATAAATGTGAGGCTGAACGGTAGCGTTAAGTTAATTTATTATGGCGGTGCATGGAATACATATTACAACATGGCGGATTTCTGCAACATACAGATTTCTGGAACTTCTCCTAACGTGTTTGCAGATAAGTACAACTATAAGAACTGTTTTTTTTCTGGAAAATGTTTAAGCAAAGTTGAACTTTACTCAGATTCCGATTTCAACGTGTTCAATGTAGATTTTACAGAAGCCGAGGGATTTACTTGCTATTGTGAAAATCCTGACGCAATTAATATCATCAACACCGACAAGCTGCCGGGTGTAACCGGAGGTACAGGATTTACCGGAGTTACCACAGAACAGCTGCACGATGCTAATTATCTGGCAGCACTGGGATTCCCGATAGGAGTTGATTGATATGAGCATCCGAAATATAAGCGACTGGACAAAGAATATGGCTTCTTTTCCACGCTTTGATAATACCTACACTGACGGAACGACCAACACGCTTATATATAAAGGCAGCGGAGGATACGAAAGAATATACTATCCAGTTCAAGTAATCAAGGATGTTCTGTTTGAGTTTAAACTTAAATTCTGTAGTCCTTCCGGATTTTATTGCAGCTATGGCTCGGACAAGGAGTATATAGCCATATTAGCTAATCGCCCTACAAACACCGACTCACTTAACAGCAATAGCGTAATAGCTAAGACGGAGCTTTTCTCCGGAGCAAGCAGAACGCTTGAAGAGTATGTGGTAAGATACACTCCAACAGCAGACGCAACTGTATATCTTGTCATCGACTTTGGATATATGCTCGATGATATAACAACAGACTTGATATATGCCGATATTTCAGCAGAATCTGCATATGATTGGCACATAGTTGACGGCCAAATCACAAACGAGAACTTCATTCCCATGCCAGAGCTGTATGACACTCAACCTGATGCCCTATGGCGAATAGATTCAAATACCAATCTCGGATTCCCATATAATAAGCTAATGATAGGCTTAGTTGGCATCGACCTCTGGGCACTTGACCGTGAGCACGTAATCCGTGTATATGATATGCACGAACCGCAGGACGGCTTTGACGGGAACGGCCTTGCTGTACTGAATCCCACAGTATGCACGTCGCTTCACAACGATGAACGCTGGGATGTAGAGCTCCGGCATCCTCTGGATGACTGGGGCAAGTGGAAAAATCTGCTTGCAAACAACATCCTGAAAATTGACGGGCAGCTTTTCCGCATCGACATCAGCGAGCCTGCTATAGGCGAGAGCGGCAGAGAGATGTATGTTCACGCAAAACATATCACCTGCGACATGGCGGATATGCTCATTACTTTTGCGACGTTTCCGGGAGGAGACGCCGCCCGGTTCATGGACTTCTGTTTCAGCTCTGTATTTCCGGCAGACCTTCCAGGCTATGAGTACTACAGCTTCGAGGGATACTCAGATATTCGTACTGTTCTCGGACCTGATGAGCTTGTCAATACAACTGTCTGGGCCGCAATGGTCGGAGCAGACAATTGCCTTAAAAACAGATACGGCGGCGAGCTTTACCGGGATAACTTCTACTTTTCAATCAATCAGCGGATGCAGTACGCAAAAGATAATGCATTCTGCCTGCGGTATTCGCTTGATATGGTCAAGATTCAGCAGCGGGTAGACTATTCAGACGTATGCACAAATCTCGAGTGCTACGATAATTTCGGCAACTACTGGGCAGTGGCTACTATCGCACCGACATTTGCACTGCATCATCCTATCGTTCGTATGGTGCAGTTCAACTACTCCGAGTTCGAGGGAGCTATGGAACGGCTTGCTGCTGACGGCATGGCTTACTGGCAAACCGTCAACACTCCAAAGGTCACATACGAAATACAGATAGCTTATCTCCGACGGGACCCGAGATATAAGGACTTTGTCGGGCTACAGAACTACAACTATGGAGATTCCGGCACGATATACTGTCCTGAGCTTGATATATCCACGACTCAGCGCATCACCGAGGTGGAGAAAGACGAGCTTACCGGCGATATAACAAGAATGCTCCTGGGGAATCTCCGGGAATCATTGTCGAGACCCACATATATGGGCAGTACAATATCATCCGGTCGGAGTATTGAGGACAAGCAGAACAGGGCTAATCAGAATGCGATAATGTCGCAGAGCATAAGCGGAATGGAGCAGTTTGCAATATCAGCACTTGAATTACGAACTATTGACCAATTGGAGGGACAATAAATGGCAACAACATATACAGAGAATTATCATCTTGGTAAGCAGGAAAATCATGCTGATAAGTTCCGTATGGATGTTATCACAGCTAATATGGACATTATAGACGAACAAATAAAGAAAAATGAAGACGAAATC
>CACWPR010000050.1 GCA_902762855.1 Ruminococcus flavefaciens
ATGTTTATCATACCATTTTGCACATTCTTATTCTGGCGGTTGTTATTACAACAGCACTATATATCAGAAATTCAAAAAAGCGAGTATAAATTCTGATTTTCATTAGTATTGCCGTAAGCGAAAGCAGAGTAAGCCTTACAGACAGAGTAAGCGAGCTTGCAAGCGGCAGCGTGAAAGGGTGCAGCGTCACGCTGCAAATTCTGATTTAGCTTAGCAACATAAATATGCACAATGCCCCTGAGTGCTTTGTAACACTCAGGGGCAAAACTTCTATATAGGTATCTGTCTTACGGACCGCAGTTTTTTTTACTTATTCATAAGGTCTTTGCCGGCATTCCACGCCTGTCCTGCCTTTTCACCGACTGTATAGTATCCGGAACGATACTGGTCAAAAATAAGTGCATTTACCTTTTCGGGAAGTATCTTGTCCTTGTCCCCTACTACACTTTCATCAGCACTTACGTTCACTATCTTTCCTACGATAGCGTGCATATTCTCAGTGTTTATCTCCTCGGCAAGCTCACATTCCAGAGCAACAGGGAATTCCGTGATTATCGGAGCATTCACAAATTCGCTCTTTACTGCATGGCAGCCTGAACGCTCGAACTTGTCAGGCATCTTATTTCCGGTCGCTATACCAAAAAAGTCCGCAGGTACCATGTTGGGAACGTCCGCAATGCTTACTGTAAACGCTTTGGACTCCATGATATTCTTTGTGGTCTTATGGTCAGCATCTATGAAAAGAGCTATCTTGTCCATATCACATATCTGGGCCCAGGCTGCATTCATTGCACATATGCTTCCGTCGGCGGCATATGCTGCTACGATGACTACCGGCATAGGGAAAAGAGCCGGCTGAACTCCTAAATTCTTTCTCATGTTTATACCTCCTGAATGATATTATAGTTATAGTATATCATAAGCACTCATATCAGTCAAGTATTATATGTATACTAAAACATCAAATATCCTTGAATTTCTGAAATAAATGTGATAAAATGTACCTGAGCAATGCGGTCACTGACCGCCAAAAAGGTGAATACGGAGGGAATTATATGTTCAAATCTAAACTGAAAGCTATCACAGCAGCTACTGCCGCTGCAGTGATAACTGCTTTTATGCCTGCTGTTCCGCAAGTACAGGCTGACTCAGTACCTGAGACTAAACTCATCGCACTGACATTCGATGACGGACCTAATAACACGACTACCAACGAGGTCCTCGACATCCTTGAACAGTACGATGCCAGAGCTTCTTTTTTCCTTATCGGTGACAATATCAACGCTGAGAGTGCAGTATCAGTCAAAAGAGCATACGACATGGGATGTGAGATAGATAACCATTCCAGGACTCATTCAAATATGGGAGCGATGTCCCCGGAAAATATCAAGGCAGAGATAAGCTACGTGGACGAGAAGGTCATTGAGATAACCGGTGAACCCACCAGGTTCTTCCGCCCACCTTTCATAGATGTGAGCCAGACTATGTACGATAATATTGACCTGCCTTTTATATGCGGCATAGACTGTCAGGACTACATGGAAAACGTCACCGCTCAGCAAAGAGCAGACTACATCCTTAACGGCGCTAAAGACGGTGTTATAGTTCTTCTGCATGATGCAGCAGGCAACAGCCAGACAGTTGAAGCTCTGAAGATAGTAATGCCTGAGCTCATCGAGCAGGGATATGAGTTCGTGACTTTGACCGAACTTTTCCAGCGCCAGGGTGAGACTCCTAAGGACAATATCCTCTACTCTGAGGTTGCTAAATACCCCTGTACTGGTTATACTCTGCACAGTACTGTGTTCTCCGGAACAGCAGAAGGTGACTCAAGCTGGTCAGGCTGGCAGTCAATAGGTGTACTTGACGGAAAACTTCTCAAGGAGCTTGGAGACTCCTATGCTATAAAGATAGAATACAGCGGTCAGTATCCCCCGGCAGTCACATTCCAGAAATGGTCCGGGACCGCTGTCTGGAAGTCCGTTCAGCCATTTTATTCCAACGGTGAAAAGGCCTGCTTCCTTGCATCAGATATTATATCCGCACTTGAAGAGCTGGGTATTGACTACACTGACCTTGACCGACTGAGCATCGCACCTTATTCCGGTACCATAACCATGACGAGTATAAAGCTGCTTGTTAAAGGAAGCTCAGATAAAGTTCCCGGAGACGTTAACGCAGACGGAGCTTTCAGCATTGCTGACGCAGTTATGCTGCAAAGGTGGCTCATATCTGCTCCGGACTCTTCACTGACGGACAGCAGTGCCGCTGACATTTGTACGGACGGCAGGATAGATGCATTTGACCTATGCCTTATGAAAATACTTCTCGCAAGAGATTCAGCTAAATAAGCAGAAGCGGCAGCCATATCAAGGCTGCCGCTTTTCTTACTTCTTTACCACTTCATATATCATATCATTATATGATATATTAAGCACATACGCATATTCCCCGTCAGGGTCACAGGCGAAATATTTCTTGAACTTATCTATGAATTCTTTCTTGCTGGTGTTCTTGTCTATACCAATTTCATCAAAATAATCCGGAAGTGTCTCACCTTCTTCAAATATTTCCTGTACGTGTTCATACATATCTTCATAATCCTCGTCAGTCAGCAAAGAGATATATTCATTATTCAGTATCATCTCCGTGCTCACACCTTTTGTAAGGTCAGTTGTGTCGTAATTATCCATGCCAAGTATCGTCTGGTACCAGTTCTTGTATTCCTTTTTCCAGACACAGGAAACGAAACACTCGCAGTCTTCATCGGCTGTGACGGTCAGCTTTATTTCTTTATCGCTTATATCAGCCGAAGTGTCGATATTCGGGACGCTGAGGTCAGTAAGTTCACGGATATTCACAGTACACTCTGTGGTATCGTTCATGACCAGCTTGTAGCTTCCTGCGGTGTCAGGGAGCTCGGATGCAAAGAATTCTGTGCTCTCATTCGCATCAAAATACAGAGGATATTTCTTTGTTCCGTCAGTAATATATGCTGAGCGAAGAGGTGTGGGCTCAACACCGTGGTCCTTTATAGTCATCCTTCCGCAGCAGGCCCCCATGTACAGGTCCTCTGCAATTATCTCAAGGTCATCGCATGGACTTCCCTCAAGAATGAATTTTCCGTATGCTGTAAGGTCTCCGCTGTTCAGTACTATCCTGTATGTAGCTTCCTTGCGGTCCTTTACTGAGGATATATCAAATGTGACCTCTGCATATTCTCTGGGAAGAACTGTTACAGGGTCAATGGAAAGTCCTTCTGCCACTGTCCTCCACTTTCCCTTTTCGGACACTTCTATAGAATATGTACTGTCAGTTTTTACCGCATTTTCTGTATTGTTCCACAAAAAGCAGGTAACACTTTTCTCGTCCTCGGAGTACTTTTTCAAAGCATTAGGAAGATGATAGCGGTCTGAATACATATTCAGCTCAGGAAGAACTGTTTCTTCGCCATCGGGACCTGTAGGATAATATCTGCCTGACTCATCGAGCTTCCAGCCTATGTAGTTCATATCATCAGTCCGCTGAAGTCTCGGTGACGGGTCAGTGCATCCGGCTATATAAATGCCTCCCTGAAATGCCCTTCCTGAAAGATTGAAGATGCGTCCGTCTGTCTGGATGCTGTGAAGGACATAGTATGTACCGTTCTCGTCACTGTCATAGCGGCAGCAGAAGTCCGGGTTTGCATCGCCGTCGTAATTGTCAAAGGTCAGGGAAAAATCCTTAGGAAGTGTATCCGGCATATGACCGGTACCGTTATCTGTAAAATACAGTCCGGTACTGTAGGTGGACTTCTTATTTATATAAGCTCCCATATCCCATATACCGGTATAGCTGTCATCTGTCTCATCAGTCAGCTCAAATCCGTATATGTCGATATTTATTGGTTTTCCGTCCATTGTCTGAGTCAGGTTCCGTGAAGCTGTAAAACGTCCATATGACATAAAGCTGGCATCAAGGACCTCCTGGTAGTCATCACGTCTTGCAAATTCATAGAAATTCTTATACTCAGTATCAGTTATGCCGTCAAGGCCGCTGAGAATGTTATCGCAGCCGTCACGGTCTGACATATTTATCAGAGAAACCTTTCCGTTCTCCCACCTGAATCTGCCGCATATATACTGTCCTGACCAGTATGTGCCGGCATAAGTATAGCGTCCCTCCTGATAGTAGTCATCATAAAAGGTACCCTCTCCGCAGTCATTGACTGTAAAGCATATCTCAACTGCAAACTCCTTTGCTCCGTTAACAAGTCCGCAGGCAAGATAGTTACATTTCTGATATCCGCTTTCCTCTTCGACTACGGTTATCTCATAGGACTCGTTCCGGTAATGGTCATCAGTATCCTCGCTCTGGAGCGACTTCAGCCAGCTATCTGTACATGAAACAGCAGCATCAAGATATTCTTCCTCTGTTTCGGGTTCATCACATTCAACAGACCAGTATGCCTGCTCATCCGTTCCGCCTGAAATATCAAACTTTTCCTTTACTGCTTTTCCTATCAGCTCATTGAGTTCCGGTGAGTCCTCGTATACACTAAGGTCGTCACAAAAGAGCACCCAGCCGTCTGTAGTAAGCCTTCTGCTGTATTCATTGTATCCGTTATCATCATACAGATAAAGCTCCCATTCATCATTGTCGGCAATGAATGTTATATCATCCATATCCAGCTCTTTGAGTCCTCTGATCAGGTCGTGAAATTCAGAAGCAGCTTTGCTTTCACAGTGCTGCTGTACTCCGCACACATTTATTATAGCCTTTTTCTCTGCTAAGTCTTCCGGAAGCGACTGATCATCAAAAGAAGTTGTCTTTTCTGAAGCTGTGACTGTTTCTGACTCAGATGATGAATCAGAAGAGCTGTACATTTTTGAACTTGGAGCATTGCTGCTGCAAGCACAAAGAGTCAGTGCAAGAACTGAAAGTGCCGCAGCAATTTTATTATATTTCCCCATATAACTCACCCTCCTCATGGTCATGTATAATAGTATTATACATTATATTTGTATGCAAGTCAATAAAAACAGCCAATGCAGTATTTACAAAGGTCAGAAAATGTGATACAATTGTTATATAAAACAAGCACAGAAGGAGTGTCGTAAATGATATGGGATAAGGTCTCTAAACTATATGACTTTTTTGAAAACCTTGTTAACAGTAAGGTCTATAAAGGTACAGGTGTGAAGGTCGCTGAGTATATCAGCAGCGATGATATAGTGCTGGAATGTGCCTGCGGTACAGGTGCTATCACCTGCTGTATCGCTCCTGCCTGCAAAAAGCTCATCGCTACGGATATGTCATCGGGCATGAGAAGAGAAACTGCAAAAAAGTGCAAAAAATTTGGAAACGTCACAGTAGGCAAGGCTGATATAAACAATATCAGATGCAGTGACGATTCCTTCGACAAGGTCGTTGCAGGAAATGTTATACATCTCCTTGATGACCCGTACCACGCTGTAAGTGAGCTGCTCCGTGTATGCAGACCCGGCGGTAAAGTTATGATTCCTACCTATATTAACGGCTCTAAAAAACAAGCCGGGTTTATTTCTAAACTGCTCAATATCATAGGTGTAGAGTTCAAAGAGGAATTCACCTTTGACACCTATAAGGAATTCTTCGCAAAGGGCGGATACGTCAACGTTGAATACTTTGTTGTGGACGGACGTATGCCATGTGCCATTGCTGTTATCACCAAATAGCTCCAAAAGGATATACCATACAAGGTATATCCTTTTTTATTCAGTGCCCAAAGTAAAAAGGCTGCATCCACAAATGAACACAGCCCACGGATACCTGAATATCCACCTTACATAGGAATCGGACAGCCTGGAATTACTTTTTCTGCGGCGTCTGCTGTCCAGTATGCCGATAGCAGACAGATCTGTGAATTATTGTGCAGATATTCACTTAACTGTCTTTCTGATTACATTATAGAACATTTTGTGAACAGATTCAATGAAATAATATCTCAAAAAAATGACTTTTTACATCATATTATTTTTTCACTATTCGGGTCACAGTCTTTATTTCTAAAAAAACTCCCGTTTGTCACGGGAGCAAATAAAGGGATCCAGAAATTCCGGACAGCGTTAATACGGGATATGCTCAATACGGGCTAAGCTGTATCCCGTTCTTCCGGTATGCTGTCCGTCTGAACATGGAGTGCAGGACCCATGAGGCTTATAGGCATACATCCCCATGGAGTCCCGGTTTGAGAGGAATAATCTTCTGATGAAGTTTACTCATAACTGACCTTTCCGGTCTGTATAAATTATAGCACCTGACGGGAACTTTTTCCATGAAGTATTTACTCAAAAAAGTGACTTTTTAGCTCATAAATAAACTGCTCTGCTCAGAATTATACTTCCAGCCGCTTTGATCACCTGCTCCTGTTACTGCCGCTCAATAAAAATGCGGCAGAATTTATCTGCCGCACTCATGCTTACTTTATTCTACATTCTTTATTTCATTGACCTATTGCATTTCTTATGACTTCAACACGCTTTATCAGGAAATCCTGTATGGAGACCTGGTCTCCGCCGTAGGAATAAAGCTCCTGTCCAAAACCGAAGCCGAAGCCAAATCCCCAGCCTCCCCACTGGCCGCCTCCGCCGCCAACGGTAAGTCCTGATGCGCTCTTTGCTATATTTTCCTCAAATTTTTCAGGAGTGAAAAAGAATCTGGGGTCTGCCGATACGTGAGGTCTTATCAGGGATGCGTACCTGTTTATCGGTACCTCCGACGAGCTGTACATCGCTGTTATCTCACGGACATAACCCAGGTACATCTCCTTGTACTCCGGTACCTGAAGGAGATTTTTCAGCATAGGACGCTTATTCTCGTCTGCCTGGTACATCCCTGTGTTTATATCAGACTCCGCTGATGCGCCGTAGTCCATGAAGTTACCCAAAGACAGGTTATAGTCCCAGCCTACATAGTACATCTTTCCCTCGTTCCAGAGAACATAATAGTTATGAGGCATCATGCCGTTATAGCTGTCGTAGTTGCACATTACTGCATTTACAGCAAAGCCCTTCAAAAAGCTGGGAACGTCAACTACATCCTCTATGAACTTATAATTCTGCGGAGTTACCTGGTTTATCGCCTGGACTACCTGCTGTATGTGTATCTTTTCATCGTCCTTGCCGTACTTTACTTCAAAGTTGTCAAGAGACATAGTTGTGGTAAATGAGCAGTCATACTGAGTACCCACATCTGCTGCCTTATAGAGGACACCGTCATCATTTGTGCTCAGACGCTGTCCAAGTGTAGTTCCCGGCTGTTCGCAGAGAAGATAAAAGCTGTAAAGCTGGCCGTTGAGAGTAACGTCAGTATAGGATACCTCAGGAGCATATGCATCTATCTGATACATCGCATCATAGCAGAGTATGTCCCTCATGCAGGAAGGGTCAGAGTACATATTGTTAACACATATCTCTGTGAGTCCGTGGTAATTCTGGTACTTATCGTATTTATCCAGTTTTATTCGGAAGCTGTACTTATCCCGGCCGGCACTTGTAACGAACTGCCTGGAGCTGTGGCCTTTTGTCCTTATGCCAGCGTCTTTTATTTCCATTCCGTCTATCACAACATCACAGGGATAGTAGGTCTCTTCCTCTGCATGGGAAAGAAACTCCATCCATGCTGCATCCGACATCCTGATGTCTATGCTGTGTACTTCTGTACGGTCAAACAAGTCACCGTAGAGCAGGTCTGCGTCATCTGTGTTGTTGACTCCCGTGTATACAGAGGGATCTCCAGCATTATATACTGCTCCCTGCTCTGATACAGTCTCTATGCCGCCCGTGTAAAGGCGATAATTCTTTCCGGCTTCAAGCTCCGGTGAAGAAACGATAGCATAGCGGAATTTTTTAAGTGTATTCAGTTCCAGAACTATATTTTTATTTTCGTCTGTAATGGCAATGGGGTCATTCTTCTCCCATTCCTTGACGTAATCCAGCTTTATCGTCCTCTGGGATGCTGCAGTGAGTTCGGCACACTGGTAGTCTGTTGCTGTGGCAATAACTGTTCCTCCGCTTATATCCACAGTACCCTCACATCTGAATCCTCTGTCTCCGCAGGCAAACAACTCACCTCCGGACACAGTAATGGAGGTCTCTGCCTGCACTGCATCCTTTCCGGACTTTATCCTTATACTGCCGCCCTGGATGTCCACAAGTCCCTTTGAGGACTTAATGCCGTCACCCTCAGAGTCTATATTAACTGCTCCGTCCTTGACTGTAACAGACTTCTTGCCCTTTATAGCATCATTTCCTTCAGTCTCTTCAAGGGTGCTTATATTAAGGGTGCCGCCTGTTATCTTTATATCATTATTGCATACAACAGCAGGCTGGACATTGGCTGTGATATTCAGGATACCTGTTCCCTTCTCGCCGCCCTTGAATGTAAGGTCGTCCTTGGCCTCGATCACTGCGTTATCCAGAAAGTCGCCGGTATATGCGGATGTACCGTCGGAAATAAAGTTCTCAGTATCGTCCTCGGCTGCTATTGACGTCTTTTCTGCATTCTTTATCAGTATAGCAGGACCGCTGGCACCTGTGATGTCAGCTCCGTTCAGTATCAGCTTTACTGTTCCGGGGTCAGCTTTCTCATCAGCAATATCAACTGTTATGCGTCCGTCTGTCAGCTCGCCGTCGATGATATATGTACCGGAATGGCTTATTACCGCACTGCTTCCGGAAACTGTTACATTGCTTCCCTCCACAGTTATGGATGTATTGTTCAGATGTATGTACACCGGCTCATCCTTCTGCTCCTCCGGCTCCTGATAGCCTTCGGCATAGGAGTAAGGCAGGGTACACTGCTCAAGAAGATACATCTGTATGGTCTGGGCATCTCTGGCAGTTATTCCGGAGCCTCTCTCAAAAACATCACCATAGTCGGAGCCCTTGAGAGTCAGATGCCTCTCTTCTGTGCCGTCCAGTCCGTATTTTCCGGAATTGGACAGCGACTGCATTATCAGTACTACGTCGGACATATCCACCGTGCCGTCGCAGTTCGCATCCCCGTAGACTCTGCCGTCATCCGCCGCTGCGGTGACAGCCCCTGCCGTGGCTGCGATGCAGGCCGATAATAAGCCTGCAAATAAATTTTTCTTATTCATAAGATCATCCTCATCAAAAATTAAACAGATAATTCCGTCCTTTCGGACAGATCGTCAGTATAACCATTTATCATCAAAGGTATCGAAGAACGTATCATGATTCTTCGGAAGAGCAAATACCGATGTTTTCAGCTTACTGAGATCCATGGACGGCTCTATACCATATACATGATAATCAAAATACTGTACCATATACCTGACATCCTCTTCTATTACTGCGTGACCCTTGCTGTGTACATTTATCGCAAGATTATCACTTATACCGAGGAAGTCATATACGTGCTTTATACCAAGATAGCTTACCCACATTGACGGGGCATTTACCCAGTCCTCGTTGACGCAGGAGGCTATCATGAACAGATATCGGTCCGGGTCGGCAACAAGGCTTCCGAGCATATGCTGGTCTAATGGTATCTGATTCGGGTCGCTGAATTCCCGGAACCTGTCGTTGAACCAGCCTCGTTCGCCTGTGGACTGTAAACTGCCAAGGTGTTCGTTTTCTGAGTATGTGTATGCAGAGGATTCACCCTTTGAGGAGAAATCATAGGTCTTTCCCACTGACCTGTACCTGTAAAGTGCAAGTCCTCCGGCACCTGAGCATGAAGGAGCTACCATTTTGAATCTCTTGTCGTAGGCTCCGCATACTGCTGCTGCCTTGCCGTATCGGGATACTCCCGTAACTATCGAGCTGTCAGGATTTATGTTCAGCTCCTGACCCGCTCCGGCATATAGAGCGTCAAGTATCTTGCTGCACCCCCATGACCATGCAAGGAGCTCGCCCGTCTGCTCTTCCCAGCTATTCCCGTAAGGGTAGAGCTTATAGAACGCTCCGACATGGTTCTGGTCATCTGTTGCAACAGGATTTGTGAAAATGTCAGCATCTATGGTTATCACTGCATATCCAAGGGACTTGGCTGTCTCCTCAGAGATCTGCTTGTGCATTCCCACTATGACCGGAGCTCCTCCATCATGCCGCACCTTGTCGGGAAGAGTTATCTTCGCCGGGAAGGATGCCGTCTGGCCTGTGCTCTTTCTCTTTATATTTATTGTCATAGTGCTGCCCTTTATGCTGTAGGTCACTTCATCATCTGAGCCGTCACGCCATATTCCGTACATATAGTATTCGTACATACAGCTTATCTCATTTGCTCTCCGGCCCCAATCGGATGCATCTGAGACGGCTGTTCCGTCGTTGAATATGAACGGGTCAGGCACCTCACTGACCTTAGTGAGCTGACCGACCGGCTTGAAATCGTATGTCCTTTCGTATTCCTCCTCTATCTGTGGAAATTCTGTAATGTCCCCAAGTATGAACCCCGATAATAAGCAGATGTCTTCTTTATCAATTATTTTATCTCCGTTTATATCACCTCGTTTTAGTGTCGTCTGGTCAGGACCCGTTTTACAAGCTGCCTGACGCAGCAATGTAAGATCAAATGGATCGATCATTCCGTCGCCATCCATGTCTCCACGGATATTCTTCACCGGGACCTGTTTTTTTATTTCCGGTCCCTTTACCGTTACATCGTCCACCCAGAAGTCGATAGTGCTGTCAACAGTTTCGACATACAGGTATATGTCCGATGCTCCCGCCGGTATGGTGTAGTTTTCATTGGAGAGCAGCGTCCATTTCCCTGATGTGACGCTTTCTTCATCGACGGCATCGTACCTTACCGTACCTCCGCTGTCAGTGTACTGCAATGACAGCTTGAAATTATCCGTACTCCCTCCGGTGTCGTACTTTACCCAGGCTCCAGCGGAGTATGAAGTTCCTGCCCGGAACTCAGACCCCAGCGTTATCACGGCCCCGTTCCAGTCAGCGGTACGTTTCGTGACCTTCAGCGACGATGTTCCCGTGTGGCCTCCTGACGTATCTGCCGCTGCTGACGCAGCTCCTCTGCCGGTCCAGCCCTCAGTCCCATTTTCAAAGCCGCACTCTAATAGTGTGACCATATCTTGCGTTTCATCCGCAGCACTTTTCTGATACCCGGAGTTATCGCAGCATATCGGCACTGACAGTGCTGCCGCCATACTAAGCGACACCATTCTTTTAAAGCCCATGTTCCCCTCCTATCCAAAATAGATAATTTTAATGCCGAATATTAGTAGAATATGTTCATATTCTTGATGATAATATACAGCAACTTTAGATTTTTGTAAAGTCAATAAAAGGGGGTTCACAATAATTGACCAAATTTCAGCAAGAAATGGTCAAATCAGCAGGTATTGGTTAACCAATTCTTGCGGATGTAATAAAAGGTCCCAACAGATCTCGAAGTCTGTTGGGACCCTAATTTTTTATTGTTCTCTGCAAAGCGGCCTGTTACTTGCCTTCTTTGCTTTCTTCTCAGTGTACATCAGGCTGTCAGCCTGCTTTATCATCGCCTCGATATTTGTCAGCATTCCTGCCTTTGAACTCACAACTCCTATGCTCGATGTAATGCTATAATCAGTCAAGGAACCATTATTATACTTTTCAAGCTCGCTGCGTATCCTTCTGACTATCTTCTCAGCATCGCATTCACCGATTATTATAGCTATCATCTCATCGCCGCCGTATCTTACACATAGGGCATCAGGCGGACAGGCCATCTTCAAGGCATTTGCAACTGCTTTTATCGAATCGTCGCCAGAAAAGTGTCCGTAATTGTCATTTATCTTCTTGAGCCCGTCGAGGTCTGAGAGAACTACCGTTATCGGTGTACCCTCCGGAGTTTTTTCAATCTTCTCTCTGAACCTGTTGCTGAAACTCGCACGGTTATAAAGTCCGGTCAGGCCGTCATACATATAAATATCCTCTACCCTCTGCATCAGATAATGCTGGTAGCGCATACTTATGAATCCTCCGATGCCACGGCCTATAGAATTGGTTATCGCCATTATCTTGCAGTAGTCCGTAAGGTCATAGTCATTATAGTGGAAGCATATGTAGCCTAATGGGACATTAGTATAGTAAATGCTGTTGAATATGAGCGGATAGCCGCTTTCTATCAGTTTTTCAAGTCCGGGAACTATCTCTCTTCGGCTTATCTCGTACTGTTCGTACGGCCTGTTCAACCTGTCGAAAAAGACGAACATCTCATCATCATAGGGACTTTCACGCTTAGTCCTCAGATAATCTGTAGTATCATCGACACATGACCTGTTTATAAGACAGCACAGGTCCTTAGTGACGTCCCGTACCATTACGTAGGACGCATTGGCCAGATCCTTCTGGGACTGTATCGCATCTGACATCTCATTCAGCACAAGGTTATCATCCTGATAGTTATAAAACCGGCTGTTGAAATTTCTCAGCCGCACGAAGCTCTGCATAGTCCCTGAATCATGACACCCGCAGGACTCATTGAGTACAAGGGACGGCTCTACTGTATATCTGTCCTGTATATCCACTCCGGACACAGCATTCTTTACAGCTTTGAAAACAGTGTCAGCAAGGAGCCGGCTGGAGGTCCTCACCGAGCTTATCTTAGGCATGGAGTAATATATCTCATCAATGCCGTCAAATCCGGTAACTATCACCTGCTCCGGAACGTTGATGCCGTGCTGGATGAACACACTGGCCACGTTTATAGCCATGATGTCATTTGCACATATGACTGCCTCAGGTATATCTCCGGATGCGAACATCTTCTCTGCCGCTTCGATAGCAGGCTTTGCCCAGAACTGACCGTAGGATATCGTTTTCTCATCAACTCTGACTCCGTTTTCTGCTGCGACTTTCCGGAATATCTCCTCCCTTTCATCGGAAAAGGGGTTTCCCTTGGTACCGGCAACAAGCCTTACGTCCTTCTTCCTGTGATGCTCTATCACATGGCGGACCATTTTCTCAAATCCGCCTGCATAATCAAAGTCAACAGTTATGCAGCCTTCATAATTCCCGTCAACGACTATTACCGGGATACCGTGAGCTCTGGAATTTCTGACTATCTTTTTGCTTACATTCCTGCTCTTTATCTTCTCATCCATAATGACCACAGCATCTGTGCGCTCATAATCTATAAGGTCAAAAACTGAAGCCTCAGCCCTGGTCTCATCTTCATTCCAATAGAGGTCAGTGGTGATATTGTATATGAAAAGGCTGCATCCTGCACTTCTGAGCTGCTCGTTCAAGATAGCTATAAAGCGGTTGTTGTCTGTATCATGAAGTCTTGATATACACAATGCTATGATCTTTTTGCCGCCGATCATCACGTCACCTCCGTTTTTTATAGATTATAGCACAAAATCGGAGCAAAGTCCAGCACATTATATGAACTTTTTCATTCTATGTGCTTTTCTATCGGTATTACGGCTTTTCCGAAATTTATGTGAAATCATATAATTGACTTCTACCAAATATTTCTACCGGATTTTCTACCAAAATCACTCGATTTTGAATTTTCTATTTCGTCCTCAGTTTTGTCACAGTATATTATATAATTATACGGCTGCGGCCTGTGACGATTCCGCAATTGTATCATTTTTCATTTTTCTGCTGTCTGACTTCTTAGGCACAGGCTCATCGGTATACGCAGGAGCTTCTTTCTTACCGCCGAGAACTCTTGCAATAGTTTCAGCCGAAGTGACCTTAGCGTTATACTCCAGATGGCTGTAAAGGTTCGCAGTGATATTGAAAGTTGCATGGCCGAGCCACTCCTGAATCGCCTTCATTGGAATATCGTTTGCAAGCAAAAGACTGGCACATGAATGACGCAGATCATGGAAACGGAGCATCTTCAGACCGTGCTTCTTGATGACCTCATGGAAGTCATGCGTTACTGTGTTCGGACTGATGAGCTTTCCAAACGGATCACAGCATACAAAGCCCTCAAATTCGGTATCGTAGTTCTTGCCGCCGAGCTTCTTGTAATGCTCGTCCATCTCCTGCTTTTTGAGGAGCATTTCCTCGATGTGCGGGATCAGGGGCAGTGTACGCCTTGTGGAATTGGTTTTCAGTCTGGTCTCCACAAAGAGCTTTGCCTGACCGCTTTCGTCATAATCGCTTACGACCTTGCGTTCGATTGTGATAGTACCTTTCTTGAAGTCGATTGAATCCCACTTCAAGCCGAGGATCTCACATCTTCTCAGACCGTAATATGCTGCGATATGCACGATAAGCTCCAGCTTGTGTCCCTCGAATACTCGGAACAGCTCATTCAGCTCGTCCTCGTTATAGAAAACGGCTTCATGGCGTTCTGCTCTCGGCATTACCATTTTATCCATAGGGTGCTGTTCCAGAATTTCCATTTTTACAGCCCACATGAATGCGGAATGCAGCGACAGATAATATTGCTTGACTGTGCTGCCCTTTACACCCTCGTCCATTTTATGATTGAGATAGGACTGGACGTGCGTATGGTTCAGGTCAGTAAGTGTCACATCCGGAAAATGCTCACCCATGAACTTCATGAAACGCTCTGCATTTCGCTTATAGCACTGGAATGTGGTACGGGCTGAATTTGCCTTGATCGCTGTGAGCCACTCAGAAAAGAATGAACTAAGCTCCTGATTGACAACCACTTTCTCAGCGTCCTCAGCATCGTTATCCGCCTTACGGCTGACAGTGATCGTTACCTGATTGTTATTCCACTTATCGGCGAAATCCGAAACGATCTCCTCGACCGCTTCATTCAGAGCCTTCTTGGTGCATTTTTCAGGCAGGCCCGTGGATATCCACTTGCGTTTCCGCTTTCCTGCTTTATCCTTGAAATCAAAGACAACATAATGCTTTCCGTTTTTTACGGAAGTGATGTATTTGTAAGGCAGACTTGCTTTCATTTTTATATCCTCCTTTGAGCTGTACGGTAGAAAGCCTGCTGCCACAATTCAATTATAGCGCGAATCGTGATATAATGCAAGACCTACCAACCGTATTTGGCTGTTTTCAGCGCATTGACCGACTTTTCACAGTCTGTTTTGTGCGCGTTGCAGAACGTAATTGATGACCTCTATCTTTGCCACTCTGATCTTGCGACCGTCAGGCATTCGGGGTATCTTGCCTTCTCTGACAAATTTACAGACCGTCTTGTATTTCAGGTCAAGCATTTCGCAGAGCTGTTCTGCATTAACAATGTCGGGATAATCAGCAAACATCGTGCGGTATACATCGTTCTCCGCCTGCTGACGCTCCTGAACTTCCATTGTTTCGTCCATAATGAACACTCCTCTCACGGAGGAAGAAATAGAAAACAATTAGCGTTGATGTTTCATATTCAGTTTTCAAGGTGCTGTGTACATAGTCTGTCGGTTATTTTTATACCCAAAGATTGATGTACTGTTGGCAGCCCCTACTTCGTGGAGTAGAAGCTCCCGACGGCACATCAGCCGTCGCATTGGAGGTACATGAAACACCGTGGGCAGTACCCGTTCCTGCCGAAGAACGGATACTCCCGACAGCGTTTCCGCTGTCATTTGGAAAGAAATTCATGGAAAATGCGCATGAAACTATTTTATCATCTTGTCTTTATCTTTTTATCCTGCTTTCTCTCTGCGTTGAGTTGCTTCTCGGTCTTATAGAACGGACAGTAACCGCGCTTGAAACTGGTATCTGTTAATGTAATACATTTTCCCTCACGGTTTGCAAAGCAATCACTATGATGATTGCAAGCCGGAAGATCTTCTTTTGTTATACGCATATTTTCAACCTCCATTTTCATTCATCACACTCGATCAGCGGAAGAATGCCGTTCTCTTTCAGAAGCTCATAAATAAAGAGCCTGCCTTTTGTTGTCCAACAGGTATGCGGTTTAGCAAGGGGATTGCCGTTTTCATCGGTGACGGTGTAGGTCTTGCTCTTGACATATCCCTTATCCGCATACTTCTGATACAACAGCCACACTTCGCCCTGCTTGTACTGTACGCCCTGTTCATGCAGCCAGCCGTTGAGCCATCGCCCCGATTTTCCATAATCCTTTGCGATAGTGGTGATAGGAACAATACCCTCGGCATTCAGAACAAGGTCATAGTATGTGACCTTCGGCTGCATACTCTCGATCTGTTCCGCTTGTTCGGTGTTCGTTTCAAGGAGCTTTGCGTTTTCACCCTTCGCAAGCTGTAACTGCTGATTGGCAAGCAGTAGCGCTCTTGCGAGGACAGCTTCGGGACTGTTCCACTTCCTTTCGATTTCAAGGAAATACTCACGGCAGCGTTTACCGATTTCACTTCGCTGTATCATACAAAGTTCTTTTGCCATATCAATGGTGAGTTGATGGTCAATATATCCCTGCTTACCGCCTTTTGAGTTGTGGACAAAAATGTCCGTCACTAAATAATCAACCTTTTCGACAAAGCCATATCCGACCATTCTCGGAAACCATTTGTGATACGGTGTTTCGATCATAAGGGCGGCATGAAGCTCCCGTCCGCTGACCGTTGGCTTTTCATTATCAAAGTTTACGGCAATCACAATGTCATTCATTTTATGTACCTCGTTTCTATCTGCACATGGCAGATGATGATTTGCAATGTCTCCCTTTCGGGGGCAGTACCCGAACCAAAGTCCGGATACTGCCTGTATTGAAAATAGGAGAAATGGAACAAGCATATTCAGAGATGTTTTTGGCAGAACCCGAACCGAAGTTCAGGCTCTCCCGACAGCATCTCTGCTGTCTTGTGAAAGGAATGATGTCATTGAACCCAGACAACAGTGGGGAGCTTATGGGGAACGGTGCAGTCTGAAAATGGACAAAGCGACCGCACCGCCCTCGGCTCATATATATAACCCTTCCGTCAGAAAGAAAGGAGGACTGAGAGGTCTGCTGACCGTCTGCCTTATCGGTCGGAGCAAACATCTCTCACCTTACTACCGAGGAATTTGCATTTGGGACAAAGATTTTCAGAAATTTCCTGCCCGAAAATTGAAATTTCAGAGATTTGCACAAAAGTCACTCCCCGTTTTCGTGCGCAATGATGAATGATTTGAGTTTTCTTCTGGCGAGCTTCAAACGGTACTTCACCACAGGCTTAGACAGTCCATACTTCTCTGCAAGATAAAGCAAGTTCACTTTATCCGTGCTGAAATAATAATCCTTTATCAACTCGTAGTCCTCCGGAAAGTCGCAGCGGAGCATTTCAAGCGCCACAGGCAGTAAGTCGAGCCGTGCATCGTGCAGCCGCCTGTTTTCATCGGCGATCTCGTTTGTGGGAAGCGTGGCAGGATCAGGCATGACCTCCTGCACTGCATTGAAGTCAGCGGACATTGCACGGAACTCCGCTTCACGTTCCTCAAGGTACTGTTCACGGCGGAGCATTCTGTTATATTCCGCTTCAATGTGCCGGGGAACATCGTCACCAAAATGCTGATACATAAATCTTCCCATCACTTGCCGCCCTCCATGCAGGAAACGGATCGAGCAGCACCTTTTTCTTTTGCATTTTCCAACTGTGCAATACAATGAGCAACAGTCATGTTCTCATCATAAAAGCAGCCGTCCATGTAGTGCTTGATGATGCATTCACGCTCATCAGGCTTTCCGATAGTACCCGGTATTGGTTCTTTCAGCAGCTTAAACAGATACTTCTGCTGACAGGTCATAAGTCTGAGTGCGATACAGATCAGACAGAGGTGTTCCTTGCTGATCGTGCGTTTATTGTTGAGGTATCGTGAAATATCACCTCTGTCAATGCCTGTCATGCAGGCAAGCTGATTATTGCCGATGCCGCCTCTGTTGCCCATATATCTGAGCAAGGCTTCTGTGATACTTTCGGACTTACTGCCGTCAGGATTATCCGGTCCGTAAATTGCTATCATAAAATTATCGGCTTCTCTTGGATCAGGCAGAGGAAGCGAGGATATGGGCGAATATGTACTTTCCATTCTATTACCGTCCTTTCTTTATCGGACGGCAATACGAAACGAACAAGTCAGACTGTCATTCGGTTAAACCGTCCGACAACCAAACATTACCCGTTCATTTGATTGAACCATATTCAATTCCCGTACGGGTCACCATTTAGCAATCCCACAGATGGCTTAAAATAGCCGTTTGTGGGTTTTCTTTTTTCTCAAAAATGCCCTCAGCCCCTTG
>CACWPR010000051.1 GCA_902762855.1 Ruminococcus flavefaciens
AAATTCCGATTTATGTTAGTAACTATTATAGCACCACATCACTGTATTGTCAATAAAAAGGCCATAGTATTGCTGACTGCAAATCAGAAATACTATGGCTTAAAATTTCAATATCAGCGCCGCTCCTTTGAGCGATGCCTTTTATCAATATCCGGTATTTACTGCTTGGCTGACTTGCAGGCGGAATTTCTGTCGCTGAGTGCGATAGCAACGTTCCTGCAAAGGTCTACAGCGCCGGGATTCTGGGATGTCACAGCAGCCTCAAGCTGTCCGAAGGCACCTGAAAGTGCGTACTCCTGCTCGGCTATGAGAGGACTGCTGACCGGGTCGCTGTAGGCGATGTCCTCTGCCAGCTTTTTGAGCTCCTTCATAAGCACGGGGTCATTAGTGCGGCTTACGAGAGCCTCAGCTCTTCCTGCCAGTGACTTCATCAGTGTAGTGTCAGCGCTCTTGACAGTCTCCATGTTGGCGATAGCCTCTCTTGCCATATTAGCTGACATTCCCAGTATCAAGGCGCCTGCCAGCACGATAAGGCAGAGCAGGAAGGCCAGCCATATGGGGAAGTCGCCGTTATTGCCGGCTGCAAAGAGTACAAAGCTGAGTATCATCTGGACTGCCAGATAGATAATGCCTATTCTGAACACAGGATAGCCCAGAACCTTGCTTTTTAGCTGTGTCTGACTCGGATATGCAAATCCGAAAACGGGTATCTGAAGGAGTATTGCTATAATTCCGGAGACATATCCTATCCAGAACACCTCTTCACGCTCAATGGGGACGAGGAATGCCACCGCAGAGAATACTGCTGCGATGACCAGTATTATCGCATATACCTGAGGTCTTATCTTATTCATACTCATTCTCCCTTCTTCTTTCCGCAGTTACGGCAGAAATTTCCGGTGTTGTTCTTCTCTCCGCAGGAGCAGTCCCAGGTGTCGGAGGACTCAGGGCGCTTGGCTCCGCATATATTGCAGAAGTTGCCGGTTACTCCCTTGTTGCCGCAGGAGCAGTCCCAGGCATCAGGTGTCGCAGTGCGCTTGGCTCCGCAGATGTTGCAGAAGTTGCCTACGATACCCTTGTTTCCGCAGGTACAGTCCCAGGTATCTCCTGCCTCAGGACGTTTCTTTCCGCAGATATTGCAGAATGCGCCGCCTGGTACAGTATTTCCGCAGGAACAGGTCCAACCGCCTGCAGGTGTTCCGGCTGCAGCTGACATCATGGGGTCCATGGCATTCTTTGTCATACCCATAACTCCGCCCATAGCTCCAAGAGCAACGCCAAGTCCGGCTATGTCGCTGACTGTATTTCCGCCGGAGCCTCCCATATGGGTAACGGCTCCCAGGCCTACCTCACGGGCAGTCTGCTCACGATAGGTGAAGCCCTTCATACGCATCTCCTCAGCCTCGGCAGCAGCCTTGACTACCAGTGCGTCGGCCTCTCCCTTTGCGCTGATGACCTTGAGCTGTGCAGCGGTCTCGGCCTCTACAGCCTGACGCTCTCTTGCCTTCTCGGCCTCAGCCTTGAGTATCTCCTCCTGTCTCACCTTGAGATAGAGGTCTGCGTGCTGCTGCTTGAGCCTTCTGTAATTTGGGTCGTCGTCGGGAGTCATTATAGTCTCCACGAAGAACTCCGGCATATTAAGGCCGTATTCGCCCAGATTCTCATTTACAACTCCGCATAGCTTATCGGAAATAGTGTCAAGATGCTCGTCTATCTCAAGGATATTTATGCCGTTGTCCTTGATTATCTTCGCAAGTGAGCTCTTGACCTTTGTGATTATCATTGCCTTGAACTTTGCAACTGTAGGCTGGAGGCCATAGCTGCCGTTCACCATGTCAGCCTGGGTAAACTCCCCTGCTGTGCCGACTATCTTCATCAGAAGTCTGCGTGAGTCGCTAACCTTCAGGTTGAACTGTCCGCAGGCTCCTATCTCGATAGGAAGTCCGGACTCCGGCTCTATGTAGCGTACCTTTGTGTCGGTGCCCCATTTAATGCCCATCTGGACGGTCTTGTTTATGAAGTAGACCTCACAGTGGAATGGTGTATCCGCATTTGTGGGCAGCTTGTATGCCTTGCCTATAACAGGCAGGTTCTGGGTCTCAAGGGTATGTCTGCCGGGTCCGAAGAGGTCAAGTGCCTGACCGTCCCGGAAGAACACAGCCTCCTGGGTCTCGTGTACTATGAGCTGTGAACCAAGGTTGAAGTTCTCGATAGGATGCTTGTATACGAAGGTCTTGTTATTTCCCTCGTACATTATAACACTTGCAAGTCCGTGGTCGGGAGTTCTCGGTTCGTCTTTGGCTTTGAACATATTTTTTCCTCCTTTATAATGGTTTAGCTATTGTAATAAAGATATGCCTTTTTTCCCAGCTTTGCCGCTGCAAACATGGCCCCGCCGTGTATCATCACCAGCATTGCAAGGTAGAGGATGTCTCCGCCGGAATTGCTGATGAACATACAGGTAATTATGGGTGCGATAAGGGCCGCAGCGTTTATTGTCTGTCCCGGTGCGAATCCGGAACCTCTGTCCCTTCTTGCACCTGAGTATACCAGCAGCGAGCTCAGAAGGACTGACGCTGCTATCATTTTTATGCGGTAATCCTGAGCCAGTACCATCTGATGAGCCGCAGCTATCTTCATACAGCTCAGGAAGGTTATCAGAGAGAGTATCATAAGTACAATTATCACTACAGATACCGCAGAGCGTACTCTTCTGCGCTTGGTATTCTGCTCAGCACGTTCACGGTTCCGGCGTATCGCCTCTTCCTCCTGTGCCCTTCTTTCCTCTTCTTCGGCAGCATTCCGTGCATTTATATCAGCCTGCTGTATCATACGGGAGCACCGCAGTCCAAGAGGGAGTGCATCCTCGTAATCCACCAGCCACTTGAAGTCACGCTCGGCTGCCCGGAGGTCTCCGGACTCCATTTCAGCTAACGCTCTTTTGTAGGTATCGGCCAGAGTTTTCTCTGCCCTTTCTATAAGCGAACTGCTCCCCGGCATATCGCCTGTTTCTTTCAGCAGTCTTATAGCATTGGTAAGGTCTCTGCCTGATGCGCCGGCATTTATAGCCTTTTCTGCATCATCGAAGGATAACCGCCGGAGTTCTTCCAGCCTGCGCTGAGCATCTCCTGCCGCACGAAGGGAATCTCCCCAGCCTTCAAGACTGCGGAGGCTTTCGAGCACCTCTTCGGCTTCCGAAGGGTATCTGCATCTGTCCAGCTTACGCAGAGCCTCATTGAGCCTGCACTGCTTTTCTATATCGTCCAGCTTTTTTCTGAAGCTGTCATCTGCGAACCTCATGGCCTTCCGGAAGTTCTCATTGTCGCCTACAGGCTTGTCATAGGATGCGATAGCCTGTTCAGAGGGCATCCTTAGCTCTGCAAGCAGCTTTCCCAGATATGCCTGAGGGTTTCTTGGGTCAGCATCGAGAGCCTTTTCAAAGCACTCGCCGGCACTTTTCCAGTTTTTGTCCTCAAGGAAGAGGAACGCTCTGTCCGTCAGTGAATCCGAGCTTGCTCCGGAGCCCTGAGCACCTCCCCAGCCTCCGATGAGCCTTTCCACGCCTCTGACAAGGTCCTGGACTGCTCCTACCTTTGAAAGGTCCTGTCCCTGGAGAGACACGAGCTCCTCCGGCAGGTCATAGGGGTCCATGTTCTTGTAGCACGGGATGATGTATTTTTTCTGACCCTGGGACATCATCCCCAGGTATCTTGACCACTCGTTCCTCACCCACGGCGAGGTAAAGTGCTCCGGCTTAGTGCCTACCACCAGCATTACCGGTGCAGACCTAAGCGCTGCGAATATGTACGGCTCGTACTCCTGTCCCAGCTTATCCTCAAGGGTGATGCGTGAGAAGAATACTTTGCAGCCTTTTTCCGTCAACTCCTCGTATATCTCCTGAGCGGCCACACTTGCAGAGGTGCGCTGTCCGGAGGAACCGGTCTCCTTGTAGCATATAAAAACGTCGAAGGGCTCTTCCCGCCCTGACACTTCAAGTATCCTCTTCTGTACACCGTCGATGTACTTTGCCTCCTGCCTGTAAAGAGACTCCGCCGCACCGTCAGCACATCTCAGAGCTGCCAGATAGGAAGGGTCATCCAGTATAGAGGTAAAGCAGGTCCTGTGACAGGTAGGTACCATTTTCCCTGACTTCGGGTCCCGGACGTACTCTATGCCATATCTGCACAGGCACAGTCCCCAGTGGGCCTCAGCCTCGTCAGGAGCCTCAGAGAGGATATTTTCATATACCGCCTCTGCCCTGTCGAAATCGCTGTTTCTGCGGTAGTGATTTGCCCTGTCGTAGAGTCTGTTCCTGGTTTCATTATCCAGTTTTGGCAGAGTCTGTTCGGTGCCGCAGTAGGTGCATCGGCAGACGGCTGCTCCCCCTGAGACTTCAAGGGCGCCTCCGCACATCTTACATTTATAAACAGCCATTGAAACCTCCCGGTGGCTAAATTATCAATCTTGCGATTATCAGTACTAAGAATATTATCAGGAACACCACTGCCGCCATGGATTCGGCTGACGCTGCACCAATTGAGATAAACAGCGAAATGATAGCCAATATCAGCATGATGGACTTGTTGCTCTTTCTTCTGCGTTCCTTTTCACGCTTCATGAGCTCATTCTGCTGACGCTCATAGGCCGCCATAGCTATCTGATCCTCCTGGGCCTGCCGCTTCCGCTCACGCTCGGCTATCTCATTGCGTACCACCGAGATGATGCCCTGATAAACGTGTTCTATCTCCTCATGCTCATTTCCTCTGGAAAAGGCACGGGCGTTCTTCATAGAATGTCCGAGGACGTAGTTCATTCTTGTGATAAACATTTCCTCGTTCTCAACATTGAATCCGTAGCCGGTTATGTATCTCACCGCAAGGTAGTTCACCGTCTTTGGCGAATATAGCTGTTCCGGCTGTGAGCAGCTCAGCTCTGCAAGGAATTTGGCGAAATATGCCTGAGCGCATTCCGGGTCAGCATCCAGTACTCTTTCGCAGTACTCTGACGCACCTGAGAAGTCGGAATCTCCCAGGAATATACTTATTCGCTGGAGCATCTTCTGCTTATCCGGTCCCTCGCTCCTCACCTTTCTTTCAGTGTTTCCTTCGGAGGACTCATAGACTGTGCCTCCGCCGGTGATGAGCTTTCTTATGCCGCGGATAACGTCGCTTATAAAGCCTATCCTGGACATATCCTGAGCCTGCAAATGGGAGAATTCCTCCGGCAGGTCATAGGCATCCATGTCCTTGTAGCAGGGTATCAGGCTCTTTGACCTGTCAGTCCTCATCATTTTGAGGTACCTGCTCCACTCGTTTTTCACCCAGGGCGAATTGAAGTATTCCTGCCTGGTGCCGATGACCAGCATGACCTTAGCGCTCTGGAGAGCGGCAAATATGTATGGCTCATATTCAGTACCCAGCTTATCCTCAAGGGTTATAGCCGAGTAGAATACCTTGAACCCTTCCTGTCTGAGCTGGTGATATATATCATTTGCGATAACGCTGTCGTGGGTACGCTTTCCCTCTTCGTCGGTCTCCTTATAGCATATAAAAACGTCGAAGGGCTTTTCATTCCGGACGATATTCAGTATCTCCCTCTGGAGACGGTCTATCTCTGCGGCCTCCTGCTCATAGAGCCGCCTGCGTGAAGGCTCGGCATACTCCAGAGCGGCCTTGAAGTCCGGGTCTGAGGTCACAGGCTCAAGCTGTGTACGGTGACAGGTCGGCACCTTTCTTCCGTCGGCGGGGTCGTCAACGTACTCTATACCGTATTTGCAGAGCACCAGTCCCCAGTACGCCTCTGAGTCATTTGGAATGGCATTGACGATATTCTCATAGGTCTCCTGAGCCTTATCGAATTCGCTGTTGAGTCTGAGATTATTAGCACGGTTGAAGAGGTTGGCTGTAACGTCGTCACGGGTCATAGGAAGAGTCTGAGGGGTACCGCAGTATTCACACTGACATACGTTTATCCCTTCAGAAGTCCTTAGCGTACCTCCGCACATCTTGCATTTCAAAACTGACATAGAGTTTCTCTTTTCCTGAGAATTATCGGATAGATAGCGCAAAGGCTCCCAGAACGGGAGCCCTTAGGTTCAGTTGCTTTCCTTAGTGGTCTCATCCTTTTCGAGGATAGATTTAAGACCTGTTGCAAGACCTGCAAGTCCCTGTATTTCGCTGGGGATAATGATCTTGGTGGCCCTTCCGTCTGCAGCCTTTGCAAAGGATTCGAGTGACTTGAGCTGAATGACCTTATCATTAGGATTAGCGCTGTTCAGCTTGACGATACTGTCTGCCAGAGCCTGCTGTACCATTTCGATGGCCTTAGCCTCACCGGTAGCCTCAAGTATCTTCTGCTCCCTTACGGCATCAGCACGAAGTATCATGGCCTGCTTCTGAGCTTCGGCCTCAAGTATCTGAGCCTCCTTCTTAGCCTGGGCACGGAGTATCTGTGACTCCTTTTCACCCTCGGCCACAAGTATCTGTGACTTCTTGTCACCCTCAGCCTGGAGTATCTTCTCACGGCGCTCACGCTCAGCCTTCATCTGCTTTTCCATGGCATCCTGTATCTCACGTGGAGGGAGGATGTTCTTCAGCTCAACACGGTTGACCTTGATACCCCAGCGGTCAGTAGCCTGGTCCAGGATAGAGGTTATCTTGGTGTTGATGACGTCTCTTGAAGTAAGAGTAGCGTCCAGCTCCATTTCACCGATTATATTACGGAGAGTTGTGGCTGAGAGGTTCTCTATAGCCTGGAGAGGTCTCTCAACTCCGTAGATGTACTGCTTTGCATTTGTGACCTGATAGAATACGACTGTATCTATCTGCATTGTAACGTTATCCTTTGTGATAACAGGCTGGGGCTTGAAGTCAACGACTTTTTCCTTCAGCGAAACCTTTCCGGCGATGCGGTCAACGAAGGGCCAGAGGTAGTGGATACCTGTCTCCCATTCGCATTTGAATGAGCCGAGGTGCTCGACAACGAATACCTGAGCCTGCGGGACTATCCTGAATCCCTTGATGAAAATAAACAGCAGGATTATAACTGCTGCGGCAACAACTATTCCGAAAAAATCCATGGTAGTTTCCTCCTTGAAAGTAAAAATAATGATACGTTAGCGGACCGGTATATCTGCAATTCCAGTGTCTGCTTATTCTTCCGGTCCTGATTTTAGTGAGACAGCAAGACGTGCTCCGTCTACTTTTTCGACTCTGACGATGCTTCCTTTAAGGATGACAGCATCCTCCGGCACCGGGACAGCACTCCAGTCAACCCCGTTAAGAGTCACTCGTCCGGTACCTTTATCAGAGTTGATCTCTTCAATGACCTTAGCGGACTTTCCCACATCCAGTCCGGCATTGGTATCTATGTGACCGGCTTTCTGTCTTTTTCTGAGATAAGGCAGAGTTATCACAAGGAATATGCCTGACGACAGGATGAATATGCCGAGCTGAGCCAGCAGGTTAAGGTCGAACAATGCGCTGAAAACGAGAGTCACAAGAGCTCCAACTGCGAACCATATCGACACAAGCTGCACGGTAGCTATCTCTGCGGCAAGAAAGAGCACAAAGGCAACTGCCCAGATCATAACATCCATAAAGAGTCCCCCTTTCTACAGTATTTGTAGTAATCCCTACGAGGGTATTATATCACAAATTTCTCCTGATTTCAAGTATCAGCAGTGAGCTTTCATCATTCTGACACAATGGCTCGTCAGCGATATATCGGGGAATATGGCAGCCTGCTGTTTCAGATATGCATCTCTCCGATTATGTCGTAATGTTCATCGACTGCATTGAGGCAGGCCGAAGTGTTCCTTGCAAGGAGCCCGTCAACTATCTTTTCGTGTACAGATATGAGATAATCGGAAAATTCGCCGTCCGAGGCTGCGACAACAGCGTCTATCCACTTGTGGTAAACTTCCGAGACAGCATCAAGGAGGGTGATCCACAGCCTGCTGCCTGTAGCATATATCAGGGCATAATGGAATTCCTTATCCGCATCGGTCTCCTCAGACTTGTTCGCAGCGTTCTTCATATGCTCCAGAGCGGAGAGTATGCTGCTGCGGGCATCCGGGGAAATACCGTTCTCGATAATATACCTGCAAACTGCCTTGTCCATAGCTCTGCGGAAAGAGAACACCTCGTCACGGTTTATTTTATGTATGAGCAGCAATAGGTTGACTGCCTTTGCAATGGAGTTACCGATATTATCGGCAAGATAATTTCCTGAGCCTTGTCGGCACTCCACCAGTCCCAGGGCCTCCAGGCTGCGGATAGCCTCCCGGACAAAGTTCCTGCTTACTCCCAGCTTTGCGGATATAGCTCTTTCTGTAGGCAGCTTGTCGCCAAGCTGGAGCATCCCGTTCTCGATAAGGTCAAAAATATAGCTGAGAGTTTTCTGAAATTCCTGGTTCTCCAATAATATCATCCCCTTATTATTATGCTTTAGTCGTTTCAGCGTTATCATTATTATAACACAACATCCGTCATTTAGCAACAATAAATATGAATTTTATTTAAAATTGCAGGTGCAGAGCACATAAACCGGGGTGTATCATGTTGACTTATGGGAAATAATGGGTTATAATTGATACATAATATCCTGAAAGGATGGGTGGTTATGAAATACAGGAAAATACTCAGCGCACTCCTTGCAGTGACGCTGGCAGCCGGAGCTTTCACCGGATGCTCCTCCAAGAGCAGCAGCTCCGATGAGGACACATCTTCAAAGGCCTCCGACAGCACTGACGACAGTGATGACGACGATGCGCTCAACATCGCCTACAGGAACGAAATGGACTCAGAGGGCTACACATCTATAGACCAGCTCTCGAACAGCTTCAACAATATCGGGGACTCCTACAGAGCCTTCAATGACCGCAGCACCGGGAGCGGTGAGACTGAATGGTCCGTACTGGACCCGGAGGACGAAAAAGAGCTTACTATAATGGTATATGTGGTGGGCTCCAACCTTGAATCCGGCGGCGGATGCGCCTCAACTGACATCATCGAGATGCTGGAAAGCGGCTTCACAAATGAGGACGTCAACCTTGTTGTGTACTGCGGCGGCGCCTATAGCTGGTACATAGACATCCCCAAAAACAAGAACAGCTATCTTGTCTATGACCATGAGGCCAACGATTTCAACGTTTTTGCTGATAACCAGAAGAACATGGCAAGTGCGGACACCTTTGCGGACTTTCTAACAGAGGTGCCGGATAAGTTCCCTGCCGAGCACTACGGGCTCATATGCTGGGACCACGGCGGCGGACCTACGATGGGATTCGGTCTGGACGAGGTCTACAGCCTTCTCTCCAATGACTGCCTGACGCTTGAAGAGATGAAGGAAGGCCTTGACGCCTCCCCATTCGCCGGACAGAAGCTGGACTTCATCGGCTTTGATGCCTGCCTTATGGCATCTATAGAAGTAGCCGACCTCTGGAAGGACTACGCAGACTATATGATAGCCTCAGTCAACTCCGAGCCTTTCACAGGCTGGAATTACCACTTTCTGAACATACTCGACGAGACTACTGACCCTGTTGCTATAGGAAGGAATGCCGTCGACTACTATGACGACTTTCTCACAGCCAACAAAAAGGAAATGGAATCCCTTATGGGAGGAAAGCTGGAGTACTCTCTTGCACTGTTCGACCTTGCATACACTGAGGACGTTGTGGCTGATTTCGATGCCCTTCTCGGCACCGCAGCAGACGACTACAGCAGCGGCAAGCTCTATCCTATTTCCATGATGGCAAAGACCAACCAATACGACGGATATGACCTCTGGGACCTTGCCAACTACAGCAAGCGCATGAAAAAGTACAGCTCTGCGGAGTCAAAGGCTCTCACGAAGTCACTGAAGAACTTTACAGTCTACGGAGCTACCAATATCCGCAAGTGCTCCTGCCTGAGCTTCTATTTTCCCTACGGTGGAAACAGTGACAGTCTGGCAATTTACGAACACTACGGCAGTGACTATATCCAGTCCATGCCCCTCTCCCCCAACTACGCAAGGTTAGTGGATATGTACAAACCCTCAGGCGCAGGAAAGTCATCTGCGTTCAAGGGGCTGAAAATAGCCTCCGGCAGCGGCTCAGACGGCGTAGACAGCGATACAGGCAATCTCATCATCAACGGCAGCGAGGGTTCATATCAGCTCTCAGAGGAGCAGATGTCCGACTTTGGCAGCGCATACTATACAGTATTCCGCCAGTTTGACGAGGGCGACTTCGGAACCTCCGTTGAAGGCTACAACTTCTCCTCACCCAGTGACGACACCCGTGACTTCGAGGTGCTGGTGGAACAGATACCTGTTACTCCCGATGACGACGGCAATATCACCATAGACCTGGACCCCAGAGTAGTCGTTGCAGATACCGACACTGAAATGGAGTACACCAATGTATGCCAGGTCAAGGTAATAAGCAGCACAGAGGATGAGACCGTCTACAGAACAGTTAACGGTGTTCTGGAAACAGGACAGTATCAGGACAACCTGGTCCGTGACAATGAGAGAGTATACGCAGACATCACCATAAGCAGCGACCCTGCCGAGGACGAGGCAGTTATCCGCAATATCGAAATAAACGAGGACGACGGCTTCCACGTTGGCGGAAAAAGCGTCATTGATACCGACGAATGGCATGAGTACCTCAACTACGTACAGTATGTGAAAATACCCAACGGCAAGGACGTTCCCTATACTGAGTGCGGAACGCTTTCACTCATCTGGAGAACTACTCCTTTTGACGACAGCTTCGGATTCAAGACTGCAAAAGTCTCTGACCTGCCTGAGTATGACTTCGGCATCCAGCTCGTAATATGCGACAGGAGCGGCGCAGAGCACGCTACTCCCATAACCATGATACCCAAGGATTCTGACTTTGAAGAGGTAACAGTACCTACCGAAAAGGGCGAGTTCACCTACAGGATATACAGTGACCACGCAAAGCTCATAAAGTACAAGGGCAGCGATACAAAGCTGGACGTCCCCGGCGAGGTCAACGGAGTCACTGTAACAGAAATGGGCAGCAGAGTATTTGACGTGAGCACCTCTGAAAAGCTCACAGAGCTCAATTTCCCTGACTCTATCGAGGTAATGGGCAAGGTATTCAGGAATAGCATCTTCGGTATGGAGGACCTGAAAAAGGTACATCTTCCGGCATCACTGAAAATACTCCCCACAGCCGCATTCGAGTACTGCGAGTCCCTTACTGATATAGAGCTCCCCGACGGACTTGAATACATCGGAGAGAGAGCCTTCTACAGCAGCGGCATCAAAAAGATAGATATACCTGCATCAGTAAGATTCATCGGTCCCCTTGTATTCGGTGACTGTCCTTCACTCAAGACCGTCAAGGTCGATAAGGACAACGAGGTTTACACAGCAAAGGACAACGTCCTATACAGCAAGGATATGACAGTCCTCATAGCCTGCTGCGGACCTGCACCCAAGAACTTCAAGGTGCCTTCGGGAGTCACAGAGATAGCAGACTACGCATTCTACGGCTCATCCTCACTGGAGGAGGAGCTCATCTACCCGGATGACTACAACATCCTTGATTACTTCGGTGACTGGCTTGAAACCGAGACTGACGAATGGGACAGACTCCAGAAGCTGGAGGAATATGGAGTTGAGGTCAACTACAACTACTCCGGCCTTGAAAAGCTCACACTTCCTGAGGGACTTGTCCGCATAGGAGACTACGCTTTCACCGACTGCGTAAAGCTCAGCTCCATAGACCTGCCGGACAGCCTTGAATACATAGGCACAGCGGCCTTCGGAATGGGCTCAGGCACAGACAGCCACTACTACAAGGCTGAGAATTACGAAAGCATCCCTGAAATACACATCGGACCCAATGTTGAGCGTATAAGAGTGGGCGCATTCTGCGGCTATCAGGTGGAGAAATTCACAGTAGATGAGGATAACCCCTACTTTGAGGCCAGCAGCGGAAAGCTCACACAGAGAAACAGCTCTGACGAAGTACAGTGGATGGAACAGCATCAGTTCTTCCTTGAATAAGCCAAAAGCCATAGAGAGTCCCCTCTCTATGGCTTTTTTGCGCTGTCACAGCATTCATTATCCTTCATTTTTCCTGATGCTCACCAGGAATACCGAGCCTTCATCAGGCTTGCTGGTAACATATATCTTTCCGCCGCACTTATCAAGTATCTCCTTGCACAGCGCAAGTCCAAGGCCGTTTCCCTGTGACTGTCTTGAAGTGTCAGCCTGATAGAATTTGTCAAAGATATGCCTCAGCTCATCCTCCGACATACCTATGCCCTCATCGGATATATAGACCTTATAATGATGAGGTGACTCCTCCAGCTTCACTGTGACACATCCGCCGTTATGGGAAAACTTAACAGCGTTGCTGATAAGATTTGTCCACACCTGGAACATCAGAGACCTCTGGCCGGTACACTGCACCTCCGGCAGTTCAAGGTCAAATGCAATGTCCTTTGCGCTCCACTTAGGCTCCAACATAACTATCGCCTCACGGAGCTGCTCGTCAAGGCGATAGGATACCGGAGCATCCATTGCAGCCTGATTTTCCAGCTTTGAAAGCCGGAGGATGTTGTCAGTCAGGTCGTTGAGCTTTTCAATGCTGAAAAATGCCTTTGTAATGAACTCCTTCCGCTCCTCATCTGTAGTTGAGGGGTCCTGGAGAAGAGTCAGGCATCCGCTCAGGGATGACAGAGGAGTTTTGAACTCATGGGACACATTTGCGATGAAGTCATTCCTTATCATCTCCACTGAACCCAGCTCCTGAGCCATGTAATTGAAGCTGTCGATAGTCTCGGATATTTCCTTGACTCTGCTCGTATTCTCCAGCCTGATGCTGTAGTCACCGTCGGCTATGCGCTTTGCGGCATCGCTTATGGCCTTTATTGGCCTGAAAACATACCAGACACCCAGGTATGACAGTGCTGCTGATATTACAAAGCAGATGATATACAGCATAAAGCTGGCTACTGCCGGGACTGCCCTCCCGGAGAGGTTGAGTCCCAGCTTCCGCAGGACTACCATTATAACTGCCAGAAAGAAGGATAATATGAGTATAGTTGCAAAGAATGCAAGAGACATTCTCATTACTATGGAGCTGTATCTCTTGCCTTTGGCACACATCTGCTTATTCATCATTCTTCACCGCCCTGTATCCCAGTCCCCTTATGGTGACTATGCGGAAGTCAGTGTTGTTCCGGAAGCGATCCCTGAGACGGCTGATATGCACGTCAAGAGTATGGGAGTCAGTTTCTCCCTCAAATCCCCATATATCGTCCAGTATCTGCTGACGGGTAAATATCTGTCCAGGATAGGAAAGGAGCTTGTAAAGCAGCATGAATTCCTTCTGAGGAAGTATCTGCTTTCCGGAGGCATCTTCAACTGTCCAGGAGCCGTACTCCAGAACAGTCCCTCCGAATGCCAGCTTTTTCTCACTGGCTATCCTTGCCCTTCTGAGCAGTGCGGACACCCTGAATATCATTTCATTTATGTCTATAGGCTTGACCATATAGTCGTCAGCACCGGAGCTGAAACCGGACTCCTTGTCGGATATATCGCCCTTGGCAGTGATTATGAGTACCGGTATGGTCATCCCGGCATCACGTATCTCCCGGATGAATTCAAAGCCGTTCATTCCGGGCATCATTACGTCTGAGATTATGAGGTCTATGTATTCTCTGTCAAGTATGTCGAGTGCTGCGGCAGCATTTTCCGCACCTACGGGACTATAATCGTTCTTGGAAAGGGTACGGCAGAAAAGCTCACGAAGGTCTCTGTCGTCCTCAAGTACCAGTATATTGAACATAGCATCTCCTCCTGTATCGGATGTGTTTAAATTATATCATCACAGCACCGAAAAGTCAATAAAGGCGGAGGCAACGGACGTATCCGTTTTCCTTCCGCCTTGTCTCGCTGTTATTCTATCTGCCTTGCAAGGAACTGTGCCGCTGCATTTATGAGGCTTTTTTGCAGGTCAGACACCTCGGTGCATTTGTCCGAGCTGAGAAAGGCAACAGCTCCGGAAACGTCGCCTGCTGAGATGATAGGCACCGCTGCTATCGCAGTACGGTCCGTCCCCTCTGCCGGATAAAAGCTGTTCGTCCTGCCGTCGGGACAAAAGTACTGTCCCCTGCTCTCCATGAGCTCCTCAAGCTGTCCCGTCACACGGCGCTCTGCAAATTCCTTCTTAGGGACACCTGCCGATGCCGCAACATGGTCTTTGTCAAAGATGAGTACCGGGCATCCTGCTATCTTATGCATGATGTCCGCAACATAGCCAGCGTTCTCGCTCATTTCGCTTATAGCTGAATATTTCTTGAATATGACCTCGCCTTCACTGTTCGTGTATATCTCTAAGGGGTCGCCGTCACTGACAACACTGACACTAAGAACTCCGCCCTTCCTTCGCGGAATATGGGCGAAAAGTGACGATACATCGGTTATCTTAGTGCCTGACTTAAAATTTGCGGCAACGGTCTCCTGTTCCGCCATAAGCTCAGCGGGAACGCCTTTTCTCAGGAGCGTATCTATATCAGAACGGAGCTTGACGTCTATGTGATCGTCGAAAACATCTATACGTTCAACGATGAAATCCACATCGACCTTTGTCAGCTTTTCCTTGTTGATTATGGTATCGAACACGTCCATTACGGTCTTGGCGGTACGGTTCATCTTGACAATGGCGTTGTGCTTGTCGGTCGCAATTTCGATCTGATTTCGGAAGCCGTCTATCTGCTTCATCAGATCATCGACCTGCTCCTGATAGATCTCCTCGAGCATATCCTCATTCTCAGGGTGCTTGGCGAGGTCCTTGACGTGCTGACGGTTGATGAATTTCAGCTCCGTTTTGGCGTCCTCCATTCTCTGCATAAGAAGCTCGACAACGTCCTTGCTTGACGAAGTTTCCTTCTGCTCTCTGTCGATAGACTTTTGCAGATTGGCAAGCATCTCCTCGGAGTTTGCTTTGACCTTGCGGATAAACTCCCTCAGCATCTCATCGAGAGCTGAAACTCTGATGTGATGCGATGTGCAGCCTTTTGTACCGCGTTTGTGATAGGTTCCGCAAGTATAAGCCTGCGGTATGTCTGCACGGCTCAGTGAGAACATCGGACTGCCGCAGTCTCCGCAGAAAAGATGTCCCGTGTATACGTTGGCGAACTTTTTCACGCCGCGGTAATTGCTGTTCGAGCGCTCCTTCATCTGCTCCTGAACCACCGCAAACAGCTGATAGTCCACGATAGGCTCATGGTTGCCCTCAATGACGATATGGTCTGTCTCCTGCAATTTTTCATCGCTGCCGTTTATCTTCTTACGGCGGTACTTCCTCTGACGAAGCGTTCCGATATAGAAGTCGTTGCTGAGGATAGTGCTTATCGTTATGACGCTCCATGCTTCCTTGGAACGTGCAACATATTCCTCTCCTTCGGCTTCCTTGCGCATTTCCTCGACCTTTCGCGGAGTTGGGATATGCTGGTCGGTGAGGTAATTTGCGATTTTCTTGTAACCCCAGCCGTCCGTGTAGAGCTGAAAAATTTTCCTGACGATCTCAGCGGAAGGCTCGTCAACTTTGAACTTCATCGACTTGGTGTTGGTCATAACATAGCCGTAAGGCACAGCACATATCCACTTGCCTTCCTTCTGACGGTTGTTGATGACTGCCTTGACCTTCTTTGATGTGTCGGTAACAGGCATCTCGTTCACAAGGAAGCGGAACTGGATAGCCATCCACTCGTCAGATGTGGGAAAGTCTATGCCGTCGCCGATAGAGATTATACGCATGCCGGCATCGCGCAAGTCTTCCAGTTCAACAAGTCCGCGGCTCGTCCGGCGTGAGAAACGGGAGAAGTCCTTGACTATGAGTATGTCATATTCGTGCCTGAACAGCTTCCGCCGAAGCACCTGATACTCCTCGCGCTGCTCGAAGGTATAGCCCGAACGGTCGCGGTCTTCATAGAAATCAAGTATTGCTTCCGGGAACATCCTCGTCACATAATCGTTAATGAGCGACTTCTGGTTCTCGATAGATGTGTTGTCGCGGTCAAGCTCTTCATCGACCGAAATACGGCAATATCCAGCTATTCTGAGCGCATTGCTCATATACGCCCTCCTTTCTGTCAATATCGACTTTTGATATTTCTAACAGTATATCAACATTGTAACATATAGCCGTAAAAATGTCAAGTATGCAAAAACTCGGGCATATGCCCGAGTTCACAATCACTTATTGTATCCGTTAGGATTCTGCTTCTGCCAATTCCAGCTGTCGCGGCACATATCCTCGAGAGTTTTCTCGGTCTTCCAGCCAAGCATATTCAGAGCCTTGTCCGCATTTGCATAAAGCTCTGCAAGGTCACCGGCTCTGCGAGGACCGTAAACATGGTTGACCTTCACGCCGTTAACCTTTTCAAACGTCTCCACAATCTCCGTTACGCTGTAAGGAGTGCCAGTTCCGAGGTTGAATATCTCGCAGCACTTGTCCTGAGCGAGAATATAGTCGATAGCCTTAACGTGTCCCTTGGCAAGGTCAACAACGTGAATGTAGTCGCGTTCACAGGTTCCGTCCTTGGTAGGATAATCATTGCCAAAAATAGTAAGGCACTCGCGCTTTCCAACTGCCACCTGTGTTACATAAGGCATGAGGTTGTTCGGAATTCCGGTCGGGTCTTCGCCTATCATGCCGCTCTCGTGTGCGCCGATAGGGTTGAAGTAGCGGAGAAGTACCACGGAGAGCTTCTCGTCAGCCTTAGCAGCGTCCTCGAAAATCTGCTCCATCATAGATTTTGTCCAGCCATATGGATTTGTGCAGGCACCACGAGGCATAGTCTCAGAGAACGGCACTTTGTTATCCTCGCCGTATACTGTCGCACTGGACGAAAACAGGATATTATTCACGTCGTATTTCTTCATCGTTTCGAGAATTGAAAGCGTCGTATCGATGTTGTTGCGGTAGTACATGATAGGCTTCTGCACCGATTCACCAACAGCTTTAAGACCTGCAAAGTGAATGACAGCGTCTATTTTGTTTTCCTTGAAAACTTCGGAAAGTTTTGCATTGTCCTTGATGTCAAGCTCATAGAGCTTTACGGACTTGCCCGTTATTATTTCAACACGGCGTATGGATTCCGGGCAGCTGTTTGAGTAGTTGTCCGCAACAACCACTTCATATCCTGCGTTTAAAAGTTCAACTGCGGTATGCGAGCCGATGTAACCTGCACCGCCTGCTAACAATACTGTTGCCATATTCTTATCCTCCGATACTCATAACTCAACACCGTTAAGACGTAATAATTCTCTCGCTGTATCAACTGAATCCACACCTGTTTTGTTCTTGACCGGCGCAAACTCCTTGCTTCGGTCAACCTCATACGCAAGGCAATCGTCCTGCAATTTCACCATATCAAGTGCCAGTGTTTCAAATTTATACGCATTCGGCTCATCCGGCTTGATTAATTCGCCGTTCGCCGTCATATACTGTATCTTCTTGAAGGCACGGTGCAGCGGCAGTTTCACCGAAAGCGTCTGATTTAGTTTGTCCACGCGGAACAGGTAGTTCAGAATTACACCGTAATTATATGAGAGCGTCCCGTCAGCCTCGCGGCGGTGGATCATCTCATCAGTCATCTCATAGTATTCCACGATCGAAGGTCTGCCGTCCTCAAGGCAAAGCACGCCGACACGCTCCTCGGGATCAGCTTTCGCAACGACCTTCGAGCCGGAAACCTTGCCGGATTCGATCACCGCTCCAATGAAGCATGGGTCTGCAATGCGCTGGAGCACATTGTCGACCGCAAAGACATTCAGCCATTCGATCTGCGCATCCCTCACGATCTGCAGCATACCGGTCTTCGCCATTGACGCATACCAGCC
>CACWPR010000052.1 GCA_902762855.1 Ruminococcus flavefaciens
GAGTAGAGTCCCCACTGTTCGTCGGTAGTCCAGCCCATAGAGCAGTGGTCGATGATAGAGCTGGAGCCCTTTGCTCCGCCCCAGGCGTCGTTGCCGGAGCTTGTGGATGCGTAGGGACCGGGACGTGAGCTTATGTAGCGGCAGATGATATTGTCGCCGGACATACCCATTTTGTAGTTCTTGAGGGTGATGCCGGAGCCGCCGGGAGCAGTCTGGCCGGCAATGGTGATGTTGCTCTGGCAGAGGATGTTGCTCTTGAGCTCGATAGTACCGCTTACGTCGAAAACGACGATGCGTCCGGACTGGCTCACAGCGTCACGGAACGAACCGGTGCCGCTGTCGTTGAGGTTAGTAACGTGATAGACCTCTCCTCCTCGTCCGCCGGTAGCGTACTTACCGCCGCCTACAGCACCGGGGAATGCCAGGAGCTGAGCAGATGCGGCATTGGTCACAGGGACGGCCGGAAGAGACTTTTCGGGCAGCATACCGGCTGCCGCAGTGCTTACCGTAACTATGCCTGTCAGGAAAGCAGTAATTTTTTTCAGATGCTTGTTCATAAATAATATCCCCTTCAAAAAAAGTAAAACGAAACATATTGATATTATTATACATTATTTATCTGAAATAATCAATGAAAAATAGTACTTTTTTATGATGCCGGGTGAAGAGAAAAGCACAGTTTAATTCATTGAATGTTCACAATAATCTTTTAACAGTTCCTTTGGGTGAAAGGATAGTACATATTCCGCATCGTGCTATAAATATTTTTTGAAAATATGTTGAATTTTCGAGAGCTGTATGTTATAATATAAAAAGTATGTTCAAAAACAGAGCGCCCGCATAGTTTTCAGCCGGGCAGAACGGAGAGACCATGAATATTCAGGATATGCTCATAACTATGGACCAGACAGCCGAGGCAAGCGAGCCTACGCTTTTCCCATTCCCCTTATCACTCCACCTTGCATTCGTGTGCATAGGAGTGATATTCTTCGCATACAGATTCTACACCCAGAAAAAGCCCTATCAGCTCCTTGTAGCCGCAGCTATAGCTGTGTCTCTCGGATTCTGGATATCAGAAAGCAAGATAATCTACTACGGCATCGGCATCATCCAGGTGCTCCTGCTCATTGCAGCTCTGGTCACATCCTTCATCTTCAAGGACAAGACCCCTGAGACTTCTGACGAGGAGTCAGATGTGACTGCTGAGGAGGATGAGTCCGCCCAGGAAGAGCCTGAGGAGGAAGCATCAGAGGATGACGGAGACTCTGCGGAGGAAGAAAAGTGAAGATAGCTGTTCTTGACTGGTATACAGTCAATATAAGCGGAGATATACCGGTTTCACAGCTTGAAGAGCTGGGTGAGGTCAGGGTCATACCGCTGACAAAGCCGGAGGAGACCGCTGCAAATATCGGAGATGCGGACATCGTCCTCTGCAACAAGGTGCTCATCACCCGTGAGGTCATGGACGCCTGCCCGAATATAAAGTACATAGGACTTTTTGCCACAGGCTACAACAACGTGGATACGGCTTATGCCGCAGAAAAAGGCATCACCGTCTGCAATGCGGGACAGTACTCCACCAACGCAGTGGCTCAGCAGACCTTTGCCTATATCCTTGACCGCTTCAGCCGCATCAGGGACTACGATGCAGCCGTAAAGGACGGCCAGTGGGAGCGCTCCCCGGCCTTTTCCTACTTCCCCATACCTACCTCAGAGCTGGCCGGAAGAACACTTTCTATAGTAGGCTACGGCTCCATAGGCAGGAAGGTTGCGGAGATAGGCCACGCTTTCGGCATGAACATCGTTGTGAGCACCAGGACCGCTCCGGCGGACTGCCCCTATGAGGTCACAGACCTGTTTACAGCCGCAGAAAAAGCGGACGTCCTCACGTTCCACTGCCCCCTTACCGAGCAGACCAAGGGCATAGTCAACAGTGAGCTCCTCTCACGGATGAAGAGCTCCGCAATGCTGATAAATACTGCAAGAGGAGGCATAGTCAGCGAGCCTGACCTGGCCGCTGCGCTTAACTCCGGCACCATAGCCGCTGCCTATCTGGACGTTCTGGACAAGGAGCCCATGTCACCGGACACTCCCCTTAAAACTGCGAAAAACTGTACTATAACTCCCCACACTGCCTGGGCTCCCTTTGAGACGAGACAGCGTCTTGTGGACATAGTTTGCAGCAATATCAGGGCATGGCAGAATGGTTCGCCTGTAAATAAAGTTAACTGAAAGAAGATATATAATGAGAAACATTTCACAGAAAAAGCGCATCGTAATAAAGCTGGGTACCTCAACTCTGGCACATAAGACCGGCAAGCTGAATATCAGAAGGATGACCAACCTTGTAAGAGTCATCTCCGACCTCCACAACTCCGGCAGAGAGATAATCATGGTGTCCTCCGGTGCAGTGGGACTGGGCGCCGGTAAGCTGGGACTCCCCGAAAAGCCTAAGGAGACCAAGCTGAAACAGGCTGTAGCCGCTATCGGACAGTGCGAGCTCATGCACGTATATGACGATATGTTCGCAAAGTACAGCGTTACAGTGGGTCAGATACTCCTTACAAAGACTATCATCAACAACCCAAGCCACTGCGAGAACTTCAAGAATACTATCGAGAGCCTGGTGGGTATGGGAGTCATCCCCATAGTCAACGAGAACGACACCATAGCTATAGATGAGCTGGAGCTTGAGATAGGGGAGAACGACTCCCTGTCAGCACTGGTGGCTGACCTGTCAGGTGCGGACCTCCTGCTGATACTCTCAGACATTGACTGCCTCTACGACGACGACCCCAGGACAAATCCCGATGCTAAGCCAATTTCTATCGTTGAGGAGATAACTCCCGAAATAGAGCAGGCCGCAGGCGGTGCAGGCTCAAGCCTTGGCACCGGCGGTATGTCAACTAAGATAAACGCTGCAAAGATCGCCTCAGAGGCCGGTATAGACATGGTCATCATGAACGGACGTGACCCCGAAAAGCTCTATGACCTCTTTGAGGATAAAGATATAGGTACCATATTCCTTTCCAGAAAATAATGAGGTGAAGAAAATGAGTTACACAGAAGAACTGGGAAAAAATGCGAAGTCCGCAGAGGCTGCCATTGCAACTGCCTCCGCACAGACCAAGAATGACGCTCTGGCAGCTATCGCAAAGGCACTCATCGCTGAGCAGGACCTTATAATCAGCGAGAATGCAAAGGACCTTGCTGCCGCAGATGAAAACGGAGTTTCAAAGGCAATGCAGGACAGGCTCCGTCTGGACGAAAAGAGGATAGCCGATATGGCAAAGGGCATCGACGAGCTCATCGCCATGAATGACCCCATCGGAGAGGTCATAGGCGGCTGGACACGTCCCAACGGTCTGAGGATATGCAAGACCAGAGTCCCCCTGGGAGTTATCGGGATAATCTATGAGTCCCGCCCCAATGTTACCGTTGATGCTGCTGCTCTCTGCCTGAAGGCCGGAAACGCAGTTATACTCAAGGGCGGAAAAGAAGCTATAAACTCCAATATCTGCCTGGGCTCCATTATGAGGAAGGCTGTAGAGTCCGCAGGTCTCCCTGCTGACGTTATACAGGTGGTGGACAATACCTCCCGTGAGACTACAAACGAGCTCATGCAGCTCAACGGATATATCGACGTGCTCATCCCCAGAGGAAGCGCAAGACTCATCCAGGCTGTAGTAAAGACCGCAACTGTTCCCGTTATCGAGACAGGCGCCGGCAACTGCCATGTGTACGTTGACTCCTCCGCAGACCTCAGCATGGCCGTGGAGATAGCTGACAACGGCAAGACCCAGCGTCCCTCAGTGTGCAATGCCATTGAGAGCCTGCTGGTCCACAAGGATGTGGCTGAGAAGTACCTCCCCATGATAGCAGACCGCTTCAAGGAGCACAATGTGAAGATATACGGCTGTGACAGGACTATCAGCATCCTGGGCGGAGACATCGAGAAGGCTACAGATACAGAGTATGCCACCGAGTTCAATGACTACATCATTGCTGTAAAGGTAGTGGATACCATTGACGAGGCGATAGCTCACATAAGACGTTTCAGTACCCGTCACTCCGAGTGCATCGTTACCTCCTCACTGGCAGCAGCAGAGAAGTTCCAGAAGGAAGTTGACGCAGCAGCAGTTTACGTAAACGCCTCCACACGCTTCACTGACGGCGGAGAGTTCGGATTCGGCGCGGAGATAGGAATATCCACACAGAAGCTCCACGCAAGAGGTCCTATGGGACTTGCAGAGCTCACTACAGTCAAGTACCTTATAAACGGAAACGGACAGATCAGATAAGTCCGCAGATATATTAAAGCAAGCGATATTTTTATTTGATTTTGGAGGTCAGAATGGCTATCAGAAAAGATCTGGACGATATGCTCAACAGCCTTAAAACAGGCGGCGGGGAGGTCTCTTCAAAACCTGCCGCAAAGACTACTGAAAAGCACGCAAAAAGTATATACGATGAAATGTCAGTTGACGACCTTCTCCATGCACTGACAGAGGATAAGAAACCGAGCCTTGCAGAGGACATCCTCGGTGACCTTGCCGTGACAGAGGAAGCTCCGGAGACCAATGAGCCGGAGGAGCCCGTTGTGCACGACGAGCCGGCAGTAACTGTGCCGGAGCCGGCTGCTCCTGCAAAAAAGAAGGTAGTCATCACCTCTGAGCTGCCGGACTATGAAAAGCTCCGCCGTGAGGAAATGGAAAGGGAAAAGCTCTCATTCCAGCGCCCTGAGGCGCATCTCTCCTATGTGAACCGCCATGCGGACGGTATACAGGAGTTCGCACCGCCCCAGCCGGAGCCTATAAAGGTGCGTATGCCTGAGCCTGTAAAGGAAGAGGGACCGGCAGAGAAGACCCTCCCGGAGGAGATAACTGATGAGTTCTCAGCAGAAGAGGTAATGAAGGCCGCAGCAGCTCCCGAAGAGCCGGAAGAGGATGAAGGCCCCTCACAGGAGGAGCTCCTTGAAGAGAGCGCAGAGAAGAGAAGAAAGGGATTCTTCTCACGTTTCAGAAAGCATGACCGTGATGATGAGAGCGAGACTGTCCAGGATGAGGCTCCTGCTGCTGAAAGTGCAGAGGAAGAGCCTGCCGACAGCATAGGTGAAGTTGATATAGACGACCTTTTCAACGCCCCTGAGCAGCCGGAGGAGAAAGCTCCCGGAGAGGATGAGCTCCCGGAGGAGACTGAGGAGCCTGTTTCTGAGGATGTCCCGGAGGAAGAGCCGGAGACGCTGCCCGAAGAGGAGCCGATATATGTCCCTGAGGAGGCTACTGCCGACGAGCTGCTCGACGCTGCACTTGCCGCTATAAATGAGGCCGCAGCAGAGTCCCTGACAGAGGAGCAGCCGGAAGAGGCTGAGGAGCCTTCACCGGAGGAGGAAACAGCTCCCGAAGAAATAAGCGGGGAAACTGAGGATGTGTCTGAGCCTGAGAGCGAGGACAGAGTCAGCAGCCTTATCGACGGCATCCGTGAGGACGCTGCCAATGCCATAGCAGAGCTGGAAAGTCCCAGAGAGACTGAGGATGAGCCTGAAAAGGAGCCGGAAGCTCCCGAAGCGGCTCCGGAGGAAAAAGAACAGGAAGAGGTCAGCGGGAAGAAGGTCAAGGCCGGAAAAATTTCCGCTGCACTGGGGAATATCCTCAGCGAGGACCCCGATGAGCTCATAGCCGAGCGCAGTGAACATACCGAGGAGGACGGCACTGTAGTCACCTCTGAAAAGGGCCGCTTCAAAAAGCGCTTTTACGCTGTCCTTGGTGTGATATTCGCAGTATTTGCCGTTATCGGTATAATTACCGTTGCAGGAAAGGGTATAAAGATGTTCCGCAGCTTTACCTCCGGCGAGGTAAAGAAGGACGGCTTCACTGAGGTCATATACCCGGCAGTCATAATGGATATCGACACCTTTGATTCCCCCTCAGAGCTCAGCTCTGAACAGCTCATAACCGCCGCTATATGGTCCATAATCATGGATGAGGACAAGGTGTCGAAGTACCCCCTCAATGCAGGCGGCGACACTATCTCCATTTCAGCCTATGATGTTGAGGCGCAGGCAGTTGAGCTCTTCGGCACTGACCACCAGCCCTTTGAGCATACAACTGTCGGACGTGTGGAGCCGAGATTCTTCTACGATACCGAGACCGGCGCCTATAACGTAAAGGTAAAGCCTATAATCTTCACCTACGAGCCTGAGATAAAGTCCATCGTCAAGAGCGGCAGCAACTACACCGTTCAGGTGGACTACATAGACGAGCTCCCGGCGTGGATGGACAAGAGCGTGGCAAAGTCCGTGGAATACAGCCTGACTGAAAACGAGAACGGCACCTACAGGATAAATTCCATGCACATCAATTATATAAATAATTCCAATTCATAAAAGTAAAGGCTGACCGCTGAGGTCAGCCTTGTTTTTATTTTGAGTAATCCTTGAAGCTGATATTCATATCCACTTCGCCGTTTATACCGGGGACGTATCCCTCGGAGGAGTACTGCCACATCTGGTAGTCGTAGTAATATGTAGGCTCATCGCCGTACTCCGCAAGCCAGAAGTCGTAGTCCTGGAGCCGGGGAAGGTCCAGCTTGAACATGGTGGTGTTCTTGTTCTGGTATATCATTGGGGTGTAGCCGGCAGACTTCACTCTTTCGCAGAAGGCTATGCAGCAGTCTGCCAGTTCTTCTACTGTGACCTTGTCGGTACGTGCTGAGTCGCCGTATATCAGCTCCCAGTCGTAGATGACAGGGTAGGTGATGTTGAAGCCTTCGATAGCGTCCAGGACGGCATCAGCCTCCTCGATAGCCTCGTCGGTGTTTATGGCCTGGGAGAAGAAGTAGACTCCGACCTTTACTCCGGCCTTGTCAGCGGCTTTAATATTGTTTGCGAAGTTCTCGTCCAGAGTGACCTTTCCGCTTCCGTAGGTCCTGTAGCCTATGCGGATTATGGCGAACTCTATCCCGGCATCGTGGACCTTTTCCCAGTCGATGTCACCCTGATAGTCGGAGACGTCAACTCCGGCGATGGACGTAACATGGCCGTTCTCTTTATAGAATGAATAGCCGTTGCGTGTCACTATAGAGTCGGTGCTGTGGGTGCTTGCAGGGACGTCAGCGAACACCGGCCAGAATATCTCGCCGTAGGTGCCGTCGTTCATAAGTATCTTCTTGCCGTCGAGCTGGTAGAGGGTCTCTTCTTTTTCGATGACGGCTCTTGTGCGGACCTGAGGGTCCTCGCTGGAAGTGCTTGCAGGGACGGCCTCGTTAGTGAAGCGGTCCTTGAGGAATACCTGCCAGGCAAGCTCTCCGGACAGGGCGGCTATAATGAGAGCCTCGATGACAGACAGGACCTTGAATTTATTTTTAGGTTTGCTTTCAGACATTTTTACCTCCGCAATAAATAGGAATCCATATTCGGGACGTTGCTGTCCAACCAATATGATACCACATTTTTCGCCATGTGTAAACACCTGCCGATGAAAATTTACATTTATGGGAGCAAATTACTGACCAAAAATTGCGATTATGGCAATTTTGAGAAAAATTATTGCGAACTTGTGAAACTTTTGTGAAAAAGTTGCCTGGAATATGCTATAATGTATTGGCAGATGTGTTTTTTTGCGGATTTACAGCCTTTTATCCGTTTCACAAAAAATACTCTGTGAAATTGACATTCTTTTGTAACTTTTAAGATAAATTTAAGATTGCCCGGCTATAATATGGTCAAACGATACGAAAGGAGTGTGAAACTCCGGGCGGCATGACCGTTTCGGAGAAATTATGGCTATCAATACTTTTGCTCGCAAGGAAATCAAATTCCTTCTCAATATGGAACAGTACCACGGGCTTATGGAAGTCATCAGCGAATACATGAATCCTGACAAGTACTGCGTCGGCGGCAAAGAATATGGCATCTACAATATCTACTATGACACCCCGGACGACTACCTTATAAGAGAGTCACTTGCAAAACCCTACTACAAGGAAAAGATAAGGCTCCGCAGCTACTACTCTCCCGCTGCACCTGACGACACTGTTTTCCTTGAGATAAAAAAGAAGATAGGCGGTATCGTAACAAAGCGCCGTGTATCTATGACTCTTGCAGAGTCCGACGCCTACTTTGCAGACCGTTCCAAGCCGGAAATGACCAAGTACATAACAGAGCAGGTCTTTCGTGAGCTGGACGTTTTCCTGGACCACTACCCCATAGCTCCAAAGCAGTACATCAGTTATCAGCGTGAGGCCTTCTTCGGTCAGGACAACCACGACTTCCGCCTTACCTTCGACAGGAAGATAACTGAGCGCCGCTTCGACCTGGGACTGAACTATGAAAGCTACGGAAACTATATCATAGGCGCAGACCAGAGACTTATGGAGGTCAAGGTATCAGATGCCATGCCGGACTGGCTGGTAAGAAAGCTCTCGGAGCTGAAAATTTTCAAGACGAGCTTTTCTAAGTACGGAAGAGCCTACACCAACTTCGTGAGAGAACAGGTGCAGGGTGCCGCAGAAAAGCAGATATATATTTCAGGCATATCAATGGTAAACAACAACGTATTTATGAACAGGAGTGTGTGATTTATGTTCCCTAACGGATTTTTCGGAAATGTACTTTCAAGATATGATGAGACTGACGCTGATTCAATAATCAAAGGCTCAACCACGATTCTTTCAGAGATAAAGCCCGGCGAGTTCTTCCTCTGTACTATCGCAGCACTGATACTCGGATTCCTCATAGGCCTTATCTACATCATCACCCATAAGAAGGAAGGCTATTCACAGAGCTACGTCATGACAATGACTATGCTCCCAACGATAGTTACTCTCATCCTTCTCGTTATCAACTCAACAGCAGGCGCTATCAGCGTGGCCGGTGCATTCAGCCTTGTACGATTCAGGAGCGTGGCCGGCGACCCGAAGGATATATCCTACATATTCTTCGCAATGGCTATCGGCGTTTCCTGCGGTATCGGATATGTTGGATTCGCAGTGATGTTCTTCGTTATCCTCGGCATCGTGATGTTCGTACTCTCAGTTGTTGACTTCGGCGGCAGCAAGCGCAGACATATGACACTCAAGATAACAATTCCTGAGAACCTCGACTACCAGGGCGTATTCGACCCCGTTCTCTCCAAGTACACAGAATACCACAAGCTCCGCAGAGTAAAGACCACAAACTTCGGTACTCTCTTCGAGCTGATATACAGCGTTGATGTAAACGATGACATCGACCAGAAGAAGTGCATTGACGAGCTCCGTGCCCTCAATGGCAACATGACTATCAACCTCGTGTTCTTCAAGTACGACGACAAGATATACGAGAGCTGATAGCCCCCTTAAAAGATTTTTCCCTCTCAAATATTGTTTACCCCCTCTAATGGGATTTGTCAGACTCTCAGTGCAGATAGGGTCTGACAATTTCCATATATAGAGAAAATCATTGATTTCACCCCCGATATGATGTATAATGTAAGCGAAGGGACCTGTTCCCGCAGCGATGAGATTTAAAAAGGAGCGTGTATTATGGAGTACAGAAAGATAATTGCAGCTGTAATGTCTGCTGCACTGATGGCATCAGCATTCTCATGCGGAAAGACCGACGGCAGCTCAGGCACCTCAGGCTCTGAGGCAGAGTCCGTTAAGGTCACCGGCTCACAGCAGACCTCAGATGTGACCGAAGAATCGGAAGATATTGAGGATGAGACATCGGAAAATAAGTCCGGCAGCTCGACCGGGACCACTACAACAGCCAAGTCCGGCAGCAGCACCGTGACTACAACAGTTACCGCCCACAATGCAGGCAGCGGAGCTGCGGCAACTACCACCAAGGCAGCAGGGGGCAGCTCATCTTCTTCCGGCAGCAGCTCGTCCTCGTCCGGCAGCAGTTCTTCATCCTCAGGAGGGAGTTCTTCTTCCTCAGGAAGTTCATCATCCTCACGGCTCGTCATCCTCAGGCGGAAGTTCCTCATCCGGCAGCGGTTCATCATCCTCCGGCGGAAGTTCCTCATCCGGCGGCAGCTCGACTCCTGAGCCTGCGACCGATGCACCAGAAGAGGAAAAGGTCTACACTGCGGAGGTCACTCTCGGAAACTCACCCAGCGTCAAGGGCGATAACGTTTCTGTAAGCGGCTCTGTGATAACTATAAGCGCAGGCGGAGAATACCGCTTTGCAGGCACTCTCTCAGACGGCCAGATATGCGTAAATACGGCCACTGAGGAGGCAGTCACTGTAGTGCTTGACGGTGTTGACATCACTAATTCATCCGGTCCGGCTATATTGGTTTACGAGGCTAAAAAATGTACCATAAAGGTCCGTGAGGGCACAGTGAATACTCTCCGTGACGGCGGAAATGACAAGACAAACGACGGAGTTATCTTCTCCAACGACACCCTGAGATTCAAGGGAAACGGTACTCTTAACATTATCTCCGGCAACGCTCACGGCATTGCCAGCGATGATGACATCATCTTCGAGAACGGTATCTATAACATCACATCAATAAAGTCCGGACTCTTTGCCCACGACGACGTTACCATAAACGGCGGCACTCTTGACATCAAGGGCGGCACAAACGGCATAAAGTCCAAGGGAACACTGAACATAAACGGCGGTACAGCCGTTGTCTCCGGAGGCACTAAGGAGGAGAAGAGCTCCATTTACTCCGCAGGCGGGTTCAATTACACTGACGGCTATCTCTTTGCGGCAGGCAACCAGGTGTCCGTGCCGAGTTACTCTGTTAACCCCTACATTGTCGCAGACCTTGGGGAGTCTGTGGCTGCCGGAACGACAGTTGAAATGGTCCTTGACAACGTGCAGATGTGTAGCTTTGCGCCTCACAACAACTTCCGCTGTCTGATGATGCTTGCCCCTGAGACAGCCTCCGGAAGCAGTTTCAGAGCGGTACTTAACGGCAGCAGTTCCGAAACTTTCACAGTAGGGGACGGTCAAAATTTATTCAGCCTGAAATAAACTGATTTTTATATATAAACTGTAAATAAAATAAATGATACTACTTATTTACAGAAAGTTAACCAAGAAAAATGCGGAAAAATTGCCAAAAGTACACTATTTTATAGTTTTGTTTACTTTTGTATATTGTCAACGGTACTCTTTTGCGCTATAATACAAACAGCAAATGAAGATTATTGGTATTCGGTATCAAGTACCCTCCCCTCTCATGTGCTTGATACTGAGTATTAATTCGTTTGCTCGCCATAGAAAAAGTTTCATTAACAAATAAAACTAACCCCTTTCATTTGTAATTTTTTCATGTTTTCTATTCTCAATAACTTTTTTTAACTATTATCTATGGCTCGGTTCACAGTGCTAAACGGGTATCCCGTTTGAACCGATGTGTCCTTCCCTTATCGGGAAGGATTTTTTTACTCTGTGAAATTTGCGTGAAATATTATATAATTCGCTTGACAAGCTCTATAATCTGTGGTATCCTATATATAGAAACAGAGGTGATGTTCATGAAGAAAAGCGTTTACAGCCTCGTCCTTATGGACGACGTTATAAAGGCCGTCGATGCCGAGGCCTACCGCCGGGGTACCAGCCGCTCCAACCTTATAAATCAGATACTTGCGGAGAATCTCTCCTGCGTCACGCCGGAAATGCGTATGCATGACATATTCCGGTCAATGGCGGACCTGGTCAGCAGCAGCTTCAAGATACAGCAGCAGAGGTCAGCATCCCTCATGACCCTCCGGACTGCACTGGAATACAAGTACCGGCCGACGGTCAATTACAAAGTCGAGCTGGACAGACTGCCGGGGGAGTACATCGGCACTCTGAAAGTCCAGATAAGGACCCAGAGCGACGTGCTGACCGAAATGTTCGGGAACTTCTTCCGGTACAGAGCAAAAATGGAGTCCGCTCTTCTGACGGCTGCCGGCTGCAAAGGATATTCCGCAGCTATCAGCGGCGGGACCTTCACAAGAAGGCTCCTGAATTCAGGCCTTTCCGAGGAGGAGTCCGGACAGGCTATCAGCAGGTACTTCAGCGACCTTAACAGCGCTGTGCAGATATATTTCTCCGACCCGGCAGGATTCCACGAGAACGCTCCGGCACTGGAGAAACGGTTCGCAGACGTTATCAGTCAGGGCATAATTTAGTCCGGCTGTCAGATATTAAGAAAGACAATAAAAGGAGGATATTATCATGAATGCAGAGAAACTTACCCAGAAGTCCATTGATGCCGTAAGGAAGGCTCAGAGCATCGCTGTGATGCAGTCGAATAACGTGATAGAGCCCGTCCACATCCTTGCCGGACTGCTGAAGCAGGAGTCCGGACTCATCCCTCAGCTCCTGAGAAAAATGAACGTTGACCCTGATATACTCGAATCCCAGACAGACCAGAAGATAAGCGGCCTCGTCAAGGTAACAGGCGGCGGACGCAGCAATGAGGTGGGACTTTCCGCCGAGGCTGACCGTGTGCTCAGTTCCGCAGAGACTATCGCAAATGATATGAAGGACGAGTACATCTCAGTGGAGCATATCATGCTGGCACTGATAGCCTCCAAGGACAGGGACGTTTCCCAGTTATTACGTACTTTCGGCATAGATAAGGAGAAATTCCTCGGCGCACTCATGGCAGTCAGAGGAAATACGAGGGTCACAAGCGAGAATCCGGAGGATACCTACGATGTGCTCACAAAGTACGGTCAGGAGCTTGTTGGACTTGCCAGGCGAAACAAGCTGGACCCGGTCATCGGCCGTGACAGCGAAATACGAAATGTCATCCGAATCCTCTCCCGTAAGACCAAGAACAACCCTGTCCTCATCGGTGAGCCCGGTGTCGGCAAGACCGCTATCGCAGAGGGACTGGCACTCCGTATCGTTGCCGGAGATGTTCCTGACAGCCTTAAAGACCGCAAGGTCTTCTCACTTGATATGGGAGCTCTCGTTGCCGGAGCAAAGTACCGGGGCGAATTTGAGGAACGTCTCAAAGCCGTGCTGAATGAGATAAAGAACAGCAACGGACAGATACTCCTGTTCATAGATGAGCTCCACACTATCGTTGGCGCAGGCAAGACCGACGGTGCTATGGATGCCGGAAATCTTCTGAAACCTATGCTTGCAAGAGGCGAGCTCCACTGTATAGGTGCCACAACTCTCAATGAGTACCGCCAGTACATCGAGAAGGACCCTGCCCTTGAAAGACGTTTCCAGCCTGTAATGGTAGATGAACCCTCAGTTGAGGACACAATATCCATATTAAGAGGTCTGAAAGAGCGCTACGAGGTGTTCCACGGAGTAAAGATACACGACAATGCCCTTATCTCCGCAGCAGTTCTCTCCAACCGCTATATCACAGACCGTTTCCTGCCTGACAAGGCCATTGACCTCATCGACGAGGCCTGCGCTACTATCCGTACCGAAATGGACTCAATGCCCACTGAGCTGGACGTTATCTCCCGTAAGATAGTACAGCTCGAAATCGAGGAGGCCGCACTCAAAAAGGAGAGCGACAATATATCCAAAGAACACCTTGAAGAGATACAGAAGGAGCTTGCAGAGCTCCGTGAGAAGTTCAATGCCATGAAGGCAAAGTGGGAGAACGAAAAGAACGACATCTCTGCCGTACAGAAGCTCCGTGAGGAAATAGAATCCATTGGCGGACAGATAGAAAAGGCTGAGCGTGAATATGACCTGAACAAGGCCGCAGAGCTGAAATACGGCAAGCTCCCTCAGCTCCAGAAGCAGCTTGAAGAACTTGAACAGCAGGCTGAAAAGGACCTCTCCGGTGAGAGGCTCCTCCGTGACAAGGTAACAGAGGAGGAGATTGCGAAGATAGTCTGCCGCTGGACAGGTATCCCCGTATCAAAGCTCATGGAGGGCGAAAAGGAAAAAATTATGGGACTGGAGGGTCTGCTCCACAAGAGAGTCATCGGCCAGGACGAGGCTGTTACCAAGGTCAGCGAGGCTATACTCCGCTCCCGTGCAGGAATACAGGACCCTGACAGACCTATCGGCTCCTTCCTCTTCCTCGGACCTACCGGCGTGGGCAAGACCGAGCTTGCAAAGGCACTTTCAGAGATACTCTTTGACGACGAGCGCAACATCATCCGTATCGACATGAGCGAATACATGGAGAAATTCAGCGTGAGCCGTCTCATCGGAGCGCCTCCCGGATACGTCGGCTACGACGAGGGCGGTCAGCTCACCGAGGCTGTAAGGAGAAAGCCATATTCAGTCGTTCTCTTTGACGAGATAGAAAAGGCTCATCCCGATGTGTTCAACATCCTGCTCCAGGTACTCGATGACGGCCGTATCACGGACTCTCAGGGACGCACTGTGGACTTCAAGAACACTATCATAATACTCACGTCCAACCTGGGCTCACCCTTCATCCTCGACGGCATAGACTCATCCGGTGAGATAACAGAGGATGCCCGTGCAAAGGTAGACGCTCTGCTGAAACAGCAGTTCCGTCCGGAATTCCTCAACCGTCTTGACGAGATAATCTTCTACAAGCCGCTGACTAAGGAGAACATCATGAAGATAGTTGACCTCATGCTGGCAGACCTCCAGAAGAGACTTGATGACAAGCACATCCGCATAAATGTCAGTGAAGCTGCAAAGAACTACATCGTCGAGTGCGGCTATGACCCCAACTTCGGCGCACGTCCGCTGAGAAGGTTCATCCAGAGCAAGGTGGAGACTCTCGCCGCTAAAAAGATAATCGGCAGCAACCTTTCTGCCGGCGACGTGATAGATATAGACCTTGATGAAAACGGAAGTCTCTATGCAGACTGACCGCAGAAAACAACGAAATACAGGCAGACTTTCGGGTCTGCCTGTACTGTTATCTCCATGTACCTTGATTTAGGACGGAAAATAGCCGTTTTCTATTGCTGTTTTGAATAAAAAACGGGCGTCCAACAGCTAAATACAGGGCATTATGTCATTTTTTCGTTATTTCCTTGACAAATCAATATAAAGGGTATATAATTCAATTGTAAAATCTAATACATGGAGGATAAACTTATGACAAAGACCGAGTTAATCAGTGCTGTTGCCGACAAGACAGATTCTACTAAGAAGAACGCTGAGGCCGCTGTAAACGCTATTATTTCCACAATTACAGACGCTCTCGCAAGCGGTGAGAAGGTTTCTATCGTTGGTTTCGGTACATTTGAGGTTCGTGACCGCAAGGAAAAGCAGGTCCTTAATCCCCAGACAAAACAGATGATGACTGCTCCTGCTTCTAAGGCTCCCGCTTTTAAGGCTGGTCAGGCTCTGAAGTCAGCAGTTAACAAGTAATCTAAGGAGGTAATTACAATGCCAAGAGCAAAGAAGGCTGCTGCTGAGGCAGCAGAGGTAAAAGAAACAGTTGTAGCTGCTGCTCCTGCTGCGGAGAAGAAGGCTGCTGAGAAGAAGGCTCCCGCTAAGAAGGCTGCTGCTAAGAAACCCGCTGCTAAGAAGGAGACTGCTGAGGAAAGAAAGGTAGTTATCCAGTACAACGGCGCCGAGGTTGCAGGCACTGATCTCGTTGACAAGGCAAAGGCTGATGCTGGCGTTAAGTCCGCAAAGAGCGTAGTCGTTTACGTAAGACCTGAGATAAACAAGGTTTACTACGTTATCGACGACAATACCTTTGGTAACTTTGACCTCTTCTAATTTACTTTATAAAGTGTGAAAGCTCCGGATGCTCCGGAGCTTTTCTTTTGCAAAAAAATATCCGGCAGACTCTCAGGGAGTCCGCCGGATGTTGTGTTTTAGGAATTATTCAGCAGTTGTTACCTCAGGGAGTGCTTCGATGAGGTCGAGAAGGAGCTTCTGTACTGCCTGGGCGTCCTTTACTGTAAGGCCGTCTCCGGGGTTGCAGCAGTCAGCGTTCACAAGGTTTTCCTCCTTGAGAGCATTTTCGTCGCTGCCGCCTACACCGTACTTATCCTTGTTTGCGATAGCCTGCATCATGAGGACAACGTCGTTCATAAGTACCTGGCCGTCGCCGGTAGCGTCGCCGTAGAGTATATCGCTTGCGCCCTTCATGTTTACAGTGCAGCTAACTATCTGATAAGGCTGGTCGATGCTCTTTTCAGCAGAAGCGTCCCAGGTGTTGGACCACCATACCTGAACCTCTGCGGATGTGTCCTCAGCAGGTATCTCGGATACGTCAACTGTGACTTCAAGGTTGCCGTCGGAGTCAGCGTTGCCGCTCCACTCGATGTTCTTCCAGTTGTTGTTCTCAGGGTCGTCTACCTGGAATCCGATGCCGCCGCCGATAGATGCACCGGCTGCACCGCTGAGCTTGATGACGATAGTATCCTTTTCGCCCTCCTCCATAGCTACAGTCTGTTTCTGGATAGCGAACTTGTAAGCTGTAGTTGTGGTAGTAACGTTGGGGTCCTTTGTAGTTGTGGTCGTGGTAGTTGTTACCTTTGTGGTAGTAGTAGCATTGGGGTCCTCTTCGTAGGAGTACAGGTCAGCGGGCATCTCATCAAGAGTGAGGCAGTATTCGCTGTTGTACATCTCTATAGTGTCCTCCTTGGTGTTGAACAGGGGGTCAGAGAGGAAGTCTGTCTGTCCGCCGCCGTCGTACCATGTACAGAAGTAGAGCCAGCCGGCCTTGTCGCCTGTGAGGTTGCCTACTGTTGAGAAGCAGTCGTTCTCAGCCATAGCTATCATCTTGGCACCGTTTGTCTTTTCGAGGATGCCGTAGAAAGTAGGAGCTATAGCGCTGTCATCGTGCACGTAGGAAGCCTGCCAGTTGTTCTCTGCAAGGTACTTGACGCAGTTGTACTTATCGTAGCCAACGATGTCAACGTACTCATCGCCGGGGTACCAGTTCATAGAAGTGTCGTAGTTGTAGCTGTTCCACTCCCAGATAACGTTGTGGATGCCGTATTTCTCGGTGAGTGTATCGTATGTGAGTCTCCATATCTGCTTGTAGACGTCGGAGCCTGCTGCGCCCCACCAGAACCATGAGCCGGTCTCACCGCCGCCGCCTTCTGCCTCGTGGAGAGGTCTGAAGATAAGGGGAACATTAGCGTCCTGGAGCCTTGTGAGGTAGGATGCGAGCTCCTCAAGAGCGGCCATGTAGTACTCATTTTCCTTTGTGCCTTCAACGATAACGTTAGCGGTGTTGAAGTCTGTAGCTGTATTCTTGGTCTTGGCGTCGTCCCATGAACAGGAGTATGTAGCGTCGTTGTAGGAAACGTTGTCGCCTACTTTGTAGTTAGCGAAGTTCTTGGGAACTGTCAGATGCCATGAAGCAGTAGCGATACCGGGAGCGTCAACATAGGGGTTGTTGGTGACCCACTTGATTATTCTGTCGGTAGTTCCGTCCTCAGTGCCGTAGCCGAGGATATTTGCCTCGTTGAGGAAGTCGAAGCCTCTGATAGCCGGCAGCTTTCCGGTAGTATCCTGGAGGTAGGTGAACTCCTGCTCGAAGTTTCCGCCGTGGCCGTACATATATATCTCCTGCTGACCGGAGATGATATGGCTGCCGTAAACGCTGCTCAGGTAGTTCATAAGAGCCTTTGCCTCAGGAGTAGCCTTGGGGTCGCAGGGACTTGTCTGACTTGCGGTTATGTCAGGAAGAACAGTTGAGGCAACAGTGAAGTAGTCGAACTTTGACCAGCCCCATGAAGCTCTTATGGAGAGTGTGTTCTTTCCTGCGCTGAGCTTGATAGATGTGCTGATAGGCTCGAAGCTGTCGCTTTCCGGAATGGAGAGAGAGCCCTGTGATACGCCGTTTATGTACAGGTCCTGCTGCTTGGAGCCGCCTACGCCGTGAGCGTAGATAGTGATGTCGTACATACCGGCTTCACTTACTTCAAACTCAGCCTCGATAGAGCCGTCGCCCTTCATGTAGGCAACGCTTCCGCCGCTTGCAGAGGAGTCAGCCTCGGTCTCGATGGTAGAGGAGAGGGTAGTGTCCTCGAACTCCACCTTGATGCTGTCCGCAGCAACAGCGGTAAAATTGGTGACAGCGCTTGCAGCGACGCCATTGAGAGCGAGAGCTGCTGAAAGTACCGCTGCACCGGCTTTTTTCATCATCTTCAGATACATTTTAATATCCTCCCGTATTATATTTATACCTTAATTATAGTACTCCTTTAATCAAAAATCAATGATTCCCGAAAATTATCATTTTTTTATCAAAATTTTCGTTCAGGTGCACAATGGAAACTGCTGCTCTTTAGCGAAAAGTTAAAAAGCAGGAAATCATTTAAGTGTGTTTAAGCAAAGGAAATATATTAATTTTTATCCGCCGGAAATGATATGAACGCTCATTCCGGGGAAAAAGTCTGTTTATACGGAAAAAACACTTGAAAACCTACAAAACCTATGGTATAATATAAATACGATCATCGAAAGGAGTGGAAATGTGAAAATATCCACTAAGGGCAGATACGCTCTCAGGATGATGTGCGACCTCGCTCTTCATCAGGATGACGGCTTTGTCTCTCTGAAGGACATCGCTGAGCGTCAGAACATCTCAAAGAAGTACCTGGAACAGATAGTGCCTCTTCTCAATAAAAGCGGCATCCTCAGGACTAACCGTGGAAACCGTGGAGGCTATATGCTGGCTAAAAAAGCTGAGGAGTACACCGTAGGCGACGTACTCAGAGCTACAGAAGGAAGCCTTGCACCGGTAGCCTGTCTGGAGTATGAGCCCAATGAGTGCCCCAGGGCAGAGGAGTGTGCTACACTTTTCGTCTGGGAGGGACTTTATGCTGCTATCACCGATTACCTTGACAGCGTGACTCTCAGGGACATCATTGACAAAACTGCCTCTCCGGACGGCGGAGATTATTGTATCTGACCAAAAAAGCTGCTCTGTGCAATGCACAAAGCAGCTTTTCGTTTTAGTTTGCATTTACCCCGGATTCCTCTGCTCCGGCCTCTTCAAGGGCGGATATTTCCTTGTCCTCGTCATAGGAATCGGCAATTGATGTAAGGCCTTCGATACTGAACGGAACGTTCTTCCAGCCGTCATTCTCCAGGTATATCATACATTCAACGTCGGACTCCTGTTCACCTATAGTGTTGGTCACTGTACAATCGAACTGATAGCCCTCAACAGCGTTGAAGCTGGATGAGCGGGTGTATATGCCGGCCTGTGCGGACACAGCGGCAAAGTATTCATTTGCAGCCTTGAGCTGTTCCTCAGTAAAGGCTGTGGTCTTGTCGATAGAGATTATCTCAGGCTTCTGCTCAATAAGGTCGATATAGCCCTTCTGTCCGGTATTGTAGTTCTGGACGGAGGTATCGTAGAGACCCTGTTCCTTCAGAGCACTTATAGTGAGCTGAGGGTACATATATGACAGGCAGACCTCACCGGAATCAGCAGTGTAGACCGCATCATATATCTCCCTGAGAGCGTCCTCAGCGGACTCGCCCTTTCTGGACTCTCCTGTGACAGTGTTTGTGGATGAAGAAGAAGTGTGCTTTCCGCAGGCGGAGAATGAGCAGGTGAGCATCACTGCCGCCAGTAATATTGATAATGTCTTTTTCATGATTATCCTCCATGATTCATTAACTGCGACTGTAATTATATCACAAGGCAGTGCAAATGTCAATCATCCCCGTAATATTCAGCATTATTCAGCTCGTTTGTTGACAAAGTCCGGCCTATATTGTATAATAAATTATTGAGCACTTGTATAGGAAAGGGAATTGAAAATGCTTATCAAAAGAAATATCGTGTTTCTTACGGCAGGTGTGCTGGCTCTTTCAGCCGGGTCCTGCGGACATAAAAAAACGGAAGAAAAAAATTACCCCTACAGGGGTGCGATAGATGCTTACTGTGCAGCAATGACTGCTGCTGACCCCGACGCTCTCATGGACTGCTCCCTGCCGGCCTCTGCCGCAGAAGCAGTGAAGGCTTCCCCGGACCATGATGCTATTTATGCAGACGGCAAGAAAAGCCTTGACGGCCTGAGAGACCAATGGGTGAGCGACTTCGGCGGCTCTCCGGAAATGTCCCTTGCAGAGGTGAAAAAAGAAACCAGACTCACAGAGGAGCAGTGCGGCTGTGCTGAGGACTACCTCATAAGTGCGGCTGCCGATTATGGAGTGGCCCTCTCTGACGTGGACGTTACCGAGGGCTATGAGACTGACCTTACCCTGAGTCTGAAAGGCAGTGAATATGAAACTGAGATGAACAAGGTATGCTGCGTGGTAAACGTCAGCGGCGACGGCTGGAAGCTGATAACGAGTCCTGCCGATAAATTAAAGTGAAACAAGGACAGAGGAGGATAATATGAGAAAGATAACTGCTATCATTACTGTACTGGCCCTTACTGCCTGCTGCATGACTGCCTGCGGAGACACTGACGGCAGCCGCAGTGAAAGCTCGTCTGAGCCTGAGACAAAACCTGGCCTGACATCTGAAACTCCCGTGTCAGAACCGGCTCACTACATTGCACTTGAAAGGTACCTGGCTGCCATGAGCGAGGAGGACACTGACGTTTTCCTGAGATTCAGCTTCCCGGATACCATGTATGCCCAGTATCAGCAGGACGGCACTCTTGATACCATAGCCGGTCAGAGCCTCTATTACATACAGGATGCAAAGGACTCCTACAAGGAGACCTGCGGCGATAACATCGTTTTTTCACTTGACGAGGTGCTCTATGAGAAGGACCTCACCCGTGAGCAGCTTGCCTGTGCTGACAACTATTTCAGCTTTGAGGGCCTTGCAGGAGATGATATTTACGTCAGCAAGGGCATCTCTATGGACTACAGACTGAAAGTAACAGGCGACAGCGGTGAGGACTACCTTGAAACACAGGTTTGTATGCTCCTTATCGAAGGCGACGGCTGGAAGGTCTACAGCGACACTCCGGAGTCCCTTGTGGAGCTGTATTCTGAAATATCACAGCCTGAAACTACCACTCAGGAGGTGACTACAGCTCCGGTGACCACCGCTGCATCAGAGACCACATCACCGACCTCTCTGCCCGGCACCTCAGACACAAGTGACTACTATATCCCAAGTATGCCCAGTATCTGCTTCATTTCGATGATAATGGACCTGAAACCCATATCATACGGCGGTGAGACCAGCTACCACGGTTCATCGGCGGTATTCCCCACCGATTACTGGGACAGCATTTCCGAAAGCGGTCACTATTTCGATGTCAACAAGGAGATAGAGCCATACCTTAGCAGCATTTACAATGAGATAGTCGCTGAGTGCGGTGAATCTCCCTCAATACTTTCCGATAAAGCTGAAAACACTGTACTGCTCACCGACGAGCAGCTCAGAATGGCTGAAAGCTACTATCAGACCCTGATAGACCGCTACGGCCTCACTCCCGTGACCATAAAGTTCATCGGAGGTTTTTCTGCCGACATCACCATGAAGTGTACCTCCGGGGACAATACCATATACAAGACGGTCAACATGATCTCCCTGACTACCGACAAGGACCAGGACTGCTGCCTGCCGTTCTCCTGCGATGAGCTGGCAGCGCTTACAAGCTGAGGCGGTGTGCTATGGACAGAACTATACTAATAATCGAGGACGATACCGATATAAACAATATGCTCCGGACCCTGCTCACACGGGCAGGGTACCGTACTGTCAGCGCCTATTCCGGCACAGAGGGACTGCTGGTACACAACAGCTACGTTGACCTCATCCTGCTGGACCTCATGCTCCCCGGACGGAGCGGTGAGGATATTATCTGCGAGCTCAAAGCTGCCTGGGACGTACCGGTGATAGTCATGAGCGCTATCCACGACATCAGCAAAAAGGTGGACCTCTTTGCCCTTGGTGCCGATGACTACGTGACCAAGCCCTTCCACAATGAGGAGCTCCTTGCACGTATAGCCGCAAGGCTCAGGGGAGGTCCGGGAGCGCCGGAGGAAAACAGGCTGGTCTACAAGAACATAGAGCTGGACCGCAGCAGCTATTCCGCAGTATGCTGCGGCAAAGACCTTGAACTCTCACGGCACGAGTTCGAGCTGCTGGCCATGCTGATGAATGACCCATCACGGACCTGTACCAAGAGCATGATATACGACACGGTCTGGGACTACGAAAATTCCGCAGATGATAACACTCTCAACGTCCACATAAGCAAGCTGCGGAAGAAGCTGAAAGAATGTGACCCGGATACGGAATACATCGAGACAGTATGGGGCATAGGCTACCGGATGAAGAAGTAGGTGTGTCATGTACATTGTGATAATAGTATGCCTCTCCCTGCTGTGCCTGATACTTACAGGGACTCTCATCATACGGCACCGGACAGCGGTCCGGACTGCGGCGGAGATAAAGGAGATACGCTCAACAGATACGAACAGGCTCATACACAGTTCCGCAGGGGCACTTCCCAATGAGCTGATAAATGAGATAAATGCCATTCTGAAAGACCTCCGGCAGTGTGAAGTGGAGTATCAGAGGAAGAATCACGACCTGGAGCAGATGATGACCAACATCTCCCATGACCTGAGAACTCCGCTGACCTCCGCAATGGGCTACATAAACATGGCCGGGGACACATCTCTGCCTGATAAGGAAAGGGAGCGGAGCGTCCGCATCGCAGAAAAGCGCATGGAGCGCCTTGAAGAGCTGATAAGCTCCTTCTTTGAATTCTCCAGGATGATATCCTCCGGAAAGGTCCCGGAAAAGGAGGTGCTGAACCTCAACGCTGTGCTGGAGGAGTCAGCGGTACACTACTTCGACGACTACTGCGCCCGCAGAAGGGCTATCGACATCCGTGGAGATACAGGCAGGCTCCTCGTATTCTCCAACCGCAATACCCTTATGAGGATATTCGATAACCTTATAAGCAATGCACTGAAGCACGGCTCCGGAGACCTTATAATAACCGTCACGGACGGCGAAAGAGCGGCACTGAGCTTTGAAAACGGCCTTGATGACCCCGGCCTTGACCCACGGCGGATATTCGACGAGTTCTATACCACGGATATTTCCCGTACCAGAGGCAATACCGGCCTGGGACTGGCCATAGCAAAGCAGTTTACCATGCTGCTCGGAGGCGAGGTCTCAGCGGAGTGCAGCAGCGGAAGGTTCCGGATAAATATTGAGTTCCCGAAACAGTGAGACAGGAACTGAAGGACATAATTATCGACGAAAGGAATAAGAAACATGAAAAAAGAAAAGACTACCAGGTCCAGAGGCGGATTCGGCTCAAAGATAGGATTTGTCCTTGCAGCGGCAGGCTCTGCTGTGGGACTGGGCAACATCTGGCGATTCCCTTATCTTGCAGCAAAGTACGGCGGAGGTATATTCCTGCTGGTGTACATAATCTTTGCAGTTACATTCGGATTCGCTCTTATGCTTACTGAGATAGCCATAGGCCGCAGAACAGGCAAGAGCGTTATCGGAGCCTACCGCTCCGCAGATAAGAGGTTCGCACCTCTGGGCTGGCTGGCAGCAGCTATACCGGCGCTCATCCTCCCTTATTACTGCGTTATCGGCGGCTGGGTACTGAAATACATGACGGCCTTCTTTACCGGAAACGGAGCTCATATGGCGGAGAATACCACTGACAGCGCCGGCAATGAGATAAGCCGTTTCGCAGAGTTCATCAGCGGCTTCGGACAGCCTGCCGTATTCTTCCTTATCTACGTTCTCATAGGCTCTGCGGCAGTAGTGCTGGGAGTTGAAAAGGGAATAGAGAAGGTCAGCAAGATACTCATGCCGGTGCTGCTCATTCTCATCATAGGCATCGGCGGATATACTCTTACTCTTAAAGGTGCAGGGGAGGGCCTGAAATACTACCTCCTGCCCAATTTCAGCGGATTCACAGCCGGTATGTTCCTCAAGACCATTGCCGCCGCAGTCGGACAGCTCTTCTACTCAATGTCCATAGCAATGGGCATCATGGTGACCTACGGCTCATATATGCGTAAGGAGGACTCCATTGAAGGCTCAGTCCGTCAGATAGAGATATTCGACACAGCAGTAGCATTCCTGGCAGGACTTATCATCGTGCCCTCAGTGTTCATTTTCTCCGGCGGAGACAAGGACTCCATAAAAGTCGGCCCCGGACTCATGTTCGACACTCTCCCGAAGGTGTTTGACTCCATGCCCGGCGGACAGTTCATAGGTGCGGCGTTCTTCGTGCTGGTAGCCCTTGCAGCCCTGACCTCATCTATATCCCTTATGGAGACAGTCACAGCGGTAGTCATAGAGAAATTCGGTCTCAGCAGGGCAAAGAGCTGCGGTGTTGTCATCGTTTTCACTATCATCATCGGTATGCTCTCAGTACTGGGCTACAGCAAGTGGTCTGACTTCACTATTTTCGATATGCAGATACTGGACTTCTTCGACTTTGCCACAAACAACCTGATGATGCCCGTCCTTGCATTCATGACCTGTATCATGATAGGTTATGCTGTCAAGACCAAGTATGTTGAGGAAGAGGTAATGTACGGAGAAAAGCAGTTCCGTTCAAAGAAGCTCTATGAGGTAATGATAAAGTATATATGTCCTGTGTGCATGATAATGATACTCATTACTCCATTTGTCACAAAGATATAAGGCAACACCGCACAAAGACCGCCTGACGTCTTTTTGCGGTATTGCCCTAAGCAGAAGCCCCCGGCATATGCCGGGGGCTTGGTATTTTCCGGAACATTGTCCGCATATCCTTTAAAGAGGTGATGCTATGGACGAAGAAAAAATCGAGGACCGGGAGGAGGAAGAGCTCCTGAAGGAATACCGGAGCACCGGAAAGGAAGGGGGAGCTCCGGCGGCACAGGCGGTGGTATGCCTTGGAGCTGCCGGGACAGTATGGCTGACAGGAAGGATAAGTCCGGGGCTGGGAGGGGAGCTTCTTGCTAAGATAAAGGCGCTCTCGGAATCTCCGGCGGAGCTCATCCCTGACCCCATAGAGCTTTTGCTCAGGCTCATTGATAAGCTGTAGGGTAGGGGGAGTCAGTCTCCGGGTGCATTTTTCGTTCCTCCTTTTCAATGCACTTTTTTTCCTGTTCCTGCCGGAGCGTGCCGGGGACTTCTATATTTCCTGTATCCTCCATGAGCTTGGGCACATCCTGACAGCGGCAGCACTGGGACAGCGGCTGCTCTCGGTGGACATGAGAGGTACCGGGATACTGATGATACCTGAGAAAAAAGCCGCCGCTCCCTTTAGCCATGGACTTGCAGTCCTGCTTTCGGGGCCGGCGGTAAATCTTCTGCTTTGGGCAGCCGCCTCCGGGGAGCTTGCCGGGACCAGCCTTGCCCTTGGGCTCTACAATCTGCTGCCCTACAGTCAGCTTGACGGGGGAGCTGTTCTGGAGCTGCTCATTTCCGGCACATCCGGCGAGCGTACAGCGAGGAGAGTACTTCTTGGGGCGAAGCTGGTTCTTTCAGCAGGACTGTTCATTGTGTCTCTGAGGGATGTCCGGGCAATTCCCTTGCTTATCGGGTCTGTGCTTCTTCTTGCCGGGGATATGTAAAAAGGGACTGCAGGAGCAGTCCCTTTTGCAATTATCAGATATTTCAGCCAATAGCAGCGAAACCGAGCTTCAGGTCAGCGAGGATGTCCTCAACATTTTCAAGTCCCACTGAAAGACGTATCATACCGCCGTTGATGCCGGCAGCAACGAGCTGTTCGTCTGTGAGCTGACGGTGTGTTGCACTTGCAGGGTGGAGAACACAGGTGCGGATGTCAGCAACGTGTACTTCGTTGGACGCAAGTTTCAGGGAGTCCATGAACTTTACAGCAGTGCTTCTTCCGCCCTTGATAACAAAGGAGATAACTCCTGAGCATCCGCCGGGGAGGTACTTCTGAGCAAGCTCGTAGTAGGGACTGCTCTTCAGTCCGGGGTAGTTTACGGACTCTACCTTGTCGTTGGCTTCAAGGAACTCGGAAACTATCTTGGCATTCTCGCAGTACTGCTTCATACGAAGGGGAAGAGTCTCCAGACCAAGATTGAGGTAGAAAGCAGACTGTGCAGCAGGATAGCAGCCGAAGTCTCTCATGAGCTGCATCCTTGCCTTGATTATGTATGCTGCCTTGCCGTAAGCCTTTGTGTAAATTGTGCCGTGGTAGCTCTCATCAGGCTCTGTGAACTCAGGGAACTTGCCGTTGGTCCAGTCAAAGTTACCGGAGTCAACGATAACACCGCCGCCCTGTACTGCATGGCCGTCCATGTACTTTGTTGTGGAGTGAACTACAATGTCAGCGCCGAACTCGAAGGGCCTGCAAAGAATGGGGGTGGGGAAAGTGTTGTCGATGATAAGGGGAACTCCGTTGTCGTGAGCTATCTTAGCGAACTTTTCAATATCGAAAACAGAGAGAGCAGGGTTAGCGAGAGTCTCTCCGAAAACTGCCTTTGTGTTAGGCTTGAAAGCGGCTCTTATCTCGTCCTCAGGAGCGTCAGCATTTACGAAGATGCACTCGATGCCCAGCTTTTTGAGCGTATAGGCGAAGAGGTTGATAGTACCGCCGTAGATAGTAGCAGCAGAGATGAAGCTGTCGCCGGCCTGGAGAATGTTGAGCAGTGAGAGCAGGGATGCAGCCTGACCGCTGGAGGTACACATAGCACCAACACCGCCTTCGAGGGCATTTATCTTCTCTTCAACGGCCATAACAGTGGGGTTCTCGAAACGGGAGTAGATGAGGCTCTTGGTGGGGTCATCGAAAACAGCGGCAACGTCGTCTGTTGAGTCATATACGTAAGTTGTGCTCTGTACGATAGGTACGACTCTGGGCTCGGTATTCTTTGGGGTATAGCCTGCGTGCAGGCATTTGGTCTCAATGTTCATGGTTATCCTCCTGGTAATGAATTTCAGTGCTTTCCGGCAGCTCCTGTGAGTCTTGGCACACAGAATTCCAGAACGGCACAGTATTTGTCAATGACAGTAATAACGTAGGTCTCTTTGAATTTTGGCATAGGCCTGGTAGCAGGCCACATATGCTTTTCTATCATGTCTCTTTCGAGGTCGGTAATGGGGGTCAGTCTGGCAGCGTTCTCAGCGGCCTGGGCGGCGTGCATGGCGCTGTGGGAGAGCTGACCTCTGCGTTTTGAAGCATTGTACTCCTTCCTGTTGTAGAAGAACAGGTCATGAAGGAGACCGGCTCTTGCGGCTGAACGTGCGTTAAGGCCGAGCTTGCGGCACATGAGCCAGCTATAGTAAGAGACGTTGAGACAGTGCTGGAACCTTGTAGTGGAGATGTGGTGAGTGATTTCTTTCAGTTTATTGAGCTGTTCGCTGGAAATAATGTCGTCAACGCAGCTGTAATAATCTGAGAACAGCAGCTCCTTGCGGGAGCAGATAGCTTTCAACATAGTCACATCCTTTTCTGTCAGTGAACGTAGCTGCGGCGGAGCTCGCCGCAGTGCTTATACATAGATTATACCCTAATCCATAGGAAAAATCAATAGCTGACAATAATTTCATAAATTTATCATATTAAATCAATAGGCTAACAGGGGGAAAGGCGGCCTTTTTTGTTTGTGGGAAGAACGTATTTTCATCGGTGCCGTATGCGAAAGCAGAGTAAGTCTTACCCGGTGAGTAAGCGAGCGGAGCAAGCGGCAGCGTGGCCGGGTCCAGCGTCACGCTGGCTGGCCAAAGAGGAACACCTTCGGGAAAGAGAAGGGAGGGAAAAAGACAAAACTGGTACAAAAGGCGGCATTTCCCTCCCTTCCCTCTCCCTACGGTT